>CAZGSV010000107.1:0-10721 GCA_964528605.1 uncultured Armatimonadia bacterium
CGACGGACCGCCCCTCGCCCGCTATGCCCCGCCCGCCTCCGCCGCGGGCCCCTCGTCCACCGCTAGGAGCATCCACGCCCCCGCAACCCATACCGAGGTGATCGCGCGCACGCACGTCAGCAACGCTAGCACCACCATCCACAGCGCCTGCACTGCAAACGGGAAGCGGGCATCCCAGAAGAGGTTCCGAGCGATCGCCCCTCCCACTTCTCTCTCCGCAACCAGCATCACGCCGGCGAGCAGCAGTACGACCAAGACTGCCACGATGCGGCGGCGCAAAATTCCCAGACCTTGAGCGATGGCCCTCCAAAGCCCCAACCCCCGCGCGGCGATCAGGTAGGGCGCCGGCAGCAGCAGGATTTTCGCCGCGGATAGCAGCCACCAAAGGTGGGTGCCGCGCCCCTGCCACACGTAGACACTGAGGTAGGAGATGAGGAGGAACAGCGCGCTCAGCAGTGCCGTCAGTGCCAGAACGGGAGGCAGTATAGCCCGGAAGCGCTGGCGGATTCGTCCTTTCGGGCCGCCTCCGGACAGTCGGTCGGCGAGAAGCACAAGAAGCAACGCGAACACTAGCGCTCCAACTAGCACCTCGACCCCCGCCGCCGGCAGCATCTTGAAGAAATCGCTCGGCCGCTGCATCTCAACTGGAGAGGGCGCTCTCGCGAAAAGCAACAACGTCCAGACCATGCGGGGGAACGGTAGAGGGCTTGCCGCCTCATCGAGAACTAACGTGACGGCCCACGCAACCGGCGAGCGCAGGAACAGCCGCAATGAGTGGAAATCAGGAGCAGTCCTCTCGATGCGGTTCGTTCCGGGCAGGGCTGGGACCGCCCAGTACGGAGCCCTGGTGTTCCAGGCGAACAGCGCCAGCACGATGAGCAGAGCGGGGGCCAGTTTGGGCAACGCCCGCCCCGACCGCCCCAGCAGCCTCAGGCCATACCACGCCTGTGCTCCCGCGTAGCGCATCGCCGCCTTGAGAGCCTCCGCACCCCCGCCCAACTCCGGTCGGTCGTCGTTCACTGCCATGGAGTCTCACCCCGCGTGGTAAGTCACCGCCAGTCGGCGCCTACGACACCCATACCAGTACCTTGTCGCGCACCCGCCACACCCCGTCTTCCTTCTCCAGCAGCACATAGTACCCCGCGCCCGCCACCCAGTGGCTCTGGTTACCCACATACACCAGAGCCCGATCGCGCTTGGCGTTGAATCCCACCCGCGAAAGCGTCATCTCGCCCTGCGACTTGGGATACCACTTGTAGAACTCGTCCCAGCCTCCGCGCCCTCTGAAGATGGCTTCCAGTTCCTGCTGGCTGATCAGCACGCAGGGCACCTTCGCCTGGAATGAGTTCGTGAGCGGATGCTCCTGTGCGTTCTTCGTGCTGAAGTCCGCCACCATCGCGCTGTCCGGCCCGTCGCGCATCTGCTTGCTGACGCGTGCCAGTTCCTCTTCCAGGCTCGGATGTGCCGAGACCCCGGTGTGGTCCCGTATGACGATTCTCTCGATCTCGGGCCTCACGTACTCCTGGTTGATCAGCGCGCTGTAGACCGCGCACTCCTCCGCCTCGCTGCTCACCTGCTGCGCCTTCTCCTCGCAGCCCACCAGCAGGAGCAACGAGAGCACGGCTACCACAACCGTTGCTCGCATCGCTGTCTCTCCCTTGCCCTGCCCTCGCTGCTGTCAGGACTCCCGCACCGCCACCTGATCCTCAATCTCCCACGCTCCCCCTCGCTTGCGCAGCACCACATACACCCACGCGCCCGCCAACCCGTCGCTCGCGTTGTGCACGTACACCAGCGCCTGGTCTTGGGCGTCGTTGAAGCCGGCGCGCGACAGCGTCATGATGCCCTGCGCGTCGGGGTACTTCTTCTGAAAGCCCTCCCAACCGTCGTAGTCGCCGCGGTCCCCCAGGAAGGCAAAGGGCGCGTTGAGCCCGAACTCTCTTCTCAGCGGCTGGCTCTGCTGGTTCTTCGCGCGGAAGTCAGCCAGGGTGTCGGCTTCGATCCGCTGCCGCGCCTTCTTGACCACGTAATCCAGGTCCGCGTTTAGATGCTCCGGCCGATCGGCCACCGCAATGGTCTCCGGCTCGATAACGATGAGTCGGACCTTGGAGTTGACCGAGCCCGGTGCCCGGCCGCTCAGGAAGACCTGGTTGATGAGCGCGCTGTAGACCTCGTATGCGGGCTTCCCTGGCGTGGGCTGCGGTTCGGCCCCCCTGCATCCCGTCAGTACGAGGAGGCAGGCGGCGAGCACTAGACCGTACCTGCGCATTCTCATCTTCCCGTGCCTGGCCGGCGCCCGCTGGTCACCACGCCGGCCCGTGTCCTCCGCCACCCAGTATAGCAGGTGCCGCGACAGCCGCGCGGGTGGCGGGCCGATTGCGCGCCCTCTGAGCAGCCAGCCAGGTGGCTCGGGGAGAGCGAACGTGTATCAGGACATGCGTTACAGTTCCTCTGGGGCCCTCCCTACCCACGGCCCCACGCGCACAAACGTAGGGGCGGCCAAAAGCCTACCCGCCTCAGGCGGGTGGTCGCCCTGGTCGCGGGCACCGCTGGCCCCCTCCCTCGTAGGGGCGAGCCGGTGGCTCGCCCAGTCCAGGAGCCCCGCCGCACGCGGGGGGGGAACTAGGGACTGTAACCCACTTTCCTGTCCCCCCGTGCGCTGAGATAACCGCTGCGGAAAATGGGTTGCTGTCCCTGGTTTCCACAGACACCCCCTTGGGCGACCCGGAGCCTACCTGCCTCCGGCGCGGTCGCCCAGACGCGTAGGGGGCTATGGCCATACGCCCCTAACGGCTGCGCACGCTGATGGCCCAAGCCTGGAGTTACGATGACACTGCAGCGTAACTCAAACCCTCGGGTTTGACGGGGTGGCAGAGGCGCCCCGCCCGCCCGCTGGCGCCGCCTTGGGCCGACGTCCTCTACCCACCCGGCAAAGGCGCCGTGCTCGAGAGGGGATCCGCTTGCGCCACGCGCTCGCGGCGCCATTCGCGCCCAGCCGGGAACCCCGGCGGTATCGGCGCCTCCTTGCGCCGCGCCACGCGCGTCAGGTGCTGCTGGTCGGCCGCCACGTGCTGCCAGTAGGTGTCCGGCCTGATCGTCGTGTTCTCCGCTATCACGCAGCCGAACAGCGAGCAGTTGCGGCCGATGTGGCTCCCGCGCAGGATCACGCTCTCGGCGACGGCCACTTGCTCCTGCACCCGCACCTCATCCCCGACCACCACGAAGGGACCGATGCTGCAGCCCGCGCCGATATGGACGCGCGGCCCGATGAGCACCGGTGGGTGCAAACGCGCCGTGCGCGAGACGCGCGCGCCCTCGCCCAGGTAGATGCCCGGCGCCGGCTGCCGCGAGTGTGGTATCGAGATGCGGATGCGACCCAGCAGACCATCCAGATGCGCTTGCCGATACTGCACCAGATTGCCCACGTCGCACCAGTAGGCATCGGTGAGCATGCCGTAGATGCGCGCGCCGTCGTTGAGCAAACGAGGGAACAGGTCCTTGCTGAAATCGTAGAAGGACGCTGCCGGAATGCGCTGCAGCACGTGCGGCTCGATGACGTAGATACCGGTGTTGACCACGTCAGTGAAGACCTCCGCCCAGGTCGCCGGCTTCTCCAGAAACCGGGTGATGCGGTCGTCGTCGTCCGTCACCACAATCCCGAACTCCAGCGGGTTGTCCACGCGGGTGAGCACCAGCGTGACATCCGCGCGGTTCGCGCGATGAAAGCGGAGGGGCTCCCGAAAATCGAGGTCGCAGACGGCATCGCCCGAGAGCACCAGGAAAGTGTCGCGCAGCACCGGCTCCAGGGCCTTGACCCCGCCCGCCGTGCCCAGCGGCTGGGCCTCCACCGAGTAAGAGATGTCCACCCCAAAGTCCTCGCCATTGCCGAAGTGGCGAGAGACTAACTCGTGCCGGTAACCCAGCGTGAGCAGCACCTGCTTGGGCCGCGCAGCCGCCAGATTCTTGACCAGATGCTCCAGCGTGGGGCGGTTGAGGAAATCCACCATCGGCTTCGGCAGCCTGTTCGTCAGCGGGAACAGGCGCGTGCCCTTGCCCCCGGCCATGATAACTGCCTGCATACTGCCCCCTCCTTTCGCTCCTCTTGGCGTTCGCCGCTACCGCATGCTCCGCGCATAACCCACCACGGACTCAAAGAGCCCCAGCCCCGCGGGAGCGCGCCGGGTGCGAGTCCAGTCCGGGTTCAGCAGTGGGTCGCAGACGCGCTCCGGATGCGGCATCATCCCCATCACGTTGCCCAAGCGGTTGCAGATGCCGGCAATGTCAAAGAGAGCGCCATTCGGGTTGTGCGGGTAAGCGCCCCCCGCGGGGGACCCATCAGGACGAGCGTAGCGAAACACAATCTGATCGTTGGCTAGCAGCTGATCCAGAAGCGCTTGCTCCTTGCCAGGAGCCAGCAGGAAGCGCCCCTCGCCGTGCGCGATGGGCATCAGCAAAGGTTGGCCGTCCACGCCCCGCGTCCAAACGCAGTTGCCCCGGCTCACGTGCTTCAGCAAGGTCGGACGGCACTGGAACCGGCCGGTGGCATTCGAGGACAAACAAGCCTCCGGCTCGTCGGTCATCAAGTCGGACAGGCCCGGTAGCAGGCCGAGTTCGACGAGCGCCTGGAAGCCGTTGCAGATGCCCCCGACGGCACGGCCCTGCTCGACGAACTGCCGCAGTTGGGAGGCGAGCGTGCTTCTCATACGCGCCGCGAGTATGGCGCCCGCGCGTACCGAGTCACCGGCCGAGAAGCCTCCCGGAATCAGCAGCACGTGATAGTCGAGCAAGGAACGCCATTGGTCTTTGGGGGTATCGGTTGAATGCTCCAACTGCTTAAGGTGGACCAGTTCCGGCTCCGCGCCCGCCAACTCCAGCGCCCGGGCCGTCTCCGACTCGCAGTTGGTTCCCTCAATACGCAAGACGCATGCGCGAATGCTCATCGGCGCTCCTCTGCACTGCCCCCTGGGCTCTGCCTTCTCCTCCTACGCCGGCGCTCCGCTCCAGTGTGACGCTCTCATAGCCTGCCCCGGGCGAGGACGCCATTATAACCGTATGTGGGACAGATAGGTGCACTCAACGGATTTCTGCTCTGCCGGTTTCAGGGTCACGTCCCACTCCAGCGTGGAGACGGGGTCCACCTCGCCCTTGGGCTGAGAAGTGTTGATCACCTGTCCGTCCTCGGTGACGTTCAACACCCTGCCGGCGACGCTCTTGGTGATCTTCACCTTGACGTCTTCTTTGCGGTAGTTGCTGACGGTGAGCGTGGCCCTGCGGGTGACGGCGATGTAGCGGTAGTCGTCGAGTTTCTGCGGCTCGCCGCGCTCGACCTCCACGTCCGCGACCTTGGTCTGGATGTCGGAGGCGACCGTGAGCCGCAGATTGCCCTTCGCGCCTGGCGGCACGTACTTGAGCAGGTCTTGCCCCAGCGCATTGCGCTCCTTCAGAACCAGCACCGGCCCGGTGGTCAGGGGCATCCCCAGGTCGTTCTTTATCTGGATGATGTGCCAGACCTGCTCGCCCGCGTCCGCGTCCCACTCGAAGAGCGACTCGTGCGTCACCTCGTGCCGGAAGATCTGGAACATGCCCACATCCCCGGCCTTCAGGCTCACGGCCTCCTTCTTGTACAGGAACATCTCGGTCATTTCCTGGCCTGCGAAGCCGGGTTGCGGCGCACCAGGAGCCGTCAGAGGCGCTGGGCGCCCCGCCCGGGCCATTTCCGCCGCCGGCGCAGCCATCTGCGACATCGCGCCACCGCCGTAGCCGCCTGCGCCCTCGATCAGACGCCGCTGCACCAGTTCGTCCAGTTGCCCGCGGTAGATGAAGTTCGGCACCCCAACCACCAGCGACAGCGAGCAGTTGTCGAGGACCTCGCTGCCGTTGCTGACGATACCGCGTAAGGTGAGCAGCCCCTTGTGCTCGTCGGTCAGTTCCAGCGTGTAGGAGGGGACCCACGATAGGCCGGGGGCCAGATACCCGAGCCCCACCTTCGCCTTCGCCTCCGGGGCCACGCCCTCCAGCCGAATGCGCAGCGGCTGCCCCAGCACCACGACCTTCTCAATCTCTCCCAGTTTCACGGCCAGCATCTGCTGGTTCTGGCTGAGTAGGATCATGTCGTCGAGAACGTGTGACAGTTTCCCCTCGTGGCTTTCCCCTCCGGCCGTGACGTTCAGTTGCAGCCCTATCTTCCGCTTCAAGGTGGCGGAGAGGTCGCTGGTGTCCTTGAAGGCCACCTCGTTGTCACCGGTATTGATGACGGTGTCCACATTGGCTTCGTTCGAAAAAACCCAGACCGTCCCCTTGGACGCCGGCGGCACCACCTGAGTCATGCACCAGCCGCCCTCCAACTCGGCGTTGCCCTCGCGGATGAAGAACGAGTAGCCGTCCTTGAAGATGGCGACGGAGGTGATCTTGGTCTCGAACGCCTGCGCCGCCGCCGGAGAAGCCGATAGCCCCATCACCACCGCGCAAGAGACCAGCACCGAGGCGGAAACGCAAACTCGCAGCCAACGGCAACCCATCATTGCACCCCTCTCTCTGTCGCTCGATTAGCCGGTGACTTCACCCAGCAGCCGCGGTAGGGCCTGCTGCCAAGCCTGCCGGACGTCCTCCACGGGCACTTCCAGCCTGAGACCGCCGCGCCGTATGCTCAGGCGCTCCTCCGCCATTGTCGAACCGATGCGCGCACAGGCCACCCCTGCCATGACTTGCTCGAAACGCGCCGCGTCCGCGACATTGACCTCCACTACCCACCGCCCGTTGCTTTCCGCGAAGAAGGCGGCGTCGTCCCGCTCGAACGAGCCGGGGACCGAGGACAGGTCCACCTCCGCGCCGCACGTGCCCCCGATTAGCATCTCCGCGATCGCCGTGGCGATGCCGCCCTGCGACACGTCATGGCAGGCGCGCACCAGGCCCTGCTTCATCGCCTCCAGCAGCCGGTCGGCCTTGCCCCGGAAGGCCTGCGGGTCGCAGCGCGGCACGATGCCCCCACCCGGCTGCCCGAGCACCCGAATGGCATACTCCGAGCCGCCGAACTCGTCGGCCGTCTCGCCGACCAGGTAGAGAACCGTGCCCGGGCCCTTCATGTCGCTGGTCACGCACTTGCTCACGTCCTCGACCACGCCGACGCCGAAGATCGTCGGCGTCGGCGGTATCGGGCCCATGGGAGACTCGTTGTAGAAGGACACGTTGCCCGAGACGCACGGCACGCCCAAGGCGCCGGCGACGAAGTACATCGCCTCCGCCGCCGCGACGAACTCGCCCATCCGCTCCGGCCTCTCCGGGTTGCCGAAGTTGAGATTGTCCGCCCAGCAGTGCGGCTGCGCCCCCACGGCCACCAGGTTGCGGAAGGACTCCTCCACCGCCGAGGCCGCGCCCCAATACGGGTCCCGTTCCATGAACGCCGGGTTGACGTCCGTGGTCAGCGCCAGTCCCCGATCCGAGTCCGGCAGCGGCCGTATCACCGCCGCGTCGCCAGGCCCGGCGTGCCAGATGTCGCCTTGCAGCGGCTTGAGTATCGTCGCCGCACGCACCTCATGGTCGTACTGCCGGATGACGAACTCCTGCGAGCAAACGTTCGGTGACGCCAAGATAGCCAGCAGTGCCTTCGCCAGGTCCGGCGCCGGAGCCGCCGTCACCGGCTCCGCCTTCGGTTGCGGCCGGATACAGGGCCGCTCGTAGCGCATCGCCCCGGTGTAGAAGGCGAGATCCAGGTCGGCTACCAGTTCGCCCTCGAAGCGCAGTTGCGCCCGCTTGGTGGTGATGACCTCGCCGATAACGGTCGCGGTCACGTCCCACGAGCGAAAGATGCTCAGTACCTCCTCAACCTTCTTAGGCGAGACCGCCAGCATCATCCGCTCTTGCGATTCCGAAACCCAGATCTCCCACGGCGCCATGCCCTCTACCTTCAGCGGCACGCGGTCGAGCTCAACCAGACAGCCGTTGCCGCCGTTGTACGCCATTTCCCCGACCGCCGAGGACAGCCCGCCGCCGCCCAGGTCCTTGAATCCGCTCACCAGCCCCTTCCCCACCGCCTCCAGGCACGCGTGGATAAGCGGTTCCTTGGTGATCGCGTCGCCCATCTGCACCGCCGTCCGCCCTACCTCCTCCGAATCCGCCCGCAGCACGGTGGAGGCCAAAGAGGAAACCCCGTGGATGCCGTCGCGCCCCGTGCCTCCGCCCGCAAGCACGAAGAGGTCGCCCACGTTAGGCGCCCGCGAGCGCACCAGCATGTCCTTGCGCGCGATGCCGATGCAGCCGACATTCACCAGGCAGTTGCCCACATAGCCGCGGTGGTACGCCACTAGCCCTGCCACGGTGGGTATGCCAACGCGGTTGCCGTAGTCGCGAATGCCCCCCACCACGCCATTGAAAAGGTAACGGGGGTGCTTGGTCCCCTTGGGCACCTCACTATCGGGGAAGTCGAGCGGCCCAAAGAAAAGCGGGTCCGTCAGCGCTATCGGCTGCGCCCCCATGCACAGCACGTCGCGCAGAATGCCGCCCACTCCCGTCTCGGCACCCCCGGCCGGGTCCAGCGCCGAGGGGTGGTTGTGCGATTCCAGCGCGACTACGTAGGCGTGCTCACGGTCAAAGTCAACGACGCCCGAGTCCTCCTGAATGACCAGGATGTTCTGCGGCGCCTCGATGCGGAAGATGGTGCGCTCCAGCACCGGCCACGAGGACTTGTAGCACGAGTGCTCGCTCCAAGCCTGCGCCAGCGCCTCAATCTCAACATCACTGGGGTTGCGCCCCTCTTTGAGAAAGAACGCCTGAATGCGATGCATCTCGTCCAGGCTGAGCGCCAGTTGCCGCTCCTCGGAGATGGTCATCAGTTCCTCGTCGGAGGCGCCCAGCACCTTCACGTCGAAAAGCGCGAACGGCACCAGCCGGCGAATGTGAGTCACTCTCTCTTGGGCCATGGCCGCCGTTCCTACTTGCGGGCCGGGGCGCCCGCCTGTTCCGCCACCGGTCGCAGCGAAATCTCGAAGTCGTGCACCACCGGGTTGGCCAGCAGGCGCCGGCAGGCCTCCTCAATGGTCGCCCGGGCCTCCTGCTCCGAGGGACGATCGAGAATCACTTCGTACGTCTTGATCGAGGCTACGTCCTCGACCTCAATGTTGAGCAGGTCCAGCGCCTTCTTGACGTTCTTGCCTTCGGCGTCAAGCACACCGGGCTTCAGGCGTACGGCGACGCGGGTTGCGTACTTCACATGCGCCCCTCCCTTGCTGAACGGGCCCTGAAGAGACCACCGGCCCTCATTTGCGCTCCTCGTTTGCCTGCGCGGGCCGCGCCAGGCACACGGAGCATAGCCGCCGGCCCAGAGGGTGTCAAGGCATCTGTGCGCGAATGAGAGCATCCGCGCTGCCCAAACGCGTTGTAGCGCCCGGCGTCTCTGCCGGGCGTTGGTTGCGAGGCCTGCCCGCCTGAGGCGGGTCTGCCTCAGGTCCGCCTTGGGCGGATCCGCCTCAGACGTGACACGACACGGAGTCAGGGCGCTACAACCGATTCTCTGCTCGCCGCGCACGGCCGAAGGCGAAGAGGATCATCCCGATGGCGCTGATTGCGCCCCCGGCGAGGAAGGCGAGTCGAGGGTCGAAGCGCCATATCAAGCCTCCGACCACACCCGCGGGGGCGACGGCGAGGCCGCGAACGAGGTAGTAAACGCCAACATCGGTCCCGCGCCTTTCCTCGTGGGTCAGGTCAACGATAAGCGCTTTGCGCGCAGGCTCGCCAATCTCCCGCAGCCCGGCAATCACGAAGGCGACCGCCAGCCAGGCAAAGCTGGACGACACCCCCACCGCAAGCGGAAAGAGCGCGAAGAATCCGAACGTGAGCACCACCAGCGGCCCGCGCTCGACCTGGTCCGCGATCCGCGCGATGGGAATGTACAGCGCCATCGCCACCACCATTCGCATGGCGGTCAGTAGGCCGAACTGAGTCGCCGTGACGCCGACGATGTTCATCGCGTAAAGCACCACGAACACCTCCGCCATCCCTTGCCCGAAACGCACGAAGCACTCAGAGAACAGCAATCCCTTCAGCCGTGGACGCAACTGGGCGAAGGTCTGCAATAGGGCCGTGCGCCCTGCCGCCTCGGGCTGCTTGACTGTGTACAGGCGAAACTGAAGCGCGGCGGCGACTAGAGCAAGCACGATGCCAATGGCCAGCCCGACGCGGACACCAGAGACCACGCCCCACGCGCCCATCATCGCCCCCCCGAGCACCGGCGCCACCGCCATCGGCACGCGTTTGAGAATGGACTGCACCGCGAAACCCATCGCGCGCTTCGTCACCGGCAGCCGGTCGCCGAGCAGCGCGAACGTCGCCGGCAGCGACAGGCTACTCCACGCCATTACGAAAACGGTGCCGATCAGCACCGTGAGCCAGTGGCGGCTCACCAGATAGAGCGCGTAGCCGAAGAGGGCGAGAACGTTAAACAGAACGAGGCTCAGCCGCCGGCCCAGGCGGTCGGAGAGGGCGCCCCCGGGGTATTGATACACGGCGTCGAGCGAATCTTTCAGCGTGCCGTAGACGCCAACAATAAGCGCCGACGCGCCCAGGGCCTCGAGATACTTGGGAACAAACCGGCTCCACAGTTCCTCGCCCAGCCCGATGACGAGCAGGGCCAGGAGCAGCACGCCGACATTCCGTTCCAGCGCCAGGAAATCCGCCACCCGCGCCGCAGCGCTGTGGTCAGGTCTTTCCGTTTCGGACACTCGGCACCG
>CAZGSV010000108.1:0-10709 GCA_964528605.1 uncultured Armatimonadia bacterium
CCGCCTCCGGCGCGGCCGTCGGCTGCTCCGCCAAGGCCACCGTCGGCCCCTCCGGTACCCACGGCTGCCCCACTACCTTTACCCAGAACTCCGCGTCCCCCACCTCCAACTGCTCCAGCCCCTCCTCCTCCACGAGGCGCACCAACTCCCTGACCCGGCGCAACCTGTGATCCTCAGTCATTGTGCCCCCTGGCTCCTGCCTCAGGCATCGGGCACGCGCGACATTAGCATTGCTGGTGGCGGCGACTGGATTCGAACCAGTGACCACGCGGGTATGAGCCGCGCGCTCTTGCCAACTGAGCTACGCCGCCCGCAATCTGGCCGCCCGTGGGCTGACCGCTGCGGCTACCGCCGACGCCGCCTCTTCTTCCGCTTCTTTGCCTGCTGCTCCTCGCGGCGAGCACGCCTCTCCGCCCGCTCCCGGTCTACCGCCTCGAACAGCGAGCGCTCTAGCTCCGCAAGCCGCGTGACCTCATATGATGCAAGACGTTGATAGTCCAGTTTCATTGCCTATTGCTCACATCCCAACCGTTCAAAGATACCCAAACCACCCCCTCCCTGTCAACGCCGCGACCCCCTCGCCTACTCCCCTGGCCCCGCTCCGCCCGTCTGCCCCTCCGCCTGCTTCGCCTCCACCCACGCCTCCTCCTCCGCCGCCAGTGCCTTCTCACCCATCTCCCGGTACACGCTCGCCAGCGTGCTCCGCGTGTAGAGGTCGTCACTCCCTTGCTTCTGCGCGTTCGCCAGCGCCTGCAGCGCCTCCGCCCGCTTCCCTTGCTTGTCCAGAGCCCCCGCCAGCGCGATGTACGCCTCCGCCGATTCCCCTTCCGACACCGCCCTCTGATAGTTCGCCGCCGCCTGCACCCAATCGCCCTTGGCCTCCCACAGAGAGCCTAAACTGAAGTACACCTTCTCCAAGTCCACTCCCTCCTCGGCTTCCGCCTGCTCCTCCACCCTCTGGAACAGGGCTATCGCCCGATCCGTCTCCCCCTTGGCCGCGGCCACCGCCGCCTCCACCGACGACCACAAGTACTGCACCCGGGCCTTCTTCCGTAGCGCCGCGCGATACTCGTCCCACGCCTCCGCCCTCTTCCCCTCCAGTGCCCTGCTCCGGTAACTGTCCTTCTTCTGCTCAAAGTCCGCCGGCGGCGTCACCTTCTTCTCCACCAACTGCACCACGTAGTACCCGTTTTCCATCTTGATCGGATCGCTCACCTGGTTCGGCTGCAGTTGCGCGACCGGCCTGCGCACCTCCGGAGGCAGATACTGCAGCGGCAGCGTGCTCACGCGCGCGCGCTCCCGCTTCGGCGCCTTCTGATCTCCGTACTGCTCCGCCAGCGGCGCGAAATCCGCGCCCCCGCGCGCCTTCCCTACCATCTCCTCCGCCTTCGCCTTTGCCTGCGCCTCCCCACCACCCTCCCACGGGAAGGGCACCATGCGGATGCTCACCGTCGTGAACGGCTCCTTGATGTCCTCGTCACTCACCTGAACGCCCTTGGTCACCTGCGCCCGCAACTTCTCCAGCGCCAACTGCTCCTCAACCTGGCTCTCGCTCTGTCGCGCCCGCAGGTCCTTTTTCAGGTCCTCCAGCGTCAGCTTCCTTCTCACCAGGTAACTCTTCAGGTCCACCCGATTGGGGAAACTCGCCTGCATCTCCTGCTCCACCATCTGGCTGACCCGCCGCGATACCTCCGCCCCGGACACGCGTATCCGGTTCTCCTTGATCGCCTTGTCGAGCAGCACCTTCTCGATCAATTGCTCCGTCGCCGCGTACGTTATCTGGCCCGCCGCCGCCAGCGTCTGCCCTCCCAACTGCGGCGCCACCTTGTCCTCCGCCGGCCGCAGTTCCTCCTCCCCTATCACCTTCCCATCCACCTTCAGCACGCCCGCCGCCCTCTTCCCCCCGCGCTCCGGCCCCCCACGATTCGGCGACAGCCAGTAGAAAGTGGTGATCACCATCACCACCAACATGGCCCAGAGTATCCAGCGCGCGTAATGGGACATCTGACTCTGAAAACGTATGAAACTCATGGGTCTATGGGGCACCTCCAGAGATGGAACCCCAGTAGTTTACGGCACCTTCCCCGAAACGGCAACTTTCCTTTGACCGCCCCGCCCTCCTCCCTGTACTCTCATCACGCCATGACCATCCTGCCTCGGCTTCCGTCACACCCCCGCCCGGCCTTGGCCACGGCTGCTCTCCTGCTGCTGTCCCTCTGGGCGCCGCTCCCGGCCCACGCCCAATTCGACCTCGCTGCCGCCCGCGACCTCCGCCTCTCCAACGGCATCCGCCTCATACTCCTCCAAGACTCAGCCCTGCCCCTCGTAGCCGTGGACCTCTACCTCGCCGGGGGCTCCTCCGAGGAGCCCCCGGGCGCCGCCGGCGTCGCCCACTGCCTCGAACACCTCCTCTTCCGCGCGCCCGCAGCCAACCGCGCCCTCGGAGAAGCCCTCGAAGAGATGGGCGCGGACGCGGATGCTCAGACCACTCGCGACTTCACCCACTACTACCTCCAACTCGCCCCTGCGGACCTCGAACGCGCCCTCGACCTGCTCGCCCGCGCCGTCTTCGACCTCCGCCTCGACGAACGCACCTTCGCCGCCGAGCAGAAGATCCTGGCCCTCGAACTGGGCGCCTCCTACACCCCTCAGACCCGCCTCGAAGAGATCCTCTATCGGGAGGCCTTCCGCAACACCCCCTACGCCTCCCCCCCCGGAGGCACCCCCGAGAGCATCGCCGCCCTCAACCTCCAGCAGGTCTCTGACTTCTACCATCGCTGCTACGTGCCTGCGCGCGCCACTCTGGTCGTGGTTGGCGACCTGAATCCCGACGCCCTGCTTGCCTCCGCCAGCCGCGCCTTCGCCTTCCGTCAGCCTGCCGAGACGCCCCCCCCGCCGTCCATCCTCCCCCCAGTCCTCCAGCCTAGCATCGTTGAGGAACCCGCAGCGGGCGACGCCGCCTACGTGGCTCTCGCTTTCGTTGCCCCCCCGGCCTCGCAACTCGCCGATGTCGCCGCGCTCGACGTCCTCTCCTTCCTGTTCGGCAACACCGACGTCGGACTCCTCCACGACGCCCTCGTCTCCCCGGGCCTCGCCGCCGAAGCCGGCGTCTCCTTCCTCACCCATCGTGGGCCCAGCCTGTTCTGGATATGGTTCAAGGTGGCGCCCTCCCCCTCCTCGGCCATTTCCGCCGAGGGAGCCCTCCTGGGCCGACTTGAGGCGCTCACCCGGCAGCCCCAACCACCCGCCAAAGTGGAACTCGCCAAAGAAATCGCCCTGGGCGCCTACAACTTCGTCAACTCCACGCGCGCGGGCCGCGCTGCCACCCTCGGCTTCTATGCCACCCTCAGTCGTCTCAGCGACGCCGCGGCCTACCCCCGCTGGCTGGCCGCTATCTCCCCCGAAGACCTGCGCACCGCCGCCCGCCGCTATCTGAACCCGGAACGATGCCTGGTAGTGCGCTTGCGCTAGCCGCCGCGTTGCTCCTCACCGCTACCCCCCCCGCCTGCGTCGCCGGTAGCGCCCGCCTGCTCGTGCGCAGCGAACCACTTCCCTTCACCGGAATGGCGGTCCGCATCCAAGCGCCCGCCGCCCTGGCCGGCCTCCCCGAAGAAGTACTGCGCTGCGCCGCGGCCACGCTGCTCTGCCAGAACGCCGATCTCCGCCTCGAGCGCGCCGACGGCGCTGAAACCTCCCTGGTCGCCTCCGACCACACGCGCCTCACCGTCTCCGCCTCGGCGACCGAGTGTTTCGTCTCCCTGGTGGCGCCGCCCAGGCGTGCCCTTGCCACTCTCGCGACGGTGCTGCGCGCGCTTGGTGCGCCGGCCCTCCCCAATGAAAGAGTCCTGCTGGTCCACCGCGACCTCTGGCAGCGCTCCCTGCTCGACCCCCGCAAACATGCCCGCGCCGCACTGGAGGCTGCGGCCTCCTCCCCCCAGGCCCCTGCGACCTCCTCTCGGTCATTCCCCGCCCCGCGGAGCCCGGAATGGGCTACCATCCTCGAGTCCCTATCCACGGCATCCTCGCGCACGGTAGCAGTCGTTGGCCCGCACACCACTGATGACGTGGCTCGCGCGCTGGAACCGTTGCTGCTGCCGACTGCGCTCCCGAACGACTCTCCTCCCGAGCCCGGCGGGCGCGACCCTCACCAGCGCAGCCTGGTCGCCATCGCGGAGAACTCCCCCGTCGCCTGGATCGTCCTCGCCCTCCCCGCCGCCAAACCCGAAGAGTCGGCCGTCACGCTCGTCGCCCAGGAACTCCTCAGCACCCCCTCTCCCCTCGCCCTCGCTTCCCTTCCCGTCTTCGTCCCAGTTATGCCCGGGCTCCTCCAAGGCGGTCTCCTCGGTGATCGCGTCACCGTCGAGGCCAGCCTCCTCTCTGGCCGAGTCACGCTCGTCGTCACTTCCTGGACGCCTCTCCACGTCTTCGCTGACACCGGCCAATCACTCGCCGACGCTCTGGCAGCCCTCGGAGACTGCCCGCCCGAGAGCCTACAGGCCGCCCGCAGCCGCGCCCTGCTTCACCTCGCCACGCTTGCCGAGGACCCAATGCAGATCGCCCTCAGGCTTGCGCAAGGCTGGCCCCCATTCGCCACGGGCGAGGACCTCGACCTGGCCGCCCAAGCCCTCCAGGCCGTGACCTCAGACTCCCTCGCCGCCTGGGGGCGCGATGCCCCCGCCGGCCAGCGCCTCGTTGTCCTACTGCCCCCTCCCGGTGGGCCCCGCGCTCATCCCCTCTCCGTTCGCCTCGATGAGCAAACTCAAGTTGTTCCCGCAAGGAGGATAGGTCCGTGAGCAACCGCCAACTCCCCCTCGTGCTCGATGTCCCATTGGTCTGCGCCTGCCTGCTGGGCCTCTCCCTATGCCCGGCTTCCCTCGCGCGCGCTAGCCTGTACAGCGACCTGCCCACCATGCCCAAGTGGCAGATCGGCCAAACCTCAACCGCCGGCCCGGAATTAGGCGCCTCAGATTACGTGCCCCTCGACGCCGCCAAGAAAGTCGTCCTGCTCGACGTGCCCGGCCCCGGACAAGTCGTCCGCATATGGCTGACCGTAGCCACCAAAGACGAGCAGTGGGGTCGCGCGCTCGTGCTGCGCGCCTATTGGGACGGCGAACAGTCCCCCAGCGTCCAGGCCCCCCTGCGCGACTTCTTCACCGGCCCCTTCGGCGAATACCACGACAACCCCAACCTGCTCATCGGCATGGCCTCCCAGGGTTACTACTGCTCCGCCCCCATGCCCTTCGCCGCCCACGCCCGCATCGAAGTCCAGAACGACAGCACCCTGTCCATCCCCAAGTTCTTCTACCAGGTCAGCTACCAGAAACTCGCCGGCCTACCGCCCGACACCCTCTACTTCCACTCTGCCTGGCGCCGCTCCAACCCCGTTCCCCAGGGATCGTCCTTCACCGTCGCCGAGGTCAAAGGCAAGGGCCGCTTCCTTGGCTGCTCCGTCAGCCTCCGCGGCTTCGCCTCCGAACCCGGGTTCCTCGAGGGCGACGAAGCCTTCTACATAGACGACCTCAGCAAGCCTGCTTTCGTCGGCACCGGCGTCGAGGACTACTTCAACTGCGCCTGGTACTTCAAAGGCGGCCCCATCACCGCCCCCCTCCACGGCTGCACCATGAAGGACGATGCCAACACCCGCTACGGCGCCTACCGCTTCCACCTCGACGACGCCCCCGCCTTCCAATCCTACTTCCGCATGACCCTGGGCCACGGCGAGAGCAACCAAGAACGCGCCGACTACTCCGCCGTCTCCTACTGGTACCAGCAGGAGCCCCACGCCCCCCCGCCCGACCTGCCCTCCTTCGACAAGCGCGTCCCGCCCCCTCCCAGCAGGCCTCCAGCCGTCGCTCAGGAAGGCAAGGCAGCGGCCATCCTCGAGCGCATCAAGAAGGAGGAACAGGCCAGGAAGCCCTGGCGCCTTGCGCTCCCGATTATCGCCGGCGCGGCAGGCATAATCCTCATCGGCTTCCTCCTGCGCGCCCTCCTCAGACCTCGCTCGCGCTAGAACCCCTCCTCCCCAACGCGCAGTCGGACACCACCCGTAGCGTCGGGCCCCGCCTGTGGCGCGGTCTGCCTCAGGCGCGACTTCACGCCCGACGTGCACTACTGGGTTCTAGAACTCCGTCCCACTCGCAAACCGGAACGACTCGGTGCGCACTGCCGGCACCAGCGCCCCCGACTCGCACAACCAGGTCTCCGCCGACACCGCCGACACTTGCGCCAACGCCTCCAGTATCCCTTGGTCGAACCTCAGGTTCCGCAGCCCCGATACCAGCCTGCCTTCCTCGATCAGGAACGTGCCGTCCCGTGTCATCCCCGTCAGCGTCAGCCGCTTGGGATGCACGATATTCGTGTAATGAAAGCGCGTGATCAGCACGCCGCCCTCCGTTCCCGCCACCATCCGCTCCAACGACTCCGCCCCGGGCGCCAGGTAGACATTCTCCACATACGGCCCCGAAGGGTTCGGCGCCAGGGAACCGTGCCCGGTGGACTTGCGGCCCACACGGTGCGCCGTGAACGAGTCGTACACCGGCCCTTGCGCTATCCCGCGCTCGATCAGCACCATCTTCCGCTTTGGCACCCCCTCCAAGTCGAAACGCCTCGGCAGCCCCCGCGGGTCCGTCCCGTCGTCCCACAGCGTCACCGCCTCCGCCGCCACTCGCTTCCCCTCATTCTCGCACAGGAACGACCGCCCCTCCTGATAAGCCAGCGCCCCGAACCCGAAGTAGCTCAGAAAAACAACCATGTCCGCCACCGCGGGCGCCTCCAGTATCACCCGATACTCACCAGGCTCCACCTGCCTCGGGTTCGCAGCCAATAGCGCCTTCTCAGTCGCACGCCCCCCCATCTCCCGGAAGTCCAAAGCGCCGAACGACACCGCCGCGCCCTCCGCATACCCCGAACTGCTCGCCCCGCTCACCACCACGTGCGCCTTCGCGCTCGTCAGCCGGTCCTCGCACCGAACCCCCAACGAGTTCGCCACCAACACGCACGTTGTCTCCGTCGCAATCGCACCCGCGGCCTTCAGCCCCGCCCCCCCCGCGATCTCCACCATAACCTTCGCCGCCCGTGCCCGCGCCTCCGCCGTGCATTCCACGGTATCCTCCGCCCAGCCCTGCACCTCCGCGAGGGGCTCCGGCCCCGGCAGGGATACGAAGTCGGGATTCTCCGCCTGCACCGCCGCAATCGCCGCCGCCCTCGTTGCCACCTCCCGCGCGCCCTCCGCCCGCAGCAGGTTCCCCGACGCGCACCCAATCCTCTTCCCCGACACCACCCGCACGTTCACCAGCGGCTCCACCTTGCTGATGCTCTGGT
The DNA here is from genome assembly GCA_964528605.1 of uncultured Armatimonadia bacterium. Taxonomy (GTDB): domain Bacteria; phylum Armatimonadota; class Zipacnadia; order CAZGSV01; family CAZGSV01; genus CAZGSV01. Next base: position 7,321 of record CAZGSV010000108.1, read on the forward strand.
GAATCACCGACTCCGCAAACCGCGTCAGGTCCGTGCGGGTCACCAACACCACCGCCTCGCACTGGTCCACCTTGACCGCCTCCATCGCCGCCTCCGCCAGCGCGCCCAGTCGCCCCGGCTCCGCAAACACCTCCTCCAGGTTCATCGGCTCACCCCCACCCTTACCTTGCGGAAGCGCGCCGGCGAGCATCCGTGCCCCACCCGCATAACCTGCATCGGCTCCCCCTTCCCGCAGTTGCCCACGCCCCATACCCGCCAAGCACTCCGATCCGCCACCGCGTCGCACGATCTCCAGAACTCCGGCGTTATCCCGCTGTAACTCGCGTTCTTCACCAGCGCCCCCAAGCGCCCCTCCGCTATCTCCCTCGCCCACTGCGTCGCAAACTGGAAGTTCAGCCGCCGGTCGTCAATGCTCCAACTCTTGTTCGTGTCCAGGAACAACCCCCGCTTCGTGTCCGCGATCAAATCCTCCAACGCTACCTCCCCCGGCTCCAGGCTTACGTTCGTCATCCTGATCAGCGGCATGCTCTCCCACCCGTCCGCGCGCATCGCCCCCCCGCTGCGCCTCCCGATCACCGGCGCCGTCTCCCGCGACGACAGGTAACCCACCAACACGCCCTCCGCCACTATCGGCGTGCGCTGGGCCGGCACCCCCTCGTCGTCATACCCGAACGACCCCACCGAGCCCGGCAGCGTCGCGTCCGCGGTAATGTTGACGTGCCGCGACCCGTAGCGGAACGTCCCCAACTTGTCCACCGTAAGAAAGGAACTCCCCGCAAAACTCAACTCCGTCCCCAGCACCCGATCCAACTCAATCGGGTGCCCGCACGACTCGTGAATCTGCAAGAACAACTGCCCCCCGCCCAGAATCACGTCCATCTCCCCCTCCGGGCACGGCTTCGCGTGCACCAGCGCCACCGCCTCCTCCGCGGTCCGCCTCGCGTTCTCCAGCAGCGCCAGCCCCTCGATGAACTCATAACCCGCATGTGCCAGGTTGCCCCCGTGTGAGTTCGGATACGAGCGCGTCTGCACCTCCCCAGGCCCCGTCGCGGAACACTCCATTCCCCCTCCGCTCCCGTACAGAACCTGATGAACCGCGGCGCCCTCCGTCGAGGCGAACCACTTCTCCTGACGCCAGTAGTACATCGTCGCCTCCGTCACCGCCACCCCCTGCACCGCCCTCATCTCCCCGTCGCACCCGCGCAGATACTCCACCTTCTCCCGCAGCGGAACCTCGAATGGGTCCCTCTCCATCGGCGTCGCAAACTCCCCCCGCTGCGGCGGCGAATCGTCCAGACGTACCTGCTGCTCGCCCACCAGCGCCGCGGCCCTGGCCAGGTCAACCGCCCGCTGCGCCAGTCTGCTCGGCATCAGTTCCGCTCCGGGCGCCGCCGCGAAACCCCAGCGCCCGTTCACCAGCACCCGCACCCCCATCCCCTCGCTCTGGCGGCTTACCGCCATGTCGAGCCCACCGTTCCGCACCCGCAGCGACTCCGTCACCATGCGTTCGAACCGGGCGTCCGCGTACTCCGCCCCCAAAGCGCGACAGACTGAAGCGACTTCCTCACAAAGGCCTTCAGGCAGTTCCTTCAGCGCGCCCTCCCCCTTTCCTTTCGAGCCCCTCAACTGTAATCCTGGCCCCCCTCACGGTCAACGCGTACCCCGGCCCTGCCGCCCCCCACCATCACCTCGCCAGCGCCTCCATCACACCACTACTCGTGAACCCCAGGCGTCGCGAGAGCGTAAAGGAAGACGAGACCGCCCACCGCACGCTCGCTCAACTACATCATGACTCCGAAGACAGCCCGACTGCTCGCACTCCTGCTCGCCCTGGTCCTCTTCACCGCGCCGACCGCCTCGGTAGCCGCCAACGGCTCCCTCGACACTCTCCTAGACTCCCTCACCCCGAAGGGCGTCTCCCTCTCCGCCCAGGTGGTGCGCCTCGGCGACGGCGCCGTTCTCTTCAGCCGCAACGCGCAGCAGCAACTCACCCCCGCCTCCATCGCCAAACTCTTCCCCACTGCCACCGCCCTCGCCCTCTACGGCCCAGAACACCGTTTCCTCACCGAGGCCCTGGCTCAGCCCCAGCAACTCGCCAACGGCTCCCTCGCCGGTCCACTCTACCTCAGAGGCGGTGGCGATCCGTTTCTGGACCTCCCCGGCCTCGACCTGCTTGCCGACTGCCTTAAGGCTCAAGGCCTCAAGCGGATCGAAGGCCCGCTCGTCGCTGACGCTTCCCTCTTCCGCGGCTCCCCCTTCGGACCCGACTGGGACCCCGCAGACCTCGAGAAGCCCTACGCCGCGCCCGCCTCCGCACTCAACCTATGCGAGAACGCCGTCAGCATCGTCCTCTCGCCGACCACCCCCGGCCGCCCGCCGGCCATCTCTATCGAGCCGGACCCCGGGCACCTGGCCATCGAAAACCGCGCCGTCACCTCCTCCCGGTCCCACTCTCCGCGCCTCGCCCGCCTCGGACAGGAGGACCGCTTTGTCCTCACTGGCCCCGTGCGCCAATCCGCCGCCTTCCGCGTGCCCCTCCGCAACCCGGCGCTCTTCGCCGCCGGCGTCTTCAAGCACCGGCTGCAAAGCCGGGGCATTCAGGTGCTCGGCCCCGTGCGCACGGGCAGCGCCCCCCCTGACGCCAAAGTCCTCGTCGGGGTCCCCTCCGCTCCCTTGGCGGACATCGTCGCCCGCATCAACAAGAACAGCGTCAACTTCGCCGCCGAAACGCTCCTCCGCCTCTGCGGCGCGCCGCTGCGCGGTCCGGACACCGGGCTCGACGGCCTCCGCGTCGTCCACCACTTCGCCGCCTTCGTCGGCGCCATCCCCGTGACCCTCGCCGACGGCTCCGGCCTCAGCCGCTCAAGCAAGACCTCCGCCGCAGCCATAACCGCTCTGCTTACCTACGCCTACGAGCAGCCTTGGGGCCCTGCCTTCTACCGTTCCCTCGCCATCGCGGGACAAGACGGCACCCTCGCCTCCCGCCTGCGCGATCCACCCGCCAATGGCCGCATCCTCGCCAAGACCGGCACCCTCACCGGCGTCTCCGCCCTCGCCGGCTATGTCTGCGGTGACGACGGCCCCTTACTCGCCTTTGCCCTCCTCCTCAACAACGGCTCCTCGGCAGCCGCCGGCCACGATGCCGCCGACCTCTTCGCCGCCGCCCTCGTCCCCCTCGCCACGCCCCCTGCCCCCTAGGAGCGTCATCAGTGTTTACCCGCTGGAGGAGGGCCGCCACACGCAGGGCCCCGCCTCAGGCGGCTAGTCGCCCCCCCCGCGTCCTGTAGGAGCCCCGCCAGAGGCGGGGCGACCTCACCGCCGCGCCCCTTGACCCGGCGCCACAGTGGGTTCCGCCAACCCTCCCTACTCCGACTCCCCCAGCCTCACCT
>CAZGSV010000109.1:0-10522 GCA_964528605.1 uncultured Armatimonadia bacterium
CCCGAGCGGCCGGCGCTGCCGGTCTCTCACCCGCTGGCTTACTCCGTTTGCCTCTCCAAGTTGCTCGGCCGCTACGCCACGCTCGGTCTCGCCGAGGACACCTGGGCGCTCAACGAGGGCGTCATTGACGAGGCGGCCTTCCTCGAGCAGTGCTACCGGCATCACGAGGAGCGCGAGAAGATGCTCTTCCACGCCCTCGCCAGGCAGCGCCGCGGGCTGGTGGCCTGCGTCTTCGACACCACCGACCGCGTGCAACACATGTTCTGGCGCAACCACGACCGGGCGGACGGGCCCCACGCCGGCGCGGTGGAGCAAGCGTACCGCAAGATGGACGACCTCGTCGGCCGGGTGCGCGCGCGCCTGCGCCGCGGCGACGTGCTCATCGTGATGTCCGACCACGGCTTCAAGGCATTCCGCTGGGGCGTGAACGTGAACTCCTGGCTGCGCAAGCACGGCTACCTAGCGGTGAAGGACGGCGACGACGGCGACTGGTTCCGCAACGTGGACTGGAGCAAGACCAAGGCTTTCGCCCTCGGCTTGGGCGGCATCTACCTCAACCGGCGCGGGCGCGAGGCGCAAGGCATCGTCGAGCCGGGCGAGGAGGCCGAGGCGCTCAAGCAGGAGTTGGTCGCCCAGTTGAGCGGCCTGAAGGATGACCGCAACGGCCGCACGGCCATTCGCGAGGTCTTCGCGACCGATGCGCTCTACACGGGGCCCTATCTGGAGAACGCGCCGGACCTCATCGTCGGCTACGCGGAGGGCTATCGCGCCTCCTGGGACGGCGCCGTGGGCAAGGTGACCGAGGTCGTCTTCGACGACAACACGCGCGCCTGGAGCGGCGACCACTGCATTGATCCTCGCCTGGTGCCCGGCGTCCTATTCAGCAATCTGCGCGGCCTGGGCGAGCAGGCGCGCATCATTGACATCGCGGCGACGGTGCTGGACCTTTTCGGCGTGGCTGTGCCCGCATACATGGAGGGCAAGTCGCTCGTCGGCGGAGCGGAGGAGGAGTCGGCGTGAGCAAACGCGCACGCACTAGCCGCAAGCGAGGCGCAGGCGCGACCAACGAGGGTCGGCGGCGGTTCTTGCGCTCGGCGATCGCGCTGCCGCTGGTGGCCGCGGCCGGGCCGGCGCTGTTGGCTTCCTGCGGGCGACGGTCGGGCCGGCGGGCAAAGAGGGTCATCGTCCTCGGCATAGACGGGGTCGAGATCAGCATCGTCGAGCGCCTGATCGCGCAAGGCAAGTTGCCGAATCTGGCCCGACTGGCCAAGCAGGGGGGGCTGCGGCCGCTGCGCACCACCGCGCCGCCCCAGAGCCCGATCTGCTGGGCCAGTTTCACCACCGGCACAGGGCCCGGAGGGCACGGCCTGTTCGACTTCATCCATCGCGAGCCGGAGACATACCTGCCCTTCCTCTCCAGTTCCAAGGTTATCGAGCCGAAGCGTAAGACGCGTCTCGGCGACTGGGTGGTTCCGCTGTCGAAAGGCAAAGTGGAACTCCTGCGTCAGGGACGGACCTTCTGGGAGATTCTGGAGGACCACGGCGTGCCCTGCACCATCGTGCGGATGCCCTCCAACTTCCCGCCGGTCGAGTCGGGCCGCTCGCTCGCGGGCCTGGGCACGCCAGACATCCTCGGCACCTACGGCACCTTCTCCTACTACACGAATGACCCCCCGCCGAACGCGGAGGAGATTTCCGGCGGCGACCTCTATCCCGTGCGCATCGTGAACGGAGTTGTGCGCGCTTCGCTGCGGGGGCCCAAGAACACCTTCAAGAGCGAGAGCCCCACGGCCAAGGTGGATTTCGCGGTCTACGTGGACGAGCAGCGGCCGGTGGCCAAGATAGTGGTCCAGGGGCAGGAGTTCTTGCTCCAACAGGGCGAGTGGAGCGACTGGGCCCGCGTCATCTTCGAGATGGCGCCGGTACTGGCCAAGGTGAGCGGGGTCTGCCGCTTCTACCTGAAGGAGACGCACCCGCACTTCCGGCTCTACCTCAGCCCCATTCAGATTGACCCCACGGATCCCGCGCTGCCGCTCTCGTACCCCGAGGGCTACGCCCGCGAGATCTTCGATCAGGTGGGCTACTACTACACGCAGGGCATCGCGGAAGACACCAAAGCGTTGTCCTCGGACGTGCTCAGCGACGAGGAATATCTAGCCCAGTGCGAGACCGTGATCGCGGAGCGCATGCACACGCTCACCTATGAGTTAGAGCGGTTCAGCGAGGGCCTGCTCTTCTACTACTTCTACACCACCGATGCGCACGCGCACATGTTCTGGCGTGCGCGCGACCCCGGTCATCCTCTCTACAACCCCGAGGTCGCCCGCCGTTACGGCGACCTGCTGGAGCGCCTCTATGCGCGCATGGACACGGCGGTGGGCCAGGCGCTCGAGAAGGCGGGCCCGGAGACCATGGTGATGGTCGTCTCCGACCACGGCTTCCGCACCTTCCGCCGTTCCTTCAACGTCAACAACTGGCTGCGCGACAACGGGTTCCTCACCTTGATGACGGACTCCTGGGGGCCCAACGTTGACATCTTCGGCAGCGCCGAGTGGCCCGTGACCCGCGCCTATGCCGTGGGCCTCAACTCGCTCTACCTCAACCTCCGTGGCCGCGAGGGCAACGGCATAGTCGAGCGCGGCGCCGAGCAAGAGGGAACGCTGGATCAGATCGAGATGGGGCTGCTCGCCGTTCGGGATCCCGAGACCGGGGCGCAGGTGATCTCCCACTGCTACCGCGCCGGCCGCGACTTCAAGGGGCCGCACATGAAGTACGCGCCCGACCTGATCATCGGCTACAACGTCGCCTATCGCGTCTCCTGGCGGGCGGCGCTGGGCCAGTTCGGGCCGACGCTGCTGGAGATCAACAAAGACAAGTGGAGCGGCGACCACTGCATTGACCCCGTTCATGTTCCGGGCCTGGTCGTTTGCTCCAAGCCGCTGAAGACTTCCTCGCCCGCCATCTGGGACTTGCCCGCGACCATCCTGGCGGAGTACGGCATTGAGCCGCCGCCGGAGATGGAGGGGCGGCCCGCGTGCTGAACAGAGGTTTTCTCCTATGAGGTGGTTTGCATGTTCGGTGCTAAGATAAGGCTCGACCCCGACCTCTACGAGCGGGTGAAGCGGTACGCTCAGGTCGCCGGTTACTCCTCGGTGGAGGAGTTCATCACCCACGTTCTGGAGCGCGAGTTGGCCTCCTTGGAGGGCGCCGACAGCGACGAGGAGATCCGCCGGCGCCTGCAAGGGCTGGGCTACATCTCCTGAGGGATTCCTTGATGGACGCGTTCAACGCCGCGATGCGCGCGCTGGTTGGCCTGCTGCCGGGGCCGCTGAGCAAGTGGCACCCGTTGTGGGGCCTGGGCGCGACCGCACTGGTGACCGCCGTGTTGGCGCTACTCGTGTACCGCGCCGTATCGAACCAGGCGGCGATAAGGCGCGCGAAGGACAGAATCCGCGGGCACCTGCTCGAGGTACGCCTCTACCGCGATGAGGGGGCAGCGGTGTTCCGCGCTCTGCTAGGGATGCTGGCGAACAACGCCATGTACCTGCTCCACTCGCTGCTGCCGGTGGCGTTTCTGCTGTGGCCGGTGGTCGCGATTCTGGCGCAGTTGAACCTCTGGTACGGCTACGGCGCGCCGGCGCCCGGAGACACGGTGATTCTGAAGGCGAGGTTCGCCGACGCTCTGCCCTCGAACAGCGCGCCTGGCCTGACCTTGCCGGCCGGACTGGTCCTCGACGCGCCGCCTTTGGTCATTCCCAGCGAGAACGAGGTGGACTGGCGCCTGCGCGGGCAGAAGAGCGGGCGGTTCGTTGTTGAGGTGCACGCCGGCGGCGAGGGCGCGGCGGCCTATCGGAAGGTCGTGACCTTTGCCGACAGCACGGCAATGCTCTCGCCCAAAGCCACCGCCGAGGGTGCCTGGCAGGCGTTCCTGTTTCCGGGGGAGGCCATGCTTCCTAAGGGCGGGCCGATACGACTAATGGAAGCGGTTTACCGGCCCGCAACCGTGCGGGTGTTCGGCCGGCGGATGCACTGGCTGATTCCCTTCTTCGTGCTGACGATGATCTTCGCCTACGCTCTCAAGGGCGTCTTTCGCGTCGAACTGTGAAGGGCAGATGGGCCTGCCGAGGCTTGCAGCGATCCTCCTGCCTCTGTGCTTCTTGCTTGGGGGTGCCGCGGTGAGTGACCAGTTGCGCTGGCAGGTGGATGGGGCAGTGTCGGTCGCGGAGGTGACGGCCGGGTTCGAGACGCCGCCCGACTTCCATCGGCCGGCGATGTTCTGGGCCTGGAACGCGGACCCAACGCCCGAACTGATCCGCGAGCAACTGCGCGAGATGCGCCGCGCCGGCCTGGGCGGGGTGGTGATAATGCCCATGCCCGCCGATTTCCGCCCGGGCGACTTCATTGACGGCATGCACATCCCCTACCTCTCCGACGACTTCTTCCGCGCGATGCGGCTGGCAGCGGAGGGGTGCCGCGCGCTGGGGCTGAAGATGTGGATCTACGACGAGGGCGGGTGGCCCAGCGGGATCGCCCACGGCCTGGTGACCGAAGGCCACCCCGAGTTCCGCGGCAAGGTACTCAAGCGCGAGGGATCGGGCTTCACCGTTGCCTTCGAGGGTTACCCGACCGACCTCCTTGACCGCGATGCCGTGCGCCGCTTCCTCGAGGTCACGCACGAGCGCTACCAGCAATGCGTCGGCGACCTTTTCGGCGACACCATTGTCGGTGTCTTCACTGACGAGATGAGGGTCGGCGGCCGCGTGGGCTCAGACGCCATCCCCTGGACGGAACGGCTGCCCGATGAGTTCGAGGCGCAAAAGGGCTACCCCATCGAGCAGAGCCTTCCCCTGCTCTTCTCGGGCGCGCCCGAGGAGCCGCGCATGGAGCAGGCGCGCTGCGACTTCTGGGATGTGTGGAGCCGGCTTTTCGAGGAGGCCTACTTCAAGCAGACTGCGGATTGGTGCGAGGCCAACGGCCTTCTGTTCACGGGCCACGTGGGCGGAGAGGACGAGTTGCTGGGCGAGCATTGGGCCGGCTTCGGGCACTTCTTCCGGGTGATGAGGCCCATCCATGTGCCCGCGGTGGACGCCATCTGGCGCCAGATCTTCCCCGGCGGGCCGCCGACCGATTTCCCCAAGTTAGCCGGTTCAGCCGCGCACCACGCGGGCAAGCGCTACACGCTTACCGAGTCGTTCGCGGTGTACGGCTGGGGGCTGACGCCGGCGCAGATGAAGTGGATCACCGACCAGCAGTTCGTGCGCGGCATCAACCTGATGCAGCCGATGATGGTCTGCCTGAAGGAGGACGAATACGGGCTGGCCAACACGGCCTCCGACCTCGGGCCGGCCAATCCGCTCTGGCAGCACTTCAACTTCTGGGCCGACTATGCCGGCAGACTCAGTTGGATGCTCGCGCAGGGCGCACCGGAGGTGCGGGTGGCGCTCTACCTTCCGGTGGCCAGCCGCTGGGCCGGCTGCGAGGTGGGTGAGTCAGTCACCGCGATCGCCAACCATCTGCTCCGCCACCAGGTTGACTTCGATTTCGTGGACGATGATTGCATCGCGCGCGCCGGCGCCGCGGGGGGAGTGCTCAGCGTCGGGCCGATGCCGTACCGCGCGGTGGTGGTGCCCGCGGCTCCCGTGATGCGCGCGAGCACCCTCGAGAGGCTGGCCCGGTTCTGCGAGGGCGGCGGCTTGCTCGTGCTCGTGGACGAGTTGCCGTCTCGTCCGTGCGAGCGGGGAGCCGAGGCCAGGTTCGCCGCCGCCCGCGAGCGCGTGTCCTGGGAGAGGCGGCCGGAGGCCCAGGCGGGGAAGGCGCTAGGTGAGGGGAAGGTCGTCTTCCTGCCGCGGGCGGAACGCGAGTCTGTCGCGGACGTGTTGGGGCAGGCGGTCGCTCGCGACTTCGTGCTCCTGAAGCCGAACGCCAACATCCGCTACTGCCACCGCCGCCTCAGCGACGCCGACCTGTACTTTCTCACCAACGAGAGCGACAAGCGGCAGCGACTGCGCGTGCGGCTGGAAGGCGAGGGCGCGGCGGTGCGCTGGGAACCCGAGACCGGCCGCCGCATCCGCTTGCGGGCGCGCGGCGGCTGGGTCACCCTATCGTTGGAGGGCTACGGTTCCGCCCTCCTCACCGTGGGAGCGGGGCCTCGCGGCGCCCTGCCCGCGGCTCGCCCGTGGCGGGGCGCGCTGAAGATTGAGGCTCCGTGGGCCCTGCGCGCACAAGAGCGCCACGTCATCGAGACCGACGGACGAGTCACGATGAGCACCGAAGCGGGCGAGTGGGCGGCGGCGCGGCTCGGCGACTGGCGCCGGGCGCTGGGCCGAGACTTCTCCGGCACCGCGGAATACCGGTGCGAATTCGAGGCGCCGGAAGCAGCGCTGAAAGCCGAGGCCGCGATCAACCTCGGCCGCGTCCGTTATGTCGCGTGCGTTCGCGTCAACGGCCGCGAGACTTCACCTGCGCACGTCGGCTGGCAGCCCTATCGCGTGGAAGCCACCGGCCTGCTCAAGCCTGGGCGCAATCTGCTCGAGATCGAGGTGACCAACACGCTCGCGGATCAGTCGCTGCGGCCGGAGGTAGTCGAGATGATGCAGGCGAAGGGCTGGCGCAACGGCTATCGCCGCCGCGCGGAGGCCTTCGAGGCGGAGTCCCTGGGCGGCGGCCTCTTCGGGCCGGTGACGCTGGAGATCAGGTAGCCGCGCCCGGGGGGGCGCCGGTGTGGCCCGGCTGACTCGGCGGCTTCCGCGCCGCCGGCGAGCCGGTCAACTGCGCCACCGTGATGCGGCTGAGGGCGCGGCGAAACTCCTGCGCCAGTTGGCCCCAAGCCTCGTGCGCCGGACAGCCCTGCTCCATGCGCTTGCAGCCGAGGCAGAAGGTCGGCGCCATGGGATCGCCCACCGCCTCGCTGATGGTGGCGATGGTTATCTCCTCCGCGCTCTTGGCCAAGGTGTAGCCGCCCGCGCGCCCCCGCACCACCCTCAGCAGCCCGGCTGCGCTCAGGTCGCGCAGCAGCGCCTGCAAGTAGCGCCGCGGTATCTCCTCCTCGCGAGCGATAGCGCCCGAAGACACAAGTGTGCCCGGCTCTTGTCGGGCTATGCAGCACAGCGCGCGCAGTCCGTAGCGTGTCCGAGTGGTCGCAAACATCTTCGTGGGCGGAGCATCGCGACCGGCCAGGTCACCGGCTCCGCGTGTTCCTGCGGCATTGTATCCCGGCACGCGAACGCCAGTCTACCCCCTGCTGTTGAGCCGGACCCGCGACAATCGCCGCTTGACCGCGGGCACTCGACCGGGTACCACTTGCCCCGAATTTCCATGGCCGGGTCAGCAGAAGCCGGGAGCGAGGGACTTCGCCGGCGCGCGACGGAACTGCACCAGGGCGCGCTGGTCATTCTGGCGCACGACCACCTCGCCGACGCCGAGCACCTCATGCAGATGCTCGCCGGCGGCGTTACGGCCAAAGTGCTGCACGTTTCGTTGGACGTGCTCGTTTGGGAGGACGAGGGGCGCTGCTACCAGCAGTCTTGCGAACAATATCGCGGAGCGGGCTTCGCGGCGCGCGGCCGCGACACCATAGCGCGGCTGCAAGAGACCATCTCATGCGACTCTTCGAGGCTCCGTCTCATTCGTCGTGCTAGCGACCTCGAACGCGCCAAGGCGGCCGGCCAGGCGGGAGTGATCATCGGCTCCGAGGGCAGCAAACTGCTGGAGGGCAGCCTCGAACGGCTCAGGGAGTTCTACGAGTTGGGGCTGCGCGTGATCCAGTTGACCTGGGCCGTGCCTAATCTCGTGGTTGACCCCGAGGCGCACGACCGCAACTCCGGCCTGACCGCCTTCGGGCGCGGCCTGGTGCGCGAGATGCATCGCCTGGGCATGACCGTTGACGTGGCCCATCTGGTGTATCTCTCGCGTAAGGCGTTCTTTGAGGCTCTGGAACTCGGCGGCGGCCCGGTGCTCGCGGGGCACTGTACGGTCCGTCCCGTCAGCCCGCAGGCCGAACTGGACGAGGAGCAGGCAAGAGCGATCGCGGACACCGGCGGAGTGATAGCCCTGCATTTCTGCCGCCACCTGGCCCACTCCGGCGCCCGCCACGGCACTGCCGACGAAGCCGATCTGGATGACGTGATAGACAACGCGGCCTACATCGCCGATTTGGTCGGTATGGAGCACGTCGGACTAGGGTGCGACTTCTTCCGCAATGACGAACTCTACCAGCGGGCGATGGGCGGCAACGTGGCCTGGGTGCGCGGTTGCGAGTCCGCCGCGGAACTGCCCAACATCACCGAGGCATTTCTTCGGCGCGGCTTCACCGAGGCGGAGACCAGGCAAGTGTTGGGAGAGAACCTGCTGCGCCTCTTCGCGCAGACGTGGAAGGGGTAGAAGGCAATGGTCATTGACAGCCACGTGCACGTGTTGGACACCAACGCGCGGGCGCCGGACTACTACCGAGAGGGGCGCATGGACGCCACGGTCGAGACGCTGCTGTGCGAGATGGACCGGGCCGGCGTGGACCAGGCCTTCATCATCAGTTACACCTCGGAGGACATCGCCGCCGAGTTTCTATCGCAAGGGCGCGACCCGAAGGACCTGGCACAGGTTTACAGCAAGGAGTATGCGGTGCGATCGTGGGCGGCGCATCGCGACCGGTTCTGGTGGTTCACGGACCACGTGGATCCACTGGACCCGCAGGCGGCGGAGAAGTTGGAGCGCGACCTGGACGCCGGCGCCTCCGGTGTCAAACTGCTGCCCGTGTTCCGAGGGGCGCTGCCCAATCACCGGGGCTTCTTTCCGGTGTACGAGTTATGCGCGCGTCGCAGCGTGCCGATCATCTTGGACCTTTCCTTCTGGTATCTCGGCAAGTACACGCTTCACAACACGGCGCCGGAGGAGGCCGCGCGCATTCGCACCTTCGGCGACTACGCGGCGCTGCTCGCGCCCATCTTCGAGCAGTTTAGCGCGGTGCGCTTTCAACTCGCTCATTGCGGAGCCGTGAACCTTTGGGACGTGGTGCGCGAGAAGAGCGTCTTCAGGCCGGATGCGCTCGGCGCGGTGATGGAACTGGTTCGGGCCCACCCGAATGTGACGGTGGACGTGGCCGCCATACCACCCGATCCGGAGTTCTGGAGAACTCTGGTCCATGGCGTGGGCGCCGGGAAGGTGAGTTTCGGCACCGATTGGCCCTACTTCGGCCGCTCGCCTGAGGGCTACCGGCGGCTTTGGGAGGTGGTGGCGGACGAGCGCGTCGGCCTCTCTCGGGAGCAGCGGGAAATGGTGCTCTCGGGCACGGCGCTCGGTCTTCTGTCCTGACCGAAATTCGGGGACAGCCTACGAATTTCGCCGGATGTCGGTCAGAGCTGGCTGCGGTAGATGCGGTCAACCAGTTCCATGGTCTTGACCGCATCCGCGAAGCAGGAGGTCGGCTGCGCGCCGCTCTTCAGGCAGTCAATGAAGTGCCGGTTCTCGTCCCGGAAGCCGTAGTAGACGCGCAACTCCTCCCCCCCCGCGAGCTCGCGCGCGTCGAAGTGCCGGCCTTGGAGATCGTTGTCGGCGTAGAAGTGACCCTTATCGTCCGGGTCGCAGAGGGCCGAGGCACCCTTGGAGTGCATCTCGAAAGTGAAGAAGCGGTGGCCGACGGTCCAGTTGGTCAGCAGGACGCCGGTGGCCCCAGACTCGAAGGTCATGAGCGCGTTGAAGGAGTTGGCGTAGTCGGCGTACAGGCTGCGCACGTCGGAGGCGACCCGCTTGACCTCGCCGCAGGCCCAACGCAGGAAGTCAACGGCGTGGATGGCATCGCAGGTGAGGATGTCAGTGGCGCCGCCGTAGTAGGGGGGGGCACCGATGGCGTTCTTGTAGAAGGTGCACACCGCCTGCGTCAGCGGGCCACGCTCCTCAACCAGGCCGCGCAGGAGGCGGACGATGGGTATGTGCCGCCGCTGGAAGCCGACCATGGTGAGGCAGGCGCGCTTCTCGGCCAGCAGGGCCATCTGCCGCGTTTGCTCCGTGGTCACACCAGGCGGTTTCTCGATGAAGACGTGGAGGCCGCGCTCCAAGGAGTGGGTCACCAGGTCGAAGAGGTGGTGCGGCGGCATGAGGATGTAGACCGCGTGCGGCTGCGCCTCTTCGAGCATCTGCCTATAGTCGGTGTAGCGCTTCTCGATGCCGAACCTGTCGGCAGTGGCGTGGAGTTTGTCTGGAACCAGGTCGCAGAGCGCTGCCATCTCCACCTCCTCGAATTCCGCGAGCGAGGGGTAGTGGACAGTGTTGGCCATGCCGCCGGCGCCGATGAGCGCGAGCCTGAGTTTCTCCATGGTGGGCGGTTCCTCCGTGGTCGCGGTGCCTTTGCCGCGCCAGTCTAGCGCAGGCAGGTAGGCAGCGCCACCGGCTGCGCTTGCCTCATTGGACCACCTCGGTGTTGTTCCGAGTTCCGCCTGGCCTTGAACTGCAGCCGCGGCGCGCTCCCTAGAGCGCGGGGGATAGCGCACGTGGCGGCAGGTGCCTGGTGTGGGTACCAAGGCAGTACGCA
>CAZGSV010000110.1:0-10476 GCA_964528605.1 uncultured Armatimonadia bacterium
TGCTCTCCGGCGGCACCGACGGCGGCACTACCACCCACGTCCTGGAGATGACCGAACTGCTGCTCGCCGCCGATCCCCAGCCTCGCCTAGGGGGGGGCTACCGCATTCCCGTCATCTACGCCGGCAACAAGGACGCCCGCGAAGAAGTGAAGAAGATGATCGCCGATCGCACCGCGCTCCAGATCGTCGAGAACCTGCGCCCCACGCTGGAGCAGGAGCGCCTGGGCGAGGCGCGCGACGCGGTACACAGTCTTTTCCTCGAGCACGTCATGCAGCACGCGCCCGGCTACCCGCGGCTGATGTCCTGGACCACCGCCGACATCATGCCCACGCCTCACGCCGTGGGCCTGATGGTGGAGACAGTGGCGCGCGAGCAGGAACTCAGCGTGCTCGCCGTTGACATCGGCGGCGCCACCACCGACGTCTTCTCCGTGTTCCAGGGCGTCTTCAACCGCACCGTGAGCGCCAACCTCGGCCTCTCCTACAGCGTCTGCAACGTGCTCCGCGAGGCCGGCGCCGGAAACGTCCTGCGCTGGCTGCCGTACGAGTTGGGCGAGAACGAGATGCGCGAGCGGCTCTACAACAAGATGGTGCGCCCGACCACCATCCCCCAGGCGAAAGAGGACCTGCTCCTGGAACAGGCGGTGGCGCGCGAAGCGCTGCGGGGCGCCTTCGCGCACCACAAGCAACTCGCCGTGGGCCTCAAGGGCATCCGCATGGAACGGACCATAAGCGCCGGCCTGAGCCCCGAGGAATCCGGCGCGACCCTCATCAACATGATGGCGTGCGACTTGATCATTGGCAGCGGCGGGGTGCTCTCGCACGCGCCTCGGCGCTCGCAGGCCGCGCTGATGATGATTGACGCCTTCGAGCCGGAAGGCGTCACGGCGCTGGCCGTGGACAGCATCTTCATGATGCCGCAGTTGGGCGTCCTCTCTCAGGTCAAGCGCGAGGCCGCCATGACGGTCTTCGAGCGCGACTGCCTGATCCGGCTGGGCTCCTGCGTTGCCCCGGTGGGCCGCATGCGGGAAGGCCAGGTCGTGCTCAGGCTGTCGGCGCCCTCGCTCAACCTCAGCCGAGAGGTCAAGGCGGGGGAGTTGATCTTGCTGCCGCTGCAGGAGGATGCCGAGTTTGCGCTCGAGCCTGCCAGGGGCATTGACGTTGGCGCGGGCCCCGGCCGCCGGGTGGAGCGTCGCCTGCGGGGGGGCGTGGTCGGCCTGGTCGTTGATGGCCGTGGCCGTCCGCTCCCGCACGAGCCCGATCCCAACAAGCGCCAGGCGCTCCTGCGCGAACAGTACCGAGCCTTCGAGGCTGTCCTGCCGGAAGGGGGGCGCGCCTGAGTTGCCGACGGCCTACACCCCCGGCCTGACCATCAGCCCCGCGGCCCTCATGCGCAAGGCTAGACGCTTGCCCATCAAGGGCGAGGTGCTCGTGAACGTCGGCGACCAGGTTGCCGCCGACACCGTGGTCGCGCGCGCGCTGCGGCCCGGCCCCATTCGCACCGTCAAGGTGGCTGAGACGCTGGGCATCGAGCCGCACGAGATCGGGCGCTATCTCACTAAGCAAGTGGGCGACCCGGTGGCCGAGAGTGAGGTCATCGCTCAGAGCAAGTCCCTCTTCGGCCTCGTGACCACGGCCTGTCGCTCGCCGTACGCGGGCACCGTCGAGTTCATCTCCGAACTCACCGGCCACCTCGCGGTCCGCGGCGCGCCGACCCCCCTGCAGGTGCGGGCCTACGTCAAGGGCCGGGTCATCGAGGTCATCCCAGAAGAAGGCGTGGTGGTGGAGACGCAAGGGGCCCTCGTGCAAGGGATATTCGGAGTCGCAGGCGAGAGGGTAGGGGAGGTTGCCGTACTGGCGCAGGCTCCGGACCAAGTCGTTGACGAGTCCGCGATCGGCGAGCCCCTTGCCGGCAAGGTAGTGGTAGGCGGCAGCGCGTTCGCCGAGGCGGCAATCGTGAAGGCCCAAACGGTGGGCGTCGCGGCGCTCATCGCCGGCGGCATCACTCACCAGAGCCTGCGCACCCTTCTGGGCTACGACATCGGCGTGGCCATAACGGGACAGGAAGACATCGCCACCACCGTCATCGCAACCGAGGGATTCGGCATCCTGCCCATGGCCCGGGCCACCTTCGATCTGCTGTGTTCACTTCAGGGCCGACAGGCCTCGGTCAACGGGGCCACGCAGATCCGCGCCGGAGTGGTGCGCCCCGAGGTCATCGTTCCCAACGGCCAGGGCACGCCCACGGAACCATCGCAGGAGAGCCAAGTGCTACAGGTTGGCAGCCGCATCCGGCTCATCCGGGCTCCCTACTTCGGCTTGCTCGCCGTGGTGACCGAGATGCCGGAGCAACCGCAGGAGATCGAGACCGGCGCGCGCGTGCGCGTGCTCAGGGCGCGCCTCGACGGCGGCGACGAAGTCCTCGTGCCCCGAGCCAACGTGGAGAGCATCGTCCGTTGAGTGCGTGTCCACCTAGTTCCCATCACCTTGGTCGGGGGTGCATGCGTTGGCGTCCTATCAGGAACTGAGAGACAAAGCCGTCCTCATCTGCCGGTTTATCTACGACCGCGAGTTGAGCGATTCAGCGGGCGGTAACTTGGCGGTGCGGGCCGACGAGAACCGCGCGCTGGTCACGCCGCGCTATATGGGCCAGCGCAAGCGCTGGCGCATTGAGCCCGGCGACTTGCTGCTCGTGGACTTGAACGGGCAGGTGCTGGAGGGGCAGGGCGAGTGCTCGCGCGAGTTGCGCATGCACCTCGGTATGCTGCGCGAGTTTGCGCTCGCCGGCGCGGTCATCCACGCGCACCCCAAGTACCTGATGGCCTTCGCGGTCGCGGGGCGGGCGATGCCCACTGTCATCGAGCACACCAAGAAGTTCGGCACCATACCCGTCGCCGATTGCGGCAAGTCTGGGTCTGCGGAGTTGGCCGAGGCGGTGGTCGCTGTCCTCCGGCCGCGGGCCTCCCAACTCGAGCAGCACGGCCTCGCCTGCATCCTCCCCAGTCACGGCGTGGCCGTGGTGGGCCGCAATCTGGACGATGCCTTCGACACTCTGGAGCGGCTCGAGCGCAACGCCGTGGTCCTTCTGCTGGGTGGAGCGGTCAGGTAGCCGGCCATGTGGGACGTGCTCACGGTCGGCACGCTCATGGTCGAGTTCACCCCCAGGGAGGTGGGCGCGCCCCTGGATAGCGGGGGGGCGCTGGTCCAGTACCCCTCCGGCTCGGCCACCATCTTCGGCCGCGGCCTCGCCCGCCTCGGCAGGCGGGTGGCTTTCGTGTCCGCCGTGGGGCCGGACCCCTTCGGCGCCTGGATGAAGCAATGCCTCAGTGCCGAGGGCATAGATTGTCGCCAAGTAAGCGTTGTGGAAGGCCAACTGACGCCTCTCGTCTTCGTGGAGGTGGACGGGCGCGGGCGCAGGCGCTACCTCTTCTACCGCTTTCCGGGCTATTGCGAGCCGGTCGCCGCGCTGGGGGAGGCCGCCCTGCGACAAGTGCCGGTCGAGCAGGCTCGCATCTTCGACTTCACGGAGGCCAGCGTTCGCAGCGAGGCCGGCCGCGCACCCGTCTTAGGCTTGGCCCGTCGCGCAGCGGAGGCCGGGGTCACCGTCTGCTTCTGCCTCAACTACCGCCCGGCGGCGTGGCCCTCACCCTCGGCCGCGGTTCGCGTCTATCGCGAAGCGTTGCAGTACGCGGCGCTCGCCGTGATGAACGTGGAGGAGGCTTGCTTGGTGACGGGCATCGGCGACCCGGAGAGAGCGGCGCGGGCGGTTGCTGAGACCGGGCCAAGGTGGGTCGCGGTCACCAACGGCGAGCGTGGGGGCTGGGTCTGCGAAGCAGGACAGGCCAGCCAGTTCGCCGCCTTCCCAGTGGAGTTCGCCTATGACGTGGGCGCGGGCGACACCTTCCACGCCGGCCTGCTCGACGCCTACCTTGACGGCCGCAGCGCCCCGGAGGCCTGCCGCTGGGCCTCCGCGGTCGTGCACCTGAAACTGAGCCAGGGAGACCCCAACTTCTTTGCGACCCGAGAGCAAGTGGAAGCGTTTCTGGCGCAGCACGGCGCAGACCGTTAGCCACCTGGCCAAGCCCGGCCTGCTCACCTCGCTGGACTTCGGCAAGGCCATCGTCCCCGCCTACGTCGTCGTGGCGCTCCTGCGCGAGTTCGGACTGCTGGTCTATCTGGACAAGGCGCTCCAGCCCCTAATGGGCCTGATGGGCTTGCGTGCCGAGTGCGCGCTGCCTCTTGCCGCCGGCTGCCTCGTCGGCCTCTACTCCGGCACCGGCGCGGCCGCCGCCCTGCACCTCACCGTTAAGGAGATAACCATCCTGGGCACCTTCCTGGGCATCTCGCACTCGCTCGTGCTCGAGGGCGCCATTGTGGCCAAGGCCGGATCCAGCGCCTGGCGCTCCACCGTCCTCCGACTCGTCGCCTCCGTCGTCGCGGCAGTCCTGATCAACCTGCTCTGGAGGCTCTTCGAGTGAGCGTCGTGAGCGCGGTGGCTGGTGCTCTGTGGAACGCACTCGTGTTCTGGGCCAAAGTCACCGTGATCGTCGTTCTGCTGGTGGGGCTATTGCAGTGGCTGCGCGACGTGGGCGTGGTCGAGCGCTGGGCGGCTCGCGGGCAGCGCCTCGCGCGCGCCATGCGCCTCTCGGTGGAGTCCATCTTCCCCCTCAGCGTCGGCGTCGTCTTCGGGCTCACCTACGGCGGGGCCGTGCTGGTGCAGGTCGGGCAGGAAGGCAATCTGACCAAGCGACACCTGTGGCTCGTCGTGGCCTTTCTCTCGATCTGCCACGCCATTTTCGAGGATACGGCGGTTTTCGTCATTATGGGTGCCAAATGGTGGGTTATGTTGGGCTCCAGGTTGTTGATCGCCATCGCGGTTCTGTTCCTGCTGGAGCGGCTGGGCAGGGAAAAGCGGCCCAAGGACGCGACCGCGGCGTAACTTGAACGCCGTTTGAGCACTCGTGTATAGTAGAAACCCCCAGGCCCGGGGGCTCACGGCCCTCGCGCCTCGGCCCGCGTCGCGACATGACACGGGCAGGGGAGCCACACGGCGAGGAGGAAGTGCGAATGAAGGTCTCTGGGGCCAAGGCTGTCGTTGAATCACTCAAACACTTGGGCGTTGAGGTCCTGTTCGGCATCCCCGGCGGCGCGCTCCTGTACGTCTACGACGCGCTCTACGACGCGCAGGACGACATCCGGCAGGTGCTCTGCCGTCACGAACAGGGCGCGGCACACGCGGCTGACGGCTATGCACGGGTGAGCGGCAAGGTGGGCGTCTGCGTGGCCACCTCCGGCCCGGGCGCCACCAACCTGGTCACCGGCATCGCCAACGCCCACATGGACTCTGTCCCCATTGTTGCCATCACCGGCCAAGTGCCGCGCCCGTCCATTGGCCGCGACTCCTTCCAAGAAGCCGACGTCACCGGTATCACGATGCCCATCGTCAAGCACTCTTACTTGGTCAAGGAGCCGCAGGACATTCCCGCCGTCTTCGCGGAGGCCTTCTACCTGGCGGCCACCGGTCGGCCGGGCCCCGTCCTCGTTGACCTGCCCAAGGATGTGACCGCGAGCGAGTTCGAGTTCCACTTTCCGGAGAAGGTGACCGTGGCCGGCTACCGCCCTGCGGCCAGCGGTCACCGCCGCATGATCAAGCAGGCCGCGGACCTTATCGCCAAGTCACAGCGGCCCATCATCTATATCGGCGGCGGCGTCATCACCTCCGGCGCCCACCAGGAACTCAAGGAACTCGCGGAGAAGACGGGCATCTTCGTGGTCAACACCTTGATGGGCAAGGGCGGCTTCCCCGAGAGCCATTCGCAGGCTCTGGGCATGATCGGCATGCACGGCGCCGCCTACGGCAACTACGCGCTCAACGGCAGCGATCTCATCATCGCGCTCGGCGCTCGCTTCGATGACCGCGTGACCGGGCGGCTTGACAAGTTCGCCCCCGACGCCAAGGTCATCCATGTGGACATTGACCCCGCCGAGATAGGCAAGAGCCGCGCCGCGGACGTGCCCATCGTGGGCGACCTGAAGCCGGTGCTCAAGGAACTGAACAGACTCGTGCAGCGCTGCGACCTCGAACCGTGGCGCAAGCAAATCGTGGAGTGGAGGGAGCGCTTCCCGCTCCGCTACGCCCAGTCCGACGAGCGCATCAAGCCGCAGTTCCTGGTGCAGGAGGTTCACCGCCTCACCAAGGGTGAGGCTATCTGCGTCACCGACGTGGGCCAGCACCAGATGTGGGCCGCTCAGTACTACCTCTGCGACCGGCCGCGGCAGTTCGTCACCTCCGGCGGCCTGGGCACCATGGGATTCGGCCTGCCTGCCGCGATGGGGGCTCAGTTCGCACGGCCCGACGACCTGGTGGTGGGCTTTCACGGCGATGGCAGCATCCAGATGACCATCCAGGAGATCGCCACCGCGGTGGAGCACCGGCTGCCCCTGAAGATCATCATCGTCGAGAATCGCTCCCTCGGCATGGTGCGCCAGTGGCAGGAGCTCTTCCACGGCCGCCGTTACTCGGGCACGCTTTTCCAGATGGTGCCGGACTTCGACAAGATCGCGGAAGCCTACGGCTGCAAGGGCGAGACTATCGAGCGCCCGGAGGAGATCGAGCCCGCCTTCAAGCGCGCGCTGACAGTCAGCGACACCCCCTACATCCTCACCGCGCGTGTAGAGCAAGAGGAGAACGTCATGCCGATGGTTCCCGCGGGTAGCGCTCTTGACGAAATGTTGATTGACTAAGGGGGGCGCACAATGGCCAATCAGACTACGAACGCCCAGTCGCATACTATCTCGGTGCTGGTGCGCAACCGGCCGGGCGTGCTGGCGCGCGTCGCCGGCCTCTTCAGCCGGCGCTCCTTCAACATTGACAGTCTGGCGGTGAGCACCACCCAGTCGCCGGACGTGTCTCGCATGACCATCGTTGTCCAGGGCGACGAGCGGGTGCTGGACCAAATCTGCAAGCAACTGCGCAAACTCATTGACGTGCTCAAGGTGCAGGACCACCGCGGCGAGGAACTGGTGGACCGCGAACTGGCGCTCATCAAGGTCGCCACCTCGGCGCAGTCGCGGGGCGAGATCATGCAGATCGTGGACATCTTCCGCGCGCAGATAGTGGACCTGGCGGCCAATTCGGTCGTGGTGCAGGTCACCGGGGATTCGCACAAGATTGACGCCCTGATAGAACTCCTGCGCCCATTCGGCGTGAAGGAAATGATGCGCACCGGCAAGATCGTGCTCAGCCGCGGCGACGGAAGAACCGTGGTATGAAGGAACTCATCAGCCTCGAGACGGCCAACAAGGTAATCATGGCCCTTGGCGTCCTCTGGGTGCCGTTGGCCGCGGGCGTCGGCTATCTGCTGGCGCGGCGCAGTGAACGGCGGGCCTCCCTGCTCCGCCGGGCGGCGGTGGCCGCAACCATCGGCCCGGTTGCCATCGGCCTGTGGCGGCTGTATCTGTATCTGGTGCGTTTCGACCCGCAAACGGGCTACTTCGGGCTGGTGAGCCTGAAGGTGCTGGGTCTCTGCTTGCTGATCTTCGCCGCCGTAGGCGCGCTCTACGGCAGGCTGCTGAGCACACTCTAGTTCGGCTGTGGGTACACAGCCGCCAAGGAGATGAGTCACCGTGGCTAAGACCTACTACGATTCGGACTCCGACCTGGACGCCCTCAAAGGCAAGACTGTCGGCATCATCGGCTACGGCATCCAAGGCCGCGCGCACGCCCTTTGCCTGCGCGACAGCGGCCTCGAGGTCATCGTGGCGGAACTCCCCGAGGTTGCGGCCTACCAAACCGCCCAGCGCGATGGCTTCAAGCCGATGGACGCGGCCGAACTCTCGCGGCAGGCGCAGGTGATCGCCATACTGACGCAGGACCACGTGCAGCCGCTGGTGTATCGCCAGTCCATTGCGCCCAATCTGTCCGAGGGCAAGTGCCTGCTCTTCGCCCACGGCTTCAACATTCACTTCCACCAGATCGTGCCGCCGCCCAACGTGGACGTGGTCATGGTCGCGCCCAAGGGCCCGGGCGCTCTGGTGCGGGAGCAGTTTCAGAGCGGCCAAGGAGTGCCCGCGCTGCTCGCCGTGCACCAGGACCACACCGGCAAGGCCAAGCCCGTCGCCCTCGCCTATGGCAAGGGCCTACACGCCACCAGAGCGGGCATGATTGAGACCACCTTTGCCGAAGAGACCGAGACCGACCTCTTCGGCGAGCAGGTAGTCCTCTGCGGCGGCGTCTCCGAACTCATCCGCGCCGCTTTCGATACCCTGGTGGCGGCCGGCTACCAGCCGGAGATCGCCTACTTCGAGTGCTGCCAC
Source organism: uncultured Armatimonadia bacterium (assembly GCA_964528605.1). GTDB lineage: Bacteria > Armatimonadota > Zipacnadia > CAZGSV01 > CAZGSV01 > CAZGSV01. The sequence continues at coordinate 8,317 of CAZGSV010000110.1, forward strand.
GAGTTGAAGTTGATTATGGACCTCATCTACCAGTACGGCATCTCCGGCATGCGCCGGCGGGTGAGCGACACCGCTGAGTACGGGGACATGACCCGGGGCCCGCGGGTCATAGACTGCCAAGCGCGCGCCGAGATGCAGCGCATCCTCGAGGAGGTGCGCTCGGGAGCCTTTGCCCGCGAATGGGTGTTGGAGAACCAGGCCAACCGCCCCGTCTTCAACGCCTTGCGCAAGCGCGACGAGGAGCACCTGATCGAAAAGGTGGGGGCGGAACTGCGCGGGATGATGAGTTGGATGAAGAAATAGCAGCCGGAGTTGCCCGCCTGCGGCTGGGTCGGGGCGCCGGGCGGCGCCGGACCATCTAGCGGGCTCGTTCTCGGGCTGAGGTGCGCACGATGAAAAAGAAAGACAGTCGCGTGATCATCTTCGACACCACGCTGCGCGACGGCGAGCAGTCGCCCGGCGCCAGCCTCAACACGGAGCAGAAACTCGAGGTCGCTCGGCAACTCGCCGCCCTGCGGGTGGACGTCATCGAGGCCGGCTTCCCGATCTCCTCGCCCGGAGACCTGGAGGCCGTGAGCCTGGTCGCCCAGGAGGTGCGCGGGCCGATCATCGCCGGCCTGGCGCGGGCCATGGATGACGACGTTGATGCCGCCTGGGAAGGCGTGAAGAGCGCCGGCAAGCCTCGCATCCACACCTTCATCGCCACCTCCGACATCCACCTGGAGCACAAACTCCACAAGACGCGCGAGCAGGTGCTTGACATGGCCGTGGCCGCGGTCAAGCGCGCCAAGGGCTACTGCGACGACGTCGAGTTCTCGCCGGAGGACGCCTCCCGCAGCGACCGGCAGTTCCTGGCCCAGGTCGTCGAGGCCGTCATCGAAGCCGGCGCCACCACCGTCAACATCCCCGACACCGTCGGCTACGCCATTCCCGAGGAGTTCGGCGACCTCATCGCCTGGCTGCGCGAGAACGTGCCCAACATGCAAAAGGCCACGCTCTCGGTTCACTGCCACAACGACCTCGGCCTCGCGACCGCCAACTCCCTCGCCGCCGTACGCCACGGCGCCCGCCAAGTGGAGTGCACCATCAACGGCCTGGGCGAGCGCGCCGGAAATGCGTCTCTGGAGGAAGTAGTGATGGCCCTGCGCACCCGACACGATGCCCTCGGCTTCGAGACGGGCATTGACACGACGCAGATTTACCGCGCCAGCCGCCTGGTCAGCGACCTCACCGGCATCCCGGTGCAACCCAACAAGGCCATCGTCGGCGCCAACGCCTTTGCCCACGAAGCGGGCATTCACCAGCACGGCGTCATGCAAGAGAAACTCACCTACGAGATCATGGACGCGGCCGCCATCGGCCTCACCGAGAGCCGTCTCGTTCTCGGCAAGCACTCCGGCCGGCACGCCTTCGAGCGCAAACTGACCGAACTCGGCTATCAACTCAGCCGCGAGGAACTCAACCGCGCCTTCGCCCGCTTCAAGGAACTGGCCGACAAGAAGAAAGAGATCTCCGACCGCGACATCGAGTCCGTGATCGCGGACGAAATCTACACGCCGCCGGAGACCTATCATCTCGACTACGTGCACGTCATCGCCGGCTCCGCCATCGTTCCCTCCGCCACCGTGCGCCTGACCTCGGAGGCCGAGGGCGAGGAGATAGTCAAGAGCGGCACCGGCGTCGGCGCCATTGACGCCATCTACAAGACCATCCTGGCGGCCTTCCAGAGCAAGTTGCACGGCCGGCCCCGGCTCGTGGACTTCAACATCAAGTCCGTCACCGGCGGCACCGATGCCCTCGCCGAGGTCACCGTCAAGGTTGCTGACCGCGAGGGCCGCACCTTCACCGGCCGCGCCAGCAGCATGGACACCTTCGAGGCCAGCGCCAAGGCCTACGTGCAGGTGCTCAACAAACTCGTGCACCACTCCCAAGGGTAGCCGCCCATGCCGATGACCCTCAGCGAACGCATCCTCGCCGCCCACTGCGGCGAGGCGGAGGTCCAGCCCGGCCAGTTCATCTCCGCCCGGGTGGACTTTGCCCTGGCCAACGACATCACCGCGCCGCTCGCCATCAAAGCCTTTCACGAAATGGGCGCCCGACGCGTCTTCGATCCCGAGCGCGTTGCGCTGGTGCTCGACCACTATGTGCCCGCCAAGGACG
>CAZGSV010000111.1:0-10220 GCA_964528605.1 uncultured Armatimonadia bacterium
AATCGTTCTTCGCGACCCAGTACGGGCCGAGGGACACCGCTAGGAGACTGACCCGCCCGGCTCGCGCGCGACAGCCCGACGCCGCCCCCCACGCCTCCTCGGCCCCGACTCAGCACGGGTGGCTCGCCAGGCGCTCGCCTCCTTGACGTCTCTGCTGCCGCATGGTAGAGGCCCACTAACTTCCCATCGGGGGGTAATGTCCTATGCTGCGTTGCTCGTTGATTGCGCTTCTCGTTGTGGGTATCGCGTTGCCGGCGTTCGCCGACCTGCCCCAGCCGCGCAGGTCGAAGATCCTTGACTTCCGCGGCACCTCGCTGGAGTTCATCCGCAACAACCCCGGCATCATAGACCAGAGTCCCGTTGACGGTATGCTCGTAAGGGTGGCCGCCACTAGAGACGGCCGCGAGGTCCTACTCGAGCAGTCCGTCTTCGGGAAGGAGGCGCTCCGCTACGAGGACTTCGCGCCGGCGGTGGCGGAAATCCGCGCCACCGACTTCCGCACTCTGACCGACAACTTCCTCTGCATCTACGTCGTGCCCGGCGACCTCGACTGGTTCGGCGACTGCTCCGCCTTCATCAACAACGCCCGCGTGGCCGCCCGCGTCGCGCGCGAGGGCGGCCTCAAGGGCATCTGCCTCGACTGCGAGCCTTACGGCTTCAGGCTCTGGGACCACCGCCTGGTGGCGCACAAGGAGCGCTCTTTCGAGGAGTACTACCAGCAGATTAGCCTGCGCGGCGAGGAGTTCGCGCGCGCCATTTGGGATGAGTATCCCGACCTGGTGCTTCTCCTGACCTTCGGTTACTACGTCGGCGACCTGGACAACCCCGCTGACCATCATTACGGGCTCTATCCCGCGTTTGTGGACGGCCTCTTCGCGGCCTCGCCTGAGGACGCGGTCATCGTAGACGGCTGGGAGATGTCGTACGGTGATCGCACCCGCGAGGACTTGCTGCGGGCCTACTGGTGGATCAGGAAGGGCGCCACGGGCCTCTCTCGCGTGCCCGACGTTTACGCGCGCAAGGTCCGCGTCGGCTTCGGCCTATGGCCCGACGTGAGCGTCTCGGACGACACGCCCTACGCCTGGGACCCGGCTGATGTCTCGAAGAACTACTACACCCCGGAGGAACTCAGGACCGTACTGCGTTGCGCTCTGGAAACCACCGATGAGTACGTCTGGCTCTACTCGGGCGCCATCAACTTCTGCACGGGCCAGAATCTGCCTCCGGCCTACCGCGAGGCCATGCTCGACGCCAAGAACAGCCTCTACGGTCTTGGCTTGCAGGAACTGGCCCAGTGGGCCAAGTGGCCGCTCACCGAGGAGTTCGCGAAGCAGCACGAACTGATCGCGCAACTGCCGAGCGAGTGGCGCTTCCGCCTGGACCCGACCGGCGAAGGCAGGAACTGGTACTTCCCGGAGGTGGACGAGTCGTCCTGGATCACCGTGACCACCGAAGAGGAATGGTCCACCCAGGCGCCCCTGCAGGATGTGAGCGGGGTAGGGTGGGGACGCGTGCAGTTCGACATCCCCGCGCAGTATCAGGGGCGCAGGCTCTTCTTGTGGTTCGGCGCGCTCGACGAGGAGGGTGACATCTACCTCAACGGCCAACACGTCTACACCTGGACCGGCGACTTTGACCGCGGCTGGGCCACGCCCTTCCCGGTAGAGATAACGGGGCAAGCGCTGCCCGGCAAGACGAATGTGCTCGCGGTGAAGGCCAGGGCCACGCGCGATATCGGCGGCGTCTATAGGCCGGTCTACCTGTACACGGACCGACAGTAGACGGAGCGTGACTAGAACCGATGCGCAAGCACTCCGACAGTGAGGCAGCGTACGCGCCCATAACCCGACGCCGCTTCCTGCAACTGGGGGCGGCCGCACTCGGAAGCACCCTCGCTGCGGGCCTCGCCTCGGCGGACGAGCAAGCGGCAGCGGGTTTGCAGGAACCGCTGGGTGCCGCCATGCCCACGCGCGCGCTCGGACGCACCGGCTACCAAATCACCTTGTTCAGCATGGGCGGCGAGGGGATGCTGGACGAGCCGGAGAATCGCGACCGGGCGGTGGAGATGCTTACCCGGGCAGTCGAGCTAGGGGTCAATTATTTCGACAGCGCGTGTCTCTACAACGCTTCCCAGGACCACCTGGGCGAGGCGCTTGAGCCGCATCGGGACAAGGTGTGGATTGCCACCAAGACGCACGCGCGTGACCGCGATACCGCCTGGCGTCAACTGGAGAACTCGCTCCGCCGCCTGCGCACCGATCACCTGGACATCTGGCAGATGCACATGATCCATCGGCTCGAGGAGGTGGACGCCATCCTGGCGCCGGGGGGGGCGGTGCGCGCCGCCGAGCAGGCGCGCGAGCAGGGGCTGCTCCGCTTCATCGGGGTCACCGGACACTACGACCCCTTGGCCTTGCGGGCCGCCATCGAGCGCTACCCCTTCGACACCGTGCTCTGCCCGATGAACGCGGCCGACGGCCACCAGCACGGCTTCACCCGGCTGGTGCTGCCCCTGGCCTTGGAGAAGCAGATGGGCATCATCGGGATGAAGGTCTTCGCGCGCGACAAGTTCGCGGAACTGTGCGGCCTACGGGCTCGCGAGTGCCTCTACTACGCCTGGTCTCTGCCCATCTCCGCGGCCGTGGCCAGCATCGAGGAGATCCAAGAACTCGAGGAGAACGTCCGCCTGGCTCGCGAGTTCAAGTTGCTCACTTCCGACGAGATGTTCGAGTTGCAGAATCGAACCTACCCGCATCAGGTGGATTGCACCTTTTACCACGAGTGGGCAGGGCCGGCGAACCCTGAGGACGGCGGCTGGCTCAATCGCTAGCGGCGCTGCTTGCGGGGTCCCCCGGCTGGCGACGGCGACGCCAATCCCAAACCCATAGGCCCAGGACACATGCCAGCGCCAGCGCCGAGAGCCGCCAGCCGACCGACAGGTTGAGATCGTCATAGGTCAAGAGGATGTCGTGCTCGCCCGCCTCGCAGACGACGCCCATGAGCACGGTGTCCACTTTCTCGATGGGCGCTGGGCTTCCGTCTATCGTCGCCCTCCACGCCGGATAGTACACCTGGCTCACGACCACCAGCGCGCGCTCCGGCAGCGCCACCCTTAGCCGGACGCGCCCTAGGTCGAGCCAGGACGCCTCTGACCGCACCCGCACCTCTCCCCCCCCGCTGAGCGGCGCCGCCACGGGGCTTTCCACTATCGCCTCCCGCCTGGGGTCGAAGGTGTCTCGCATCACATACCCATATGCGGCCAGCGGATCCGAGAGCGCGCCCACTCTCGAGACGGCCCAACAGAAGGGCAGCGCGGTCTCGTTCTCGTAGACGCGCATGCGACCGTCGTGAATCACGCGCATTCGGGAGCCCTCAAAGGCGACGGCGCTGACGAGGTACCTGATGCCGAGCAGATCGAGAAACGCGCGCCCCTCTCCGCGCGTCCCCGTGCGCGCGATGTCACGCACGCAAGTGCGCGCCGCGTGGTACGCCGGCAGGTAGTGGCTCAGGGCCAAAGCGACGAAGACGTCAGCGCTGTCGAGCCCAAAACGCTGCGCGCTGTTTGGAGGCAGGGCCTCTCTGAGCGCGAAAGCGCTCTTCAGGTCCGCGGCCCAGCCTTTGGGGTCGGCAAAGCCGCGCGGGCCGTGCACGTCCGTCTCCCACACCAGCACGCGGCCCCACTCGCCTCGCTGCTTGATGGGCGAAATCACCTCCGGAGTCCCTTGGTAGAACTCCCGGGGGGCTAGGGGAGTGCGCTGCCAGGCGAAGAATGCTAGGTCGGTGGCGAGCAGACCCATGCACAAGCATCCGGCGAGCCAAGTGCGCACCTTGTGGCGCCGGGCCAGTTGGGCGGCCGCAACCGCCAGTGCCACGCCCACAGCCGCCGCGACGATCTGCCGGATGAGCACACTGGCGGAGGGGTACGCCTTAGCCGCCGGCAGGACAAATGCCAGCGTGGCGGCGATCCAAGCCAGGCCGCAGAGAGCCAGTATGCCTTCGATCGCACGCGACGGGCCGCTCTCGGGGCCGCCTTTCCTGGGCAGCGCAGCCCCCGCCAGCCCGGCAGTGGCAAAGCAAACCAGCACTACATAACGCGCCGGCGCGCGAAACTGGCTGAACCCAGGCAGGTACTGGAGGAGGTGAAAGAGCGGGTTGAGCCTGCCCATGGACATAAACAGGCCCAGCAGCACCACCAACCAGAGCGGGCGCGCGCGTCTCCCACAGACCAGAGCGCCGACAACCGCCAGCGCCGCCGCCACCGACCCCACATAGCCGCTGTGCTCGAACTGCCAGACGGGGCCGATGTAGGTTCCCCAGGCCTCGTTCCCGAAGAGATTGGGCAGCAGCAGCGAGAGATATTGCGGGGGGGGCATGGAGTAGTCCGTGACGTAGTTCCAGCGCGAGCGCATCACGCGTAGCGATTCGCGCCCCAGTTCCTGCGTCGGCAGCAACTGCACCGCCGCCAGCAGAAGCCCGAGCGCCGGCCCGCCGATGCCAAAGACAAGGCGCTGCTTCAGTGAGGGCTTCTGGTCGCCCTGCCCGGACGCGGTCAGGGCGGTAGCGACCACGGCCAGGCACGTGTAGAATAGTACGGGGGGGGAGCCGGCCAGCGCTTGCAGGCCGATGACCAGCGCAAGCGGCGCCAATCCTCCAACGCTGCGTGTGCGTAAGCCTCTGATCGTCAGCGCAAGCGCCAGCGGCACCCAGGCAGCCGTGCACAGCATCATCGGATGTATGATGCGCGCGATCATGAACCCGTTCAGGGCGCCGATAAGCGCCGCCGCCGCCATTCCCCACGGGCCCGCTCCCAGCGTCCTCGCCAGCGCCGCGGCGAACAGCCCAGCCAGCCACAGGTGCAGCAGTACCAGCGCGGACAGGGCCGTCGGCGCCGGCAGCAGCGCTGCCAACAGCACTGCGGGCGGATAGAAGGCCTGGATTTGCCCCTCAGCCAGTTGGGGGTAGCCGCAGCCGATGAGCGAATTCCAGATGGGCAGTTGACCCGCCCGCAGGCAGGCCCGGTGGAACTCCTGCACCGGCTCGGAGAACCGAAAGATGTCACCGTGGAAGAAAACCCACCCGCGGGCGAAGACCGGCCAGAAGAAGAGGACGAGCGCCGCCGCCGCGACTCCCGCGGACAGCAGCCAGTCGGCGTGCCCCTTCCAGAGCCGCCTCAAAGGCCTGGGCATACGCTCACCCAGTAGAAGAACGCCACCCTAGGCGACATTCCTATGCTCGATCGTCCCCAGGCCCGAGCCTCGACTCAATGACCATGCCCGCCACCGCAACACCCGGGCGCGCTGATTCAGGCGCAATCACGCCTCCGCTATGCCCCGCGAAGCACCCGGATGCCGTTGAACTTGCAGAACGACTCCAGCCCGTCCGCCACGGCCGCGTCGTGGATCAGTACGCCGTGGTGGATGATGCCGTTCTCCACCATCTTCGTCTCCCAGTCGTAGACGTCGTTGACGCGCACCCACCCATAGGAGCCCCGCGTCACCGGCGCAATGTCAATGACCTCGCCGCCTCCAATGAACATCACAAAGTCGCCTTCGTACTCTTGCAGGCGCGCGCAAGTCACCACGCCTTCGCGCAGGCGGAACTCGAGCGTGCCGTGCGAGGCCTCCGCCTCCAGAATGCTGTGGCGCTGGTAGCAGGGAATGCAGCCCCGCCCACACAGGCTGCGTGGGGCGTTGCCGCAGTGCCACGCCAGCCAGACGTTCGGCTCGCTCGGGTGCAGCTCGGTCCAGTCAATGAAGTGCGGCGCCACCTTCGCGAGACCCGCGTGGTAGACCGCGAGCATCGTCGCTGCGCCGTACACGTCCACCTCGCACGAGCACAGCACGCCCGCGTCGGTGAGACGGCCGAGCGCGGAGCAGACGGCAATGCCGAGCCGCTCCTGCACCCTGGGCCAACAGTTGACCGCAAGCGCGTCCAGGTCCTTCTCCTTGGCGAGTGCCGCTAGCGCCACCTCGTAACGCGCCAGATTCGTCAAGGCCCGCTCCGGTATCCCCTGCCACTCCACGCCCTCCTTGATGGCGGAAAGCGTAGTCTTGACCTTGGGAGAGTCGCTGGGCAGCGATTCCACGCGGTAGAAGACCTCGTCCAGGTCAACGGGAACCACGCTCTGGCCGAAAGCCTTTTGTAGGGAGGCCTCGTCCCACCAAACCGATTCGAACTCTTCAGGCCGCGGGCCGAGTTCTCCAATGCGGGCATTGCGAAAGCCCTTGTTGGCGGCGCAGGCGCGCACGAAGCGTTGCACCCACCGGGTGAAGACCGGCTCCTCCGGGAAGCAGGTCGGGATGTGATCGAAGGGGATGCCACGGCGACGCAACGCCGAGGTGATCATGAACTGCCCGCACCAGGAGTCCGAGGCCCGCAGGCCGTCCTTCTTGATGGGCGCGCCCTTGGTCGCAAAGTGGAGGACCGGCAGCGGGCGAGGGAGTCTGGCGATGAGTGCGCCGACTGCTGAGGTCTCGTGGCCGAAGGTCATGCCACCGACGATGACGCCGTCAATCTCCTCCTTGCGGAAGAGCGCCAAAGTGGCCGCGGCGTCCTTGTTGCTGCGCACGATGCCGCCTCTGGTCGTCTTCTCCTCCGGTGCCACCAACTGCAACCCCTGCACCTTGGCCATGGCCTCCACGCAGCGCTTGCGCATGTCCACCGCCCATCCTTCGCCGAAGGGCTCGCGATGCGAAGGAATGAACCCCAGTTTGACTCGACGCATTGCTGAATCCTCCTTGGTCCGTTGCCCGCTGCGGGGGCGCGCCCCTGCTCGCTTGTTGTCGAGGCGCCATTGTGGTCATCGTGACGCCGCGCGTCAAACACGAACGCGGCTTAGCGCGGATGCCCTGCTGCCCCCCAGGCTGTTCCATCGGGGCTCCCAAGGGAGGGAAAACGCGGAGGAAAATGGTTCACCCCGGCTGCAAGCGGGGAATGCTTGTTACGTGATCCCTGACTGAGAAGGTTGTGTGCAATCAGTGGCTGTGGGCATGCGTTTCCCCTTTCTTAGGTTGGCTCCCTTCGAAGAGGCCATCGCGATTCACCGAGCCGAGGTAGAGGCGCCGGGACCCGCCGGTCTGTTGGGCAAGTCGCCCGCGGAGTCACTGGCGATCCCCGACGACGCCAGCGAACGGCTGGCCGCCGAAGGTACCATCGCCGCCGCGCACTTCGCGCTTGCGGATTTGCTCTTCTGCGCCGGCGCGCCCATTGCCCAAGTCGCAACCGAGCAGAGGGCCGGGCTGCGCGCGGCCTCGCAGTTGCTCGAGGGCGTGTCCTCCGTGGCGGAACCTCTCAGCGGCACCGCCTTCCTCACCCGGCTTGAGTACGTGCTCTTGGACGCGCTTTGCACCTCGTTCCTCGTGACCGACGGCGACGGCTTCGTGGACGCCTGTGATGAATGGCTCGCGGAGCACGCGCAGAGGACGGGGGCAGGCGCCTTGCCGCCCCTTGACGGCGAATGGCAGGACGCGGCGCGGGTCATCCGCTACCACCGCGCCGCCTCGCCGGGCGAACTGCTCGAACTCGCTTACGGTGGCGCGCTCGACCTCTATGGCCTCTCGTATGCGCTGGCCGCTCCACAGTCAGAGGCGGCCCGCGAGACCTGGCGCACCTTGCTCTGGTGGTGGGCGGAGACCCTCTACGCGGGCGCGATGCGGTCCTTGGCCTACGGCGTGGACGCGCGCTCGAAGTGGCTCCACCCGCGCGCCCTCGTGGTGCTCAAGACAGTGTCACGCCTCGGGCTCCTTGACGTGAAGGCAGCAACGCCCGGCACCATGCACCCCTTCGCCGCCTACCTTGATCCCGCGCTCGACACTCCCTTCGATCCGCTACCTGAGGGCACCAGCCCGCGTGACTTCTTGGAGGCGGTTGTGGAGCACTCGTGCAGAGCCGAAGGCGAAGGGCTGGAGCGCGCGGCCAACTTCCTCGTCGAGGTCGGTTGGGGCGTGCGCGACTACGGCGGCCATTTCGACAGCGCCGCCGATGACCTGCTCCGGATTCTCAACGCCCACTGGCGCACGTTGCCTGCTGCCCTAAGGACGGCGCTGCTGCGGGCGACCGCCAAGCCCAGCCGCATGTGCCTGTCGAGGGGGCAGGCTCCATCCGCCGAGTGGGTGCGCCTGGTGGCGCAGCCGTCGTAGCCACCGCCTTACCCGCGACCACGCGCCACTTGCTTGGGAACGGCCGTCCGTGCCGCGCACGGGAGGGCGCTCGCATCGTTCAGCGCGAGAGGCCCGCGGGCTAGCCCTTGATGCCGGTCATGGCGATGCCGCGGATGAACCACCGCTGCCCCAGCAGGAAGGCCATGATCAGCGGCGCCGTCGCCATCACCGTGCCCGCCATCAGCAGTTCCCAGCGCGTGTTGTGCACGTCCTGAAAAACCTGTAGCCCCAGTTGCAGCGTGCGCATGCGGTCGCTGCTCGTCAGAATCAGCGGCCACACGAAGTTGTTCCAGGTCCACTGGAACGTGAGTATTCCCAGCGCCGCCAGCGCCGGGCGCGAGAGGGGTAGGGCGATGCGCCAGTAGATGCCGTACTCCGAGGCGCCGTCCATGCGCGCCGCCTCGTCCAGGTCGCGCGGCAGTGTCAGGAAGAACTGGCGCATCAGGAAGATGCCGAAAGCGGAGACGGCCGCCGGAGCGATCAGCCCCGGAAAGGTATCGAGCAAGCCGGAGCCGCCGCCGCCGCGCCAGTCGTTCCCGCCGCAGAAGGGAATGTGCTTGAGCAAGGTGTAGACCGGGATGAGGCGCACGTGCTCGGGCACCATCATGGTCGCCAGAATGGCGATGAAGATGGCGTTGGCGCCGCGAAAACGCAGCCGCGCCAAGGCATAGCCCGACATCGAGCACAGCAGCAGCGTCAGCACCGTCACTGAGCCCGCGTATATCAGGCTGTTGAGGGCGAACAGGCCGAACTGGGCGGTGTAGAGGGCGTCGAGGTAGTTCTGCACCCGCCAAGACCGCGGGATCAGCACCGGCGGATACACCAGCAGGTCCTCCGGCGACTTCAGGGAGGAGACCAGCATCCAGATGAACGGCACGCTGACGAGCAAGCCGCCCGCGGTGAGCAGCGCCGCCGCGAGCAGTCGTCCGCCCTTGCGCTTAAGGGCCGGCCCGCGCACCCCCACTCAGAGCACCTCCTCCAGGTCGCGCCTGAAGACCCGCAGGTTGAGCAAGGAAACGATCAAGATCATCAGGAACAAAACCACCGCCATCGCCGACGCGCGCCCCATGCGAAGGAAGCGGAAGCCGTTCTCGTAAATCTGATGCACCACCGTGGTGGTCGCTCCCACCGGCCCGCCCTTGGTCATCACGTAGATGGCATCGAAAACCTGGAACGAGCCGATGACCGAGGTGACCAGCAGGAACAGGGTCACCGGCCGCAGCATGGGCAGCGTGACGTTGCGCAGCGAGGGCCACCAAGCCGCCCCGTCCATCTCCGCCGCCTCGTACAGGCTCGCGGGTATGCCCTGCAAGCCCGCCAGATAGATGACCATGGCGTAGCCCAGTTCCTTCCAGACGGTCATGATCATCAAGCAGGGCATGGCCTGCTCCGGGCTGCTGAGCCACTGCTGCGGCCCAACGCCCAGTTTGCCCAGGAAGAAGTTGAGCAGCCCGAACTGCGGGTTGTAGAGCCACATCCAGATCATGGAGGCGGCAACCACCGAGGTCACCACCGGCGTGTAGAACAGCGTGCGGAAGACGATCATGCCGCGCAGTTGCGCGTTGAGCGCCACCGCCAGCAGCAGCCCCAGCACCAGCGTCGGCGGCACCGTGCCCAGCGTGTAGTAGAACGTATGCCAGATCGAGGCCAGGAAGGTGGGGTCCTTCATTATGTCGGCGTAGTTGGCCCCCCCCACCCAACGCGGCGGCGTGAGCACGTCGTAGCGCGTGAACCCCAAGGCCAAAGTCATCAGGACCGGCACAACGGAGAACGCACAGAAGGTGATGAGGGCCGGGGCCAGCAGCCACCTGGCTGCGCCGGCCTGCGCTCGCGCTCCCGGAGACAGCCGTCTCTTCATAGCGCGGAACTAGCCGCTTCCTCCGCGTGCCAGCGCCGCATTCGCCGCCGTGGCCGCGTCCCTGAGCGCCTGCGCCGCCGTCTTCTTGCCGTAGATCGCCTGCTGGCACTCCTCCTGCACGGCCGCGATGATCTCGCTCTGCTCTGGAATGCCCGGGTTTACCCGCATCGTCTTGGTGGCCTCGATGAATACCTGCATCTTCG
>CAZGSV010000112.1:0-10159 GCA_964528605.1 uncultured Armatimonadia bacterium
GCAACGGCGGATACCAGACACCCTTCAGCCGCAGGCCAACCACCGCCACAGCCCACGCGCCCGCCATCGCCAGCCCGGCCATGGTCGCCAACCGGAACGCCAGCAGCGCACGCGCCCGCCGCCTAAGCCTGCCAAGGCCACGCTGCAGCACTTGCGGGGCGACGCCCAGAGTCAGAGATGAGGCTTCAGCCGGCATGAGAGTTCGCCTCCATTTGCGCGAGAGTGGCGGCGGTCAGCCGCCGGCTCCTCGCCTGCCCACTGCTCTCGCGCTGCCCCAGCATGTTGCCCATTCGCCACCAGTCCCAGACGCATTGTACGCCCCTTACGCACGCGCTCGCAAGGCCCGCGAGCGCATTCATTGTCATTCTGTGCGGGTAGCGTGCCGGCGCAGCCAGCGCAGTACCAGCAGGGCTCCCGCCGCCAACACGACCGAGTAGCCAAAGCCGTAAATGAAGCATTGGGCGGCGCTGTACCGGTCCCATATGGTATTGGTGCTGCACAAGGCCGTAGCGGCCGCCAGCGGGGAGGCTAACACCAAGGCCGGATGGTTGGGGGGCTGTCTCATGGTGACGCCCTCGCACTCGACGTAGAGACTCGCCATCAGGTTCATCGCCGTTATGAAGAGCAGGGTCAGTAGCCCAGCCAAGGAACGCCGCCTGCAACTCACGCCGAAGACAGTGCCCCACAGCGCATAGGCGATGAGCGAGGCGCCCAACATTGCGGCGTAGAGAACCGGCGCCGGCCACCACGTCAAGCCTCCTGCGCCGCCGGCAAGCAGATCCCGAGCGTCGCATATCGCCGCGGGCACAACCACCGCTACCAGTCCTACCACCCAGAACAGCAGGCAAATCCACAGCCCCGAGTCCGCCTCGCGGGCAAACCAGCGCCTGGGCCACATCGCCGACAGGAGTCCACCCAGCCCGCGAGACTCTGACGCCGCCGACCGGGGGTACGAGGTGTAGAACAGCACGAGCACACACACCCATAGCCAGAGCATTGTCACGCCCACCACCGTCGCCTCGCCCGCGCTCCCTACTGAGGAGCCGCCCAGGCCTGGCGGCGGCCCCACCGCGCCCGCCATGCCCAGGAAGAAGAGGCAGAACGTCAACCCGAGCAGGAGGCCCCTGAGCCAGGCGCTGCGCTTCGGCCCATAGTTGGGCATCGCCTCCGCGGCCGCTACCGCCGTCAGCCCCGTGAGGAGCGCGCCGAGGAGCAGGGCGTGCGGCCACCCCGGCACGCTGCGCCCCCACGCCTGCGCTTGTTCGGCAAAGGGGGCGAGCGCTGGATTCATCAGGCCCATTCCAGCCTGGGGCTGGACGCTCACGGCCGCGGAGACGGTGAACTCCCCGGCTAGGAACACAAGCGTGGCGACGTAGGCGGTGACAGTTCGCCGGGCGACCACCGACACCAGCACGCCGATGCTAGCCCACAGGGGTATCTTGTACGCCAGCATTCCATAGGAGAGCGCGATCTGCCCAGGCGAGACCCCGCCGAGCAGCATCGAGAAGAACGCCAGCGGCACCGAGGTGAAGAGCAGCAGCCAGCAGAGCAAGGTGATGGAGGTCACCTTGCCGAAGACGACCTCGGCGCTGCTCAGTCGCGTGACCGCGAGCATGTCGTAGGTGCGCTTCTCCATCTCCAGCGCGACCGAGCCGGCGCTGTAGCCCACGACCTCGAGCCACAGCAGCGCCACTTGCGTCTCGAGCATTGCGAAGAAGGCCCAGCGGCCATACTCGGATAGGGAGTTGGGCACCGCCCCGCCGTACGATCTGGCCCGCGCCGCGTAGAGCAGCACAGCGGCGCCCATCGCCATGCCGAGAAAGGCAAGGTAGCCCGCCTGGGACACGAAAGCCCGACGGCCTCGGAACATGACCCTGAGGTCCCGGACCAGCACCGGGTTCGAGGCCAGCGTCTTTACCCCCCGGGCGATGCGTCGGGCCAAGCGAGCGCCCGTCCCGCCGACTGCTGCTCCAGACACGGTTGCGGCCATCCGCGTTCGCGCTACCGCGCGGCCGGCCGCACGTGAAATGCGGCCACCGTCAGCCGCCAGAGTAGCAGGCTCAGCAGGAGAAGAGAGACGGTCGCGATCAGCCAAGCGGGGAATCCGGTCGGGTTAGGCCCGCGATGCACTATCCACATCATCGGCACGGCCGGCCCCATCAGATGGAGTGGAATCAGCGGCGTCCTCCTGCTCTCGAGCGCGACCACCGCGGCGACAAGGAGGGCCGCGGCGCCGAGCATCGGAAGCGCGGCCTTGGCCGCCCTGAAGAGGTCGCGGCGCGCGGCCGACTCGATGAACGGCACCAGCGCAATCCACACAGACGCGATCACGAACCCAAGCAGCAGCCATATCACAGCCCACTCGAACCCCAATCCTATGTGCCACACGCCGGAGAAGGCGGCATCGGTCGCCTCTCCAAAGAGCCCGCTGCCCACGAGCGCGCCGACCGCCGCATAGGTTACCGCCAGTGCGGCCGAGGTGCGGCGAAACACCGCCGAGATCGCCACGCCCAGCACCGCCAGCCAGGCCGCGTTTCCCATTAGATACGAGTAGCACCATCCCGCCTCCACTGGAGAAACGCCTCCCACGCATATGCAGAGCGCGCCCAGAGGAAGTGATACCAGCGACAGAATCAGTCCCAGCGCGATCACCGGCAGGCATTTGCCGCTGACGATGTCATTGGCCGTCAGCGGCGTCACGCACAGCGCCTCCAGCGTACGCTTCTCTCTTTCCATGGTGATTATCGTTGCGGAGTACGCCGGCAGCCCCAAGCACAGTAGCCCCAGTTGGAACAGAATGAGCGCGACGAACGCGCTCCTACCATAGGCCGCAAGGCCCGACGCCGCGTTGGCGCGGGCCGCGCCAGTGAGAGTAACGAACGTGCCCCAGTTTGGGCCGCGCGCGGATTGCTGCCACAGGACGAACAGGAACACCGCCGAGAGCACGAGCACTTGCGCCAGCATCAGCGCAAACGGCCGCCACCCGCGCAAGAGCGTACGCAGTTCCCTCTCCGCGACGCAGGGGTTGAAACGAACTCCGGCGAGGTGCCCTCTGGCTGCGAGTTCGCGCCCGACGGGGGCGTGCTCGGATGGGCAGGGCTGGGCTGACTCCTGCTGCATACCGCGCCTCTACACCCTCCGCCTGCGCAGCACCAGTATCGCCAGTGGAAACAGCACGCACGCCAACGCGAAGTAGGCGCCGGTGCCGATAATCCAGTGCGTCAGCGGCGACCAATGGCCGGTCGGTCCCTCCTCCATCAGTATGGACACCGGCGCGGTCGCCGGCCAGAACGCCAGGGCGTACTCGATCACGTGGTCCCAACCGTGGTGGCTGGGCACCAACTCCAGGAGCACTGTCAAGCACGGCAGGCCCAGCATCGCTAGGATCACGCCGTAGGTGCCCACGACCGCCGGGATCGAGCGCCGCATCGCCGCGGAGAAAAGCAGCCCCAGCCCCACCAGCCAAAGAGCGGTCACCACCAGGTGGACGTAGACAAGCAGTATCTCCTCCGGCGCGATGCCCCCTAGCAGCAGGCACCAGGCCGCCAGCGGCAGCGAACTCCCCATCAGTATCGCGCCGTACGCGATGAGCACCGCGAACTTCCCGGTGACAATGTCCACGGGCCTGAGCAGCGAGGCGCGCACCAGTTCAAAGGTGCCCTTCTCACGCTCCAGGGCGATGGCGCCCGCCGCCCCCCCGGGCAGGAGCAGGAAGACAAGCGCGAGTTGGACGCAAGAGACCACGGTGAACAAGTCACGCCCGATCGTACCCGATTGGTCGGGCCGGAAGGAGTTCTGCCCGGCCACCAACATGTAGATGAGCGCCGCCAGCGCAAGCAGGGAGGTGTAGGCCAGCAAGGAGATGAAAGGCCTGAATCCCCTCATGCGCATCCTGAGTTCCAGCACCGCGACGGCCGGATTCAGGGCGCGCAACCGGCGCCGCACCGCGATGAGCGTAGGCACGGCCGAGCCCCACCCCGGCTTGCTCGCGCTCACCGCGCCGCCCATGGCACCCCGCTCAGGCCCGGGCGCGGAACGCGCGCACTGCCAACGCCCACAACGCCAGTGCCGTGACGATGGCGCTCCCGAAAGCCACAGCCCAGATCTGGGTCTGCGCGCCGCTCGCCCCGCCAGGCATGAACATCCCCGGTCCGGACGTCGTCACCATGTGCGCGAACATACCGTCCATAATCCCCGACAGGCTGAAGTAGGCGTTGACGATGCCGACCCACATTACCGACGCCTTCTTGAGGGCGGCCAGCGCGCGCGGGCCGCACCAAGCCCCCAGAAACACTGGGAGCCAGAGCGCGACAAACGCGGCGAGGCCTCTGCCGACCCAACCGCGCCCCCGCCCTGTGAACCTCTGCCAGGTCCAGCGCGCGGCCAGGAAAAGGAGCCAGGCGCACACCAGCCCCGCGGAACCAAGGATGATCAGGGACCACTTCAAACCAAATGTCGGCGGGCCGGTCGGCCCAGGGCGGGCGGAGGAGGCGAGCATGATTGGGATCATCGCCGAATACACGATTATGGGCGCAGCCACCATGAAGAACAGGACGATCCCATAAGTGCCGACAATGGCCCCGATGGACCTGCGCGTCAGCGCCGACAGCAGCAGCCCCAACGCCCCTACCAGCGCGGCCACCGCGAACAGGTAGGAGTAAACGTAGAGGACTTCCTCGGGTGCCGCGCCCCCGAGCATCAGAGACCAAGCCGCCACCGGCACCGAGGTCGCCAGCAGCACCGCGGCAAAGGCCAGCACCACCAGGTACTTGCCGCTCACCACGTCCGAGGGCGACAGGAGCGTCGCCCGCAGCATTTCGAGCGTGCGCTTCTCCCTCTCCATCGTTATCGCGCCCGCCGCGTACGCGGGGATGATCAGGCAGATGAGCGTCAGTTGGGTGTAGGCGAGCACGGAGAGGGTCGTGCGGCCGAGCGGCGCGCTACTTGCCGGCCCGACGTACATCGCGCGCCGCTGCATCTCCGCCGTCACCAGGGTCAGGAGCGCGGCCGCTGCGGCCACCGCCGCGTAGAAGAACAGCACCACGAACGGCCGCACGCCGCGCATCCGCATTCTGAGTTCGTGCCCCGCCACGCAGGGATTGAAGCCCAGCGCCCGGCCCAGCACGCTCTCGCTGAGCTCAGTCATCAGGAGACCACTCCCCGCGTTAGTTTCATGAAGAGGGTCTCCAGACTCGTCTCCTGCTCCGAGAACGATTCCACTTGGAATCCCGCCTGCACCAAGGCGCTCAGGAGTGCGTGGCGCTGGTTGGCCTCGCCCCGGTAGATCGCTTCCACCACCCCCTCGCCGACTTGCACACTGGATATCTCCGGCCGCGCGGCCAGGAACTGCATTGCCTCCTGAAGCCGGTTCCCCAGGCGGATGATGAGTTTGGTGCCGCCCTCGAGTTTGGCCGAGATCTCGTCCAGCGCTCCGGCCAGCACCAAGCGCCCCTCCTCGATGATGCCAATCTTGTTACAGAGGCCCGAGAGTTCCGGCAGAATGTGCGACGAGATGAGAATGGTCTTGTCCATGGCGCACAACTCCTGCAGCAACTCCCGGACCTCGACGCGCGCCCTCGGATCCAGCCCGGACGCCGGCTCGTCCAGCAAGAGCACCTCAGGATCGTGAATGAGCGTCTTGGCAAAACACAGCCGCTGCTTCATGCCGCGCGAGAGCGTGTCCACGTACTCGTCCCGCTTTCCCGATAGGCCGGTCAGTTCCAGCACGTCGCGGATCAGCCCCGGCCGTTTCTGCCGCGGGACCCGATAGGCTGCGGCGAAGAAATCGAGGTACTCCCAGACCTTCATGTCGTCGTACACGCCGAAGAAGTCAGGCATATAGCCGACGCACGCGCGCACCGCCTCGGGCTCCTCCCTGATGTCGTAGCCGTTGATCGTCGCCGTCCCCTGGTCCGGCGGCAGCAACGTCGCCAGCATCCTTATGGTGGTGGTCTTGCCGGCGCCGTTGGGCCCGATGAAGCCGAAGACGTCCCCGCGCTCCACGGTGAACGTCAGGTTCTCTACCGCGGTCACGTTGTGGAACCGCTTCGTCAGCCCCGTGATCTCTATCATTGCTCCCACCCTCAGAAGGTCCGGACCTCGGCGTCCAGATCCAGGCCGGCG
Source organism: uncultured Armatimonadia bacterium (assembly GCA_964528605.1). Taxonomy (GTDB): domain Bacteria; phylum Armatimonadota; class Zipacnadia; order CAZGSV01; family CAZGSV01; genus CAZGSV01. The sequence goes on from CAZGSV010000112.1 coordinate 6,124, forward strand.
AACTCCACCGCCCCCGCGGGCACCTCGATCTTCACGTGCACCCGTCCGTCCGGCGTCATGTACTCCCATGGCTTGGGGAACGACACCGTCGGCACCGTGCCCGGCAACCTGTCCCAGCGGCCGAGCGCAAAGTTGTAAGCCCACACATAGACCGCCGCGGGCGGGGCGCCGGACGGCGGCCCGGCCGCGGCCGCCCCCGCTCTGAACCCAGGGACGCCCGCCGGCGCGGTGACCGCTAGAGCGGCCGCCTTGCCTCCCGCCGGCCCCAGCGGCACCGCCAGTTCGAACACCGCATGACCCGTGTCAATGGAGTAGCCGCCCGTGCCCCGGTAACGCGCCGGGTAACTGACCGTCCCCGCCTGCCCAATCATACGCTTGCTGACCAGCCACCGCGGCACGGAGATGCGCTTGCCGGCCGTCAAACGCACCGGCAGCCGGACGATGATGATGCCTTTGTCGTTGACCTTGGGCCGCTTGCCCGCGACCTTCACGTCCACGAGCGGGTCGTCGCTAATCGCGGCCAGCACCGGCCCGACCGCGGGCTTCTGTGCCCCGCCGTAGGGCCCATAGTAGCCGGAGGGTTGCTGCTCAAAGAGCGCCTCCAGCGCCAGGTCTTCCATTTCCTGCTGTACCTGGCCGCCTCGCGTGCGCCGGTAAGATGGCCCGCCTCGGCCGATGGGCGTGGACTTGGCGAAGGCCAGCGTGGCTTCCTGCCCCGGCGCCAGGTCCTTCTCCAGGCCCTGCTGCCCCTGGTTGACGATGCGGCATTTCTTCAGCCGCAGTGGCGTCCCGTTCTTCACTTTCGCGCGCAGACCCGTGCCGTCGTACTCTATCTGGGCGCTGATGCCCTTGCCCAGTTCCGCCAGGAACTCCACGCAGAGCGCTCGGCTGGTCCACATGTTCATGGCGATGTCAGTGATCTTGGGCTTCGGGCCGTAGAGCACGGTCGGCTGTCCCCTGCTGCGCTCCTCCGCCGGCGCCAGGTCCCGAGCCCCCGCGGCGTCCCGCCCCAATAGCAGTTCGTAGGTGGTCCGCGCAGGCGAGAACAGCCCGACGTAGCCTCTGCCGTGGGCCAGCCCCACCCCGGCGGTGGTCTCCACCACGCCGAGCCGGTTGAGAATGACGCTGCCCCCCCGCATGCCGTACCCGGCCGCGTAGGCGCCGAGGGTGAACACAACGACAATGATGGGCGTGGTGACCCACGCCAGTTCCCGCCGGTCGAACCGCTTGAGCACCAGGTAGTTGACGGGCACGAGGACGATGATGTAGGCGGCCAGGAAGCCCAGTATGAGCCACATCGGCGGCAGCCGCGCCGCGGGCGTGTAAACCGCCGCATCCGCCAGACTCGTCATAGGCATGTACGGCGATCTGCGCTCCGCCGCCGCCGCCAGCGACGCGGTCTCCGACGACCGCGACAGCAGCCTGGGCCACATCTGGGACTGGCCGTCCCAGTACTTAACAGGCGCCGCGCCGAAGTCGAAAGCCGTCATCACCACCCGGCCCGACCCGAACTTGCGCGTCGCGATCAGCGGCTGGGTTTGTGACCCGCACAACACCGTGGTGGCCGGCACCAAAGCCCCCGTCGCCGCCAGCACCGGCTGCTTATCTATGGGCTTGTCCACCCAAGCCCCCAGCGCCTCCAGCGAGGGCAGGACCGCGGTGCCCGTGACCTTCAGCGGCAGCAGCCGTCCCACGGGGCCAGCCGCCATCGCCGCGGACCGCGTCCCCCCCGGCACGATGAGCGTCCCCCCCAATTCCACCCAGCGCAGCAGCGCGGCGATGCCCTCCTCCGAAGCCCCCTTGAAGCCGGCGTCTCCCAGGACAACCGCGTCCACGCCCTCCCAGCCCAGCCAGGAATCCGGCAGCCGGTCCCAATCCGTATGTCCCACTTGAATCTCGCCCGACTTCTCCTGCCCTGGGGTCGGCCCTGCCCACTCCTGCAGGGGCGCGCCCGGAACGGCGGCCTCGTTCACTGCGGGCACGCCGGTCAGGAAACTGAGCAGGCCTCGGTCGCCGCCGATCACCACTACCAGTGTGTCCTCGGGGTCAGCCGCCTTCGCCTGCCCAAGTGCCTTCTTCGCTCTGCCCCCGGGCAGTTCCAGGAAGATGTTCTCGAGGCCCTCCGAGGGGGCGTACAGGGTGTACTGCTTCTTGGAGTGTCGCGGCAGATCAACCGCAACCGCGTAGTTCACCTTGCGGGCCGCGGGCGGACGATAAGAAATGGGCACCACCAGCCGGCCCTGCGCCGAAGCGCCCTCGTTGCTGAGGTCAACGAAGACCGGCGTCCAGGCGCCCTCCTTGTAGACGTTGCCGAATCCCACCGTCGCCTGCCAGCGCAGTTGCTGCGCCCACGCCCCGCTCCCGCACAGCCACAGAGTGAGGAGGCAAAAGGTGCCCCACCGTCTCATCTGGGTAACCCCCTAAGCCGTCACGCTCGTCAGAAGGTAGGGCCGGGCAGTGTTCACTGTCAACCGCTAGCCTCGCCTCACCAGCATTATAAGGCTACCCGCGACGGCGAACCCGTCCCGGCGAAAAAAGCGCGTGTTCGTCTCGCCCATCTGCGCGCGCGATTGACGCCGGTGCCTGGCGTTGGTAGCATGGCGCTCCAGCGAGAACACACGGCGTCAGGACGGTGAGTAGAAGTGGCGGACAGTTCCCTGCGGCTACCGGCGCCGCGCCTCGTTCCTCCTCTGGACCTGGAGTTTCGCCCGGCGGTGCTTGCCAATCATGCTTTCCTCAAGGGCGTGGACGCGGCCGGAGGCGGAGTGCCGCTCAGGATAGCCCTGGAGCGCGGGGCCGGGTTGGTCTCGGTTTTCGAAACGCGGGTCTTCCCCTCCGGCCACGAGCAAGCAGCCTTGAATCTGCCGTATGCCGAGCGCCTGGTGAAGACACTCCTGTGGCAGCGCGGCGGCTGGAAGATCATCGTGGGCGGCCCCAAGGAGGTCGGCCAGCATATCAAGCAGGCCTACTCCCCCGGGGGCATCCGCGCCTTTGACGCCGACTTCATGGGCGGCGTTTACGAGGAGCGCTTCACGGTCGAGGTGACCGCGCCCGAGAGCGTCCCCCTCGCCCGGGAGGAAACCGTCCAAGTCGGCCGCCACCTCAAGGGCTGCCGCATCGGCTTCGACGCCGGCGCCAGCGACTACAAGGTGACCGCGGTCATTGACGGCGAGCCCGTCTTCACCCAGGAAACGCCGTGGAACCCCAGAAACCAGAGCGATCCCGAGTACCACTATCAGCACATCAACTCCGCCCTCAAGGCGGCCGCGGCCCATCTCCCCCGCGTGGACGCCATCGGCGTCAGCGCCGCGGGCATCTACATCGGCAATCGCGTGATGGTGGCCTCTCTCTTCCGCGGCGTCCCTGGCGACGCCTTCAACGCCAAGGTTAAGGACCTCTTCTTCAGGATCAAGAAAGCGTGGGGCGACATCCCGCTCGAGGTCGCCAACGACGGGGACGTCACCGCCCTGGCCGGCTCCATGTCCCTGGGCGAGAACGCCGTGCTCGGCATCGCCATGGGCTCCAGCGAGGCCGCGGGCTACGTCACTCGCGAGGGCAACATCACGGGCTGGCTCAACGAACTCGCCTTCGTGCCCGTTGACTTCAACCCCAAGGCGCCCGCGGACGAGTGGTCCGGCGACCTCGGCTGCGGCGCTCTCTACTTCTCGCAGCAGGTGCTCAGGCTTCTGCCCGGCACGAGCATCCCTGTTGACGCCAAGAAGCCTGTACCCGAGCAACTCGAGGATGTGCAGGCCTTGATGGCGGCCGGTGATGAGCGAGTCGTTCCCCTGTACGAAACCATCGGCTGCTACACCGGCTACGGCGTTGCTCACTACGCCGATCTTTACGACCTCAAGCACATCCTCATCCTCGGCCGGGTCACCACGGGCGAGGGCGGCAACCTGCTGCTGCAGCAGGCACGCGCAGTCCTGCGCGAGGAGTTCCCCGACCTGCACGACCGCATCTCCATCAATCTGCCTGACGAAGAGTCTCGCCGCGTGGGGCAGGCGGTCGCGGCCGCCAGCCTGGCGGCCAC
>CAZGSV010000113.1:0-10052 GCA_964528605.1 uncultured Armatimonadia bacterium
CGATCGCTTGCTCGACGCCGTGAGCGACTTTCAGGGCAAGGGCGGCCACCGCCCCGACGACCTCAGCATACTCGTCCTCAAAGCCGAGGAAACCGAGGAGCCGCAGGCACCCACGCCCGCCCCGTAGGGTGTGGTTCAGGGGCCCCACGCGACCCCGCCGACGGCGGGGCGGACGTAGGGGCGGCGCTCCGTGGCCGCCCGGGGCAGGGTCACGGCATGCCGTGCCCGCATTCCTCATCCGGTCCACCTACCGTGGACGCGCTGCTATCCCCTGTCCCTCTCCCCCACGAAACAGGTCCAGGTGCCGCCGGCCTCCAGCATCGGGTCCGGCCGCCCCGCCAGTCGCGCCTGCACCCAGGCGGCCAACTCCTCGCCCATTGCCTGCGACCGGTCCGCCTCTCGCTCCACCAGACTCTCCACCTCGCACGGGTCGCGCTCAAGGTCATACAACTCCGCCCGCCCCTGTTTCGTCTGAATGAGCTTCCACGGGCCCCGGCGGAGCGCGCGCTCCATGCCGTCCTCCATCACTATGAACTCAGGTCCGGCGCCCTCGCCCCGAACGCGAGGCAGCAGGCTCTGACCGTCCATGCCTCGGGGCACCTGAACGCCCAGCAGGTCGAGGATCGTCGGCGCGACGTCCGCGTGCTGAGCGAAACCCTCCACCACGGCCCCGCGAGGGAAGAACCTCGGCCCCCAGAGAATCAGCGGCACCCGCACGCACTCCTCGTAGATGCGCGCGTGGCCGTAGCAGTCGTGCTGCCCCAGTTGCTCCCCATGGTCCGACGTGAGCACCACCGCGGTGTCGCTCAGCAGCCCTAGGCGCGCCAGCGCCTCCATCACCTCCTCCAGGCAATGGTCCACATAGCGTATCTCGCCGTCGTAGAGGTCAATGCTGTGCTGCTCGTCACCCTCGAAGAGGTCCCCGACTCTCCCCCAGCCTGGCACATAGTCGTAGCCGGCGGGCGCCCGCTTGACGCGCAAGTCCCCCAGGTTGCCCTTCTCGTGCTTGAAGTGAAAGCGGTAGGGCTCCGGCTGATTGTAGGGGGTGTGCGGGTCCCAGTAGTGCACGAAAGCGAAGAAGGGCTGGCCCCCGTACTGCTCCAGCCACTCTATCAGCCGCTGGTTCACCTCGCCACCCGCCACGTGGTGGTGGGTCCATTGCGACGAGCGCGTCACATTGATGTAGAACTCGAACCCGCGCACGAACTGCTTCATGTGCGAGCGGAAGTTGATGAGGTTGTCTAGGGCCACCGTCGCGCACTGCCCTGCGTCCTGAACTAGTTCCGGCAACGTCGGTATGTCGTCGTCCAGCAGCGGCGCGTTGGGAATGTTCCACGGGGTCAGGTAGAAGCCGTGCCCTAACGCCGAACGCCCGGTGAAGAGCGAGGTGAAGCCCGGCCCGGTCGCTATCGCCGAGGCATAGAAGTCCCTGAACAGCACCCCGTCCCCGGCGAGCCGGTCCATGGTAGGGCTGGTGTCGCGGAAGTAGCCGTAGCAACCCAGGTGGTCGGCGCGCAGGGTGTCAATCACAATCCAGAGCAGGTTCATATCCCTCACTCCGCGCCGGAGTGTAGGCGTACCGCCCGGCCCGGTCAAAGCGCCTCCACCCAGCGTCCGCAACCGCAAGCGACAAGTATGAACCGTCGCGGCGAGCGTGTATTATGCCCCCTGGGCCAGGCACGCGTCTGGCCGTTGCTGCAACCTCCAGTGGCAGGCGCGCCCGCCTTGGGAATACTTGCCACCAGGTACGGCGTTGGCTTCCGGAGGCCCAACTGCCAGTGTCTGCACTCGACTCGGAACAAGACAAGCAGGAATGCCCGGGCCCGGCTAACGAGGGCCTAGCCGCCGCGCAGGCCGCCCTCTGGCGCAACGTCGCCCTCTTCCTGCTCAGCGGCAGTCTGGCATCGGTCGCCTGGGCCACGGCGTCGGGGCAGACGGTAGTCGCAGTGCTCTTGCAGCAAATGGGCTTCGCCAAAGTGGTGGTGGGGCTGCCGTTGGCGATAGGCATCGTCGGCTTCGGGCTGCCCCAACTGCCCGCGGCCTATTGGGCATTGCGCGCCTCGCGCAAACGCGGCTGGCTGGTTGGGTTGCAGGTCGCCACTTCCGCCCCCGCCCTCGTCGCCGCGCTTGGTGCGATGCTTGTAGCGCCCGACCGCCCCTGGGCCAGCGCTTTACTCCTCTTCGCCCCCCTGATGCTGGGGTCGCTCGCCTCCGGCGGCGCCCGGCCTCTACGCACCGAACTCGACGGACGGCTCATACCTCAGAGAACCCGCGGAAGGTACTACGGCGGGCAAATGGTGGTGCAGGGCGTCTTCGGAATACTGGGCGCGGGGCTGGCCGGGCTGCTTCTGGCGGAGATAGCCGGCCGGGGGGGGTTCGCAACCTGCTTCCTAGCCGCCGCGCTCCTCGGGATGGCCGCCGCGATACCACTGAAGTACCTGTTGGAGCCCAGCCTCGAGCCTGAACCTCAGACGGAGGGGCTCTCGACCTACACGCGCAACCTGTGGGGGCGCGTTACCGGAGACCTCAACTTCCGCAACTTCCTCTGGGGGCGCGCCCTCGTCGGCCTCGGATATATGTCAGCCGGATTCTATGCCGTCTTCGCGCTGGAGCAGTTTCACCTCCCCGCCCGGAGCGCGCCGCTGTTTATGATCCCTTCGCTGTTGGGGCAAGGCATCGGAAGCGTCATCTGGGGGCTGGCGGGCGACAAGAAAGGCCATCGGCTAGTGCAAGTGGCGCTGTGCGTGCAGTGGATGCTCGCCACCGTGACTGCCGTACTGGCCCCCAACGCCTGGGTGTTCGCAGTCGCCTTCTTCCTCTCGGGAATGGCCTTGGCCGCCGACTACGTCTCCACCAACAACTTTATGATTGAGGCCGCCCCCCGTGCCGAGATGATGGGCTACACCGGTCTTGCCAACAGTCTCATCGCGCCCATCTTCGGGCTCTCCACCGTCCTAGGGGGGGCCATCGCGGACCTCACCTCCTACCACTTCCTCTTCTGGCTGAGCCTGGGCGTCTACATCGTGGCCCTCTGGACGATGGCGACGCGGGTCAAGGAGCCGCGGCTCAATGGGCCCGCCAGCGGGCGGGAGAGTGGCCAGTGACTAGTGGGCCGTAGGCGCCATAGGGTAGGTGGCAGGTGGCATATGGTAGGGCCGACTCGGTGAGCCGGCCCCAGCCGATCCGAAACCTGTTCACCGGCCTCTGCCCCTGTGCTATGATGGCCTGAGCGCGCCCATGAAGGTCTCCGGCCAGACCCTTACTCCCATGTTCAAGCAGTACCTGCAGGCCAAGCAGGAGTACCCGGACGCGCTCTTGCTCTTCCGCCTGGGGGACTTCTACGAACTCTTCGGCGAGGACGCCAAGACCGCCTCTCGGGTGCTCGAACTGACGCTCACCGGCCGCGAGATCGGCAAGGGCAACCGCGTGCCCATGTGCGGGGTGCCGCACCACGCGGTGGAGAAATACCTGGCGCGCCTGCTGGCCGCCGGCTACCGCGCCGCCATCTGCGAACAGGTCGAGGACCCCGCGCTGGCCAAGGGCCTGGTCCGCCGCCAAGTCGTCCGGGTCGTCACTCCCGGCACTGTTGTCGAAGACGAACTCCTGCCCGCCACCCAGGCCAACTACCTCGCCTCCCTGGCGCCCGGTCACCAGGGAGTCGGCCTCGCCTGGGCTGAAGTCTCCACCGGCGAGTTCGTAGCGACCGAGTTCGAGGGCGGGGAAGCGACCCAAGAAGCGCTCGCCGAGATGGCCCGCCTAGGTCCCTCCGAGTGCCTCTTGCCTGGGTGGCTGGAAGAACTCGACCCCTGGCGCGGCCGGGTCGAGGGCACGGGCGCCAGTGTGGCCCTGCTCGACGGCGCCCGCTATGTCGGAGAGGACCCCGGCGATCGCCTGCAGCAGCACCTCGGCGTCGCCTCGCTCCAGGGCTTCGGCCTCGGCGACGCTCCGCTCGCGGTGGAGGCAGCCGCCAACGTGGTGCGTTATCTCGAGTTCGCTCACCCGGAGGCCCTCGGCCATCTCAAGCGCCTCCGCCGCTACTCGCGCACCGCCTACATGCGGCTGGACAGCGCCGCGCTCCGCAACCTGGAGATCTTCGCCAGCCTGCCGGGGGGGCGGCCGGAGTTCACGCTCATCGGCGTGCTCGACCGCACCTGCACCCCGATGGGGGCGCGCCTGTTGCGCGAGTGGCTCTCGCGGCCGCTGATGGAGGTCGCGGGCATCGAGCGCCGCCTCGAGGCGGTGGCCGAGTTGGCCGGCCGCGCCGGCGTGCGCGAGCAACTGCGCCAGACTCTTCGCCAACTGGGGGACTTGGAGCGCCTCTGTGGCCGCCTCTGCGCCGGCAAGGGGGGGCCGCGCGATGTGGTGGCCCTTCGCTTCGCCCTCGAGCGCACGCCTGCGATCAAAGAGCTGCTCGCCGGGTGCGAGGCCCCTCTGCCGCGCGGCCTGGGCGAGCAAATGGAGCCCCTGCAAGACCTGACCGATTCCGTCGCCCGCGCTCTCGTCGAATCGCCGCCGGTTTCGCCCAATGAGGGCGGGCTGGTGCGCGACGGTTACTCCCGGGAACTCGACACGCTACGCACCACCAGCCGCGACGCCAAACAATGGATCGCCAATCTGGAGGCGCGCGAGCGCGAGCGCACCCGCATCAAGTCGCTCAAAGTCGGCTACAACCAGGTCTTCGGCTACTACGTCGAGATCAGCAAGGCCAACCTGGACCTTGCCCCCCCCGAGTACATCCGCAAGCAGACGCTCAGCAACGCCGAGCGCTTCTACACTCCCGAACTGAAGGAGCGCGAGGCGCAAGTGCTGGGCGCCGAAGACAAGATTCGCGCCCTCGAGTACGAGATCTTCTGCCAACTGCGCGAGCAAGTGCGCCAGCACGCCGAGCAGATGCAGACCACCGCCGCCGCGCTCGCCGCCATCGACGTGCTTGCCAACCTGGCCGAGCTCGCCGTCGAGAACGACTACTGCCGCCCGCAGGTCAACGAGGGGGCCGAGGTCACCATCGGCGCCGGACGCCATCCGGTCATTGAGAAGGCACTTACCGGACGCCGCTTTGTCCCGAACGACACGCTACTCAATGACGCCGACCGCCAGTTGCTCATCATCACCGGCCCTAACATGGCGGGCAAGTCCACCTACCTCCGCCAGGTGGGTCTCATCGTCCTGATGGCCCAGGTCGGCTCCTTCGTTCCCGCCAAGCAGGCGACCATCGGCATCGTGGACTCCATCTTCACGCGCGTGGGGGCCCACGACGAGTTGGCCACGGGGCAGTCCACCTTCATGGTGGAGATGACCGAGACCGCCAGTATTCTCAATAACGCCACGCCCCGCTCCCTGGTGCTCATTGACGAGATCGGCCGTGGCACCAGCACCTACGACGGCCTCAGCATCGCCTGGGCCGTCGCCGAAGCCCTGTACGAAGACCCGCAACTGCGGGCCAAGACACTCTTCGCCACCCACTACCACCAATTGAACTATCTGGGCGACACGCTCGAGCGCGCCAAGAACCTGCGCGTTGCCGTGAAAGAGGAGGCGGACGGCGTCGTCTTTCTCTACCGCATCGTGGAAGGCGGCACGGATCGCTCCTACGGTATTCAGGTCGCCAAACTCGCCGGCCTGCCCGCAGAGGTCGTGGAGCGCGCAAAGCGCGTGCTCTGGGGCCTAGAGAAGGAGAAGCCCGTGGGCGATCCCACCACCCCTCCCCCACCCCCCTCTAGGCCGGTGCAGTTGACCTTGTTCCAGATCGAAGGCAGCCCGGTGCTGGAGGAACTGCGCAAGGCCGACGCCGAGAACATGACCCCCCTGGAGGCGCTCAACCTGCTGCACCGCCTCAAGGGCATGCTGGACGGAGGCAGGCCGAAGCGGCGGTGAGCGATACCAGGACTCACACGGGCAATGCTCGCTGGCGGTTCGTGGGCGAAGCCATCGAGGTCGAGTACGAGAAACAGTCCGGTCTGTGGTGGCCGCTCGCCCTGCAGTGGCGCGGGCGGCGCTACCCCATCACCAGGGTCGTGTCCCATTGGGAGGACCATACCTGGAGACACGTCCCCCCCTCGCAGCGCCGCTGGTACAACCAGAGGCATCGCAACTATTTCCTGGTGCAGACCGAGGACGGCTCCATCTTCGAGATCTACATGCGGCGCAACGCGCTCAAGAAACCCTGGACGCTCGCGCGCGCCCTGCTCGCGGACGACCAGCAGGCGCAAGAGGCGCAAAGAGGACAGCATGACTCGCGCTGACCTTTTGCTCATCAACCCCAACCGCCTCAAGCCGCCGGTGGCCCCGATCGCCGTTGACTACCTGGCCGACGCGCTGTGCTTGGCAATGCCCAGCGGTTTCGAGTTGGGTTTCCTCGACCTCTGCCTCTCGGACGACCCGCAGGCCGACCTTGACGCTCACTGCGAGCGCTCGCCCGGTCTGGTGGGCATCACCGTCCGCAACACGGACGACTGCTACCTGGCCAGCGGCGCCTCGTTCATGCCCCAGTTGCGCCGTCTGACAGAGGATATCCGCGCGCGCTTCGCCGGCCCCATCGTCCTCGGCGGCTCGGGCTTCTCGGTGATGCCGGAGGCGATACTCCAGTACTGCGGGCTCGAGTGGGGCGTCATCGGCGACGGCGAGTGGCCTCTGGCCGCGCTCATGGGCGCAGTGCGCGAGGGCGCGGGCGATCCCACGCGCATCCCAGGCATCGTGCACCGCAGCGCGCACGGCCGGTTCCAACGGGTGCCGTGGAAGCCGGGACCGCTGGCTTCGCTCCCGGCCTTCCGTCGTGCGCTGGTGGAGAACGGCAGGTACTTCCGCAAAGGGGGGCAGGTCGGAGTAGAGACTAAGCGGGGCTGCACGCAAGGCTGCATCTACTGCGCGGACCCGCTGGGCAAAGGCAGGACCTGCAGGCTGCGCCCAGCGGCTAAAGTGGCCGACGAAGTGGAGAACCTGCTCCGGCAAGGAGTGGAGGTGCTGCACCTATGCGACAGCGAGTTCAACGTGCCCGCCAAGCACGCTCACGCCATTTCCAAGGAGTTCGTTGAGCGCGGCTTGGGTGGCAAGGTCAATTGGTACACCTACGCCTCTCCCAAGCCCTTCGACGCGCGGCTTGCCGACGCCATGCGGGCAGCCGGCTGCGTCGGCATTGACTTCGGCGTGGACAGCGGCGACGCGCGGATGCTGCGGCGCTTGGGAAGAGACTTCACCCCCGAGGATATCGCGGCCACTGCCAAGGCCTGCCGCGACGCGGGCATCGTCTTCATGTTCGACCTGCTCCTGGGCGGGCCCGGCGAGACTCGCGACAGCATTGCCCGCACCATCGAACTGATGAAGAACGTTGAGCCTGACCGAGTGGGGGTATCGCTGGGCGTGCGCCTCTATCCGGGCACCGCCCTAGCCCGGGAGGTCCTCCGCGCCGGGCCGCTGGCAGCGAACCCCAATCTGCGTGGCAACACCGAGGACAACGATTCGCTGCTGATGCCGGTCTTCTACCTCTCCGAGGGGTTGGGTGAGCGCGCCGAGGAGTACGTCAGGTCGCTAGTGGGCAGCGATCGGCGCTTCTTCCTACCAGGGGGGGGCGACGCGGCGGACTACAACTACAACGAGAACCGTGTGTTGGTGGACGCGTTAGCGCGCGGCCACCGAGGCGCCTACTGGGACATCCTGCGCCGCCTGCAGGAGGGCCTGGAGCCCCTGGGTGAGGATTAGCAGGTCACGCAAAAAAGACGCGCCCCCCGATCTGCTCGAGGGACGCGCCCACATTGCCGGCAAGATCTCAGCCCGTGGCGATTTACCACTCGCTGAACGGCTTGCCGCTGGAGTCGTTGCCCGTCACCGCACCGATCTGAACCGTGCCGACCGGCTCTCCGGAGACATTGTAGAGCCAGTCCGTCCCTTCCGCGGCACCGCCGCTCAACTTGTTCGACGGCAGGCTGCCGGAGGCCAGGTTGTCAAGATAGGGCCCCTTCCAGTCCAGGCTGCTGATGCTGCGGGTGCCAGTGCCGGTGCCCGTCCAGATAATGCCGGTGGCCGGGCAGGTGCGCACGCTCAGATCCGTCAAAGCGTTGGGATAGGCGCCACAGTCAGCCTCAAACTCCTTTACCGCCTTGCGGAGCTCCTCCAAGCTGCTCTTGGCATTGGCCTCGTTGGCACGCTGACGTGCGCCCAAGACTCTGGGCAGGACGATAGCGGCCACGATCGCGATGATGACCATCACGATCAGCATCTCCACCAAGGTGAAACCGCGCTTCTTCATTCTCTGTTTCACCTCCTTTCGTCCGAACCTTTAGCCATCTTCAGGCTTACACTTATGGCTTTACACTTACTATATTCCGTACCGGCTGGCCCAATGTTCAAATCCGCCCAACAATTTCCCCGTTTTCGCCCCTACCGGCCCCCAGACGGCGGCGCGCGGTGCTAGGTCCACACCGCGTCCGCAAAGGCACTACTCTAGCCCCCCTCTCCGCGGCGGGCCTGGTTTTCCTTGCCGCGCTGGCGTATCGCGCCTACCTTTCGCGTTGGGTCACTTTCCCCGCCCCCGTGGACGCCTGCTACTACTACGATGTCGCGGCCAATCTCGCCGCCGGGCACGGCCTCACTATCGGTTACGTCTGGAACTACCTTAATGGCGTCCCAAAGTCCCTCCCCGTGCCGAGCAACGAGTACTGGCAACCCCTGGTGTCCATCATCCTGGCCGGCTTCTTCAAGGTCACCGGCGCCTCCTGGCAGGCCGCCAAGTTCTGCGGCGCGCTTTTCGGCTCTTTCATGGCCGTGCTCTGCCTTTGGTATGGGCTCAGAATCGGACTTGGGCTCGCAGCGGCCGTGTGCGCGGCACTGCTCCTTGCGGCCCAGCCCTCCATGGCTTTCGCCTCCACCTCCGACACCAGCGTCTACTCCGGGGTGGTTGTGGCGGCCGCTCTTCTGTGCGCTCTGAAGGGCGCCGAGCGAGGCGGCCACTGGTGGAGTGCAGCGGGGGCGCTCGCCGGCATGGCCTACCTGGTGCGTTCCGATGGCGCGCTGGCGCTGGTGGGCGTGGCGGCCGTCTGGTTCTTTCAACGCAGGCGCGCCGCTCGGCCGTGGTGGGAGCTGGCCGCCTGCGTGGGCTCGTTCGCCGTCGTCGTCGCGCCGTGGCTGATGCGCAACCTGGTGGTCTTCGGCAAGCCGATGCCCGTCGGCATCGCCAAGGCAGCGCTACTGCGCCGCTACCCCGAGGTATTCGCCTCTCGCCCTGAGGTCTTCAGCCTGTCGGCGTTCGTGAAGTCCGGACTGCTCTACCAGGCCGCGAGTCGCCTGCTAACGCTCGGGAAGAACGCCGAGGACTTGCTGCGCCTCATCTCCTTCGTGGTTCTGCCCTTCGCGCTCTACGAGTTGGTGCGCGGGCGGCGCGAGATAACCCACTGGGCGGTGCTCTTCTACTTCCTGCTGGCCCTGCTTTTCACCGCCCTCGTCATTCCCTTCGCCGCCAGAAAAGGAACCTTCGAGCATATGCTGCCCGCGATGGAGGTCTTCTTCTGGCCGCTGGGCATGCTTGGCATAGTGCACCTCTGGCGCATGGTGCCCGCGCTCAAGCGAATCAATCCGTTGGTGGGGGTGGGCATCGCCACCGCGCTGGTAGCCGCGCACTACTCCTACTGGACCGTCTCCTCCATCCCGGAACTGGTCAAGATGTGCCGCGAGCGCGAGCAACTACAGGTGCTCGCCGACCGCTGGCTCGACCAGCGCCCCGGCAGCGAGCGCCTGGTCTTCACCGACGACCCTTGGTCCTTCTACTACCGGACCCGACGTCCTTGCGCCATGATACCGGCCGACGACTACCCGACCATCATCAAGGTCGCGAAGCACTTGCGCTGCCGTTACGTCTTGTGGCGCCCGAAGGAGCAGTTGGTTGACTGGCCCAAGGGCGCCGCCGAGGACAAGTACGTGGTCTTCCGCACCAGCATCCTCGAACGCCTCAACGTCTTCGAGCTCTTCTATCCCGAGTCACAGGATGGTCAGGTCTCGCCCGAGGAACTCCTGCGCGCCCACCTCGCCGCCGGCATAGCCTTGGGTCGCGGCGGGCTAATGGA
>CAZGSV010000114.1:0-9988 GCA_964528605.1 uncultured Armatimonadia bacterium
CAGGCGGATGAGTTCCCGCTCCAGCACGCCAACCGTCTGGGTTTCCTGTCCCTTGCTGTACACCACCCCCGGCACCACACCAGAGGCGCGCAACTTGCGCGCGGCGCTGGTGCCGGCTTGGTTGCGAATAGAGCAATTCAACACTTCTTGCTGGGGCATGGGTCACCACTCTACATGGGACACGACGCAGTCGTTGACTGGGGACGCAAAGAGACTACCAACTGCGCTCACTCCTGTCAAAGGGGAGCAGCAAGGTGAAAGCGTGAGGGAACAGGCGTCGCACGCCCGCCGCTACGGACACGGTGCCAGGCACACCCGGTCAAGGTAGAGGCGGGTGTCCTTTCCAGTGGCGAAGATGCGGAAGTCTGCGCCGTCGTTTTGCCGCCCGGCGAAAAGGGGGTCGTGCAAAACGAACTCTACCGTCCGCCAGGTTCCGGTTCCAGTGAAGGCGACCGGAGGCGCCGGCCGATAACGGTCGGCGAGGGCTTGGCCGGGCGCGTCGTACTGGAGGGCGACCGCCTCGCTGCTCTGTTCGTCATAGACCACGACGCTGACTAGCACCTGCAGCCCGGCCTGGAACTCGGGCGCCACATCAAAGTAGAGATAGCGGCCCGGATGGCTTCCTCCTTTGGCGATGGCTGTATAGCGGCATTCGGCGCCCGCCTTCGAGGCGCCGCCGCTCCAGCCGTCCTCCTTTTCGGGCCGGACCTGGCGCAAGCCACACTCCCGGTTGATCCTGCCGAGGTCGATTTCTGCCTTCGGCCCGCCCGCGTACTCCTGAGGTGTGGGGGCGGCAGGAGGCTGGCGCCTCAACTCGGTGAAGCGCGCCAGGAAGGCTCTGTCCTCTGGGCCGTCGCCCCAGTCGCCTCTGCCGCGGGCGTTGAAGTGACATCCCAGGTCGAGTGCCTGCTGGGCACAAATCAGAGTATTGTCCTGATTCTCCACCGAGTCGTACCAGCCGTCGGTGTCCACGATGATTGCCTTTCCCAGCGGCCAGAGATCCGCCACGAGCGACCGCAGTTCTTCAGGCTCGCGGTGCCCGTGCAACGATACGATGTTAGCCTCCGGCAGGGCCTGCACTTCTTCCACCTCTCGCACCCAGGGGTTGACCCCGATGGGGGCGCTGCTTCCCAGTTCGCGCAGGCGAGCGGCCACCCACTTGTGGAATCCGTATCCTGCGCTCAGTTCGTTGCCTATCTCCAGCACCACATTGTCGAAGGAGCGGGTGACCTCGACCATCTTCTGCAAGTAGTCGTCGTAGATGGCCATCAGGCCGGCGTTGTCCATATTCCAAGCGTCGGGCACACCTGCCTTTGTGGCGGTGATGAGGCCGAAGCCGATGGTGCCCGGTTGGTTATTCACGGAATTCAGAGGATGGCGCGGCCACCGCTCCGGCTCAATGCCCTTGTAGCCGCACTCGTCGAAGATGGCGATCTCGACAATGATGCCGCGTTTTGAGGCCTCGGAGAGCAGATAGGTCAAACGATCCCAGTACGCCGGGTCGAACCGAGCCAAGTCGAAGGGGCGGTCACTGCGGGCCCAGGGATACAGGTCATCGGCCCAGGGGTCTATGGCAAACAAACGAGTGAAGTTGCAGTTGCAGGCTGCTATGCGGTCAAAGAAAGTCGGCAGGTCGAATTGGGAGTCGGCCAGCAACTGGTAGCCGGCGTCCCAGCCGACCAACTTGACGGCATTCTGGCCTCGCCATTGGAGGAGATGCGGGTCGTTTTGGCTCTGCGACACGGGCCCACTCGCGCAGGGAGACCAGGCGAGCACGACAGCAACGAGTACGAAGACCAAGCCGGCGACCGCTCTCACGCCGAAGTCAACTCCGGAGAGCCCGCGCGCTTGTGGGGGACCGGGGGGCAGGCGAGCACAACCGTTTTCACTCGGGCCTCGGGCAAACCAGGTCTGCGAACGGCGCAGGCGTTTCGACGACCTCAACGCCTCAGGAAGCCTCTTCCTGCCAGCGAGGCAGGTCGGGCAGCATCTGATCCACTAGCGCTTCTGCTTCCTCCCGGCTGATCTCGCGGCTCCGCATGAGCGCCTCTATGCTGGCTACCCGGACTTGCTCCTTACTTCTCAGTTGGCCGCTGGTCGCATCAAGGCAGTGGACGCAGTAGCGGGGATCGAGTCTGGAGGCGTTGACGATCCGTCCCAACAGGGCTCCGCAACTCTCGCATCTTGCCACGTTCCCACCTCCTCCGCGGCGTGCGCACCACAGCAACGCCATCCGCCCCCGGCCCCACGCCCGAGGGACGTTAACCTGACCATGTCACTCTACACCGCAACCGTGCGTACGGCAATGGCAGGCGAAGGGCAACTCGGCCGCGAGCGCGTCCGTCGCCGCTTCCGCGGACTCCCGGTCATCGAAGAGCCCTGCTACCGCGGAGCCGCTCCCACATAGGAGCGCATGGCGAGCGCCCAGGCGCAGAAGCGTTGCCTTCAGTTCGCGCACTTCCGGCACGCGCCCCAGCACCGGGGGCTCCAGGTCGTTGATCATCAACTCCACCGGCAGTGCGCCCTCGCCATTGCCAAGGCGCCCCGCCACCTCCTCGGCGGAAGTCGGCGAGGTGCTTCCTTCCAGGTCCCACCAGCGGTAGACCTCCGGCGTTGACAGGCCGCGAGGAGGCTGGGCGATCACCATCTCCAGCGGCCCCATTGGCCTCACGCGGCGGCATTGCTCTCCGCGCCCGCCCACAAGCAGCGTGCCCCCCAGGACCATTGCCGGAACGTCGGAGCCGACCTCCGCTGCAACCTCCAGCAGTTCTTGCTCCGAAAGGCCCAGCCCCAGCAGCCGGTTGGCCCCGACCAGGACCCCCGCCGCATCGGCGCTGCCACCGCCGAGCCCGGCGGCGGAGGGTATCCGCTTCCGCAGGTGAATGTCCAGGCCGATGGCCTCGCCGAGACGGCGCTCCAGCGCCTCGACTGCGCGGACGCACAGATTGGAGCGGTCCTTGGGCGCGGGCAGCCCCTCCACAGTGAGACTGTGCCCTTCGCTTCGGCCCCCGATCGTCAGCAGGTCGGCGAGGCCTACGCTTTGCAGCAGCATGTCCACCTCGTGGTATCCGTCCGGGCGCAGGCCGAGCACCCGCAGCACCAAGTTGACTTTGGCGTGGCAGGCGAGGGTGAGCGCAGGGGCCGTAACGCTCATTGCTCGACCTCTGCGGCCAACGCTCGGTACAGGCGCGCCAGCGACGCCAGCGGAAGTTGCTCTGGACGCGCCTCGGGCCGAATGCTGGCCTCGCGAAGCACCTGCGAGAGGGCAGTACGGCTCTGCCTGGGGAGCATACGTCGCAGGATGGTCAGTAGCTGCTTGCGCCGCTGTTGGAAGAGGCGCTTGCAGAATGCGATGAAGGCGCGCTGGTCGCGCACGACCACGGCGGGGCGCTGCCGGACCGTTAGTTCGACTATGGCCGAGTGCACCTGGGGCGGCGGATAGAAGCAGTTGGGCGAGACTACCTTGGCCACGCGCCCCCTGCAATACATCTGCACCAGTATGCCGAGCAGCCCGAACTCCTTGCCCCCTGGTTCTGCAAGCATTCTCTGCCCCACCTCGCGCTGGACCATGATGATCATGCGGGAGAAGTGGCGGCGCTCCTCGAGGGCGCGGAAGATGATGGGAGCGGTGATGGAATAGGGCAGGTTGCCCACGAGGGTCCACTTGCCCCTCCCGAGTAGGGCCTGCAGGTCGGCGCGCAGGAAATCGCCTGCCAGAACCTCAGCGGCCGGCAGTCCGGCGACCGCCTTGCCCGCCAGGCGAGCGAGCAGGGGGTCCTTCTCGATGGCGAGGAGGCGCGTTCCCTTCTCCGCCAGACGGGCGGTGAGCAGGCCGAGGCCCGGGCCGATCTCAAGCATGCCCTCCGAGGGCTCGGCGAGCGCCAGGCCAACGATGAGGGCCGCGATGTTGTCGTCCACGAGGAAGTGTTGGCCCAGGGCTTTGCGCGGGCGCGCACCCGCATCTCGCAGGGCTGCGATTGTCTCGGAAAGCAGCCCCATTCCGCCTGCGAGCCTCCTGTAGGGCTAGGGCAGGATGTAGACCCGTACCTCGCGCCGGCCGAAGCGGTCTACCTCAACGGCCGACTCGAAGCAAAGGTCTATGCGATTTCCTTTGATCGCGCCGCCGGTGTCAGCGGCCAGAGCATACCCGTATCCCTCGACGTATAGCCTGGTGCCGAGGGGTATCACGCGCGGGTCCACCGCTGCGATGCCGCGTTCGGCCATTACGCCGGTGGCCGTGACGCCGTTAGTGTCCGGGCCATAGGGGGCGTACGCCGTGGCTTCCATGACCAGCGACCTGGCTTGGAACGGTAAGCCCCGAGAGGGCCCTTCCGGCCCAGGCGCTCGCCGCACTATCCGATCGACCGGCTGGCGCAGCACTTGCTCGCCCACGAAGATGCGCGCGACCTCGATCCCGTCCCGGTAGACGACCCGGTAGCGCGCTGCCACCAAGCCGGGCTCACCCTCGACGGCCGTCTCCTGCGCCTGCGCCGGCAAGGAGGCGTCCTCCACCACGATCTCGCGGAACGGCAGAGGCGACCACTTGGTGATGATCTCGGAGAGCTCTCCAAGGGGGGCTTGGCCGCCGGCTGGCGAAGCCACGGCCGCCGGCTGCTGCGTCGGAGCCGCGTTCTGCGCGGCGGCGGTGGTGTCACTGGCGGCGAGGTCAGCCTTAGCAACCCACGGCACGCTGGCAAGCGCGAGCAAGGAGCAAACAATACTAACCCACAAATAGGTACGCATCTTGGAATCAATGGCCAGCCCGCTGATTCGGGGCTGCCCCGCTCTTCCCCTTTTGTCTGGTGTTGAGGCAGTCTACCCAACGCTCGCGCGCCAGTCAACACGAACGATGGATTCCTCGGCCGGCCATTTCCCACTATTCATAGCAATCCACTAGGAAAAGGGTGCCTTGGCGGCTTCTGCCCGTGTGAGTAAAGGGCCTAAGACACTATGTTGACCAAGCGTTTGCCCACAATCACTACGCGCTTGGGCCGCTTGCCGCCCAGAAAGGGCAGCACGCGTGGCGAGGTGAGGGCCCGGGTGCGTATCTCCCGCGTGTCTGCGCTGGCGGGCAGGATAAGGCGGTCGCGGACGCGCCCGTCCACCTGAACGACCACCGTGATCTCCTCCTTAGCCGTTATGTCCGGGCTGAACTCGGGCCAGGGCTGGTTGCAGCTAAAGCCCTCGTGCCCCGTCATCTCCCACAGTTCGTCGGCGAGGTGCGGACAGAAGGGGGAGAGCAGCAGGATGGCGGTCTCCGCAGCCTCCGAGAAGGCGGCGTGCTGCGTCGGAGCGGGGTGCTCGCGCATGTGCTGGGCGAAGTCGGTCATGCCATTCATGAGTTCCATCATCGCCGCGACCGCGGTGTTGAAGTGCATCCGCTTGCGAATGTCGTCCGTTACCCTGCGGATGGTCTCGTGCACCCGCTGGCGCAGGCTGCTGACCACCCGATCCGGCTCGGCAGTGGCCAGCGTCTCGCGCCAATCGCTGCAGCAGGCCTCGAGATTATCGGCCACCAGTCTGTAGGCGCGGTTGAGGAAGCGGAAGCACCCGGCCACGCCCTCGTCGGACCACTCGGTGTCCTGCTCGGGCGGGCCCGCAAAGAGGATGAACAGGCGGCCGGTGTCGGCGCCGAACTTGCTGCAGATTTCGTCGGGGCTGACCACGTTGCCCTTGCTCTTGGACATCTTGGCGCCGTCCTTGTAGATCATCCCCTGCGTGAACAGGCTCTGGAACGGCTCCGTGAAGTCGAGCATCCCCATGTCTTGGAGTGCCTTGACGAAAAAGCGGGCGTAGAGCAGATGCATGGTCGCGTGCTCGATGCCGCCGACGTACTGGTCCACAGGCAGCCAGTGCGCCACCTCATCGCGATCGAAGGGAGCCTCCTGCGTGTGCGGTGAGGCAAACCGCAGGAAATACCAGGAGGACTCCACGAAGGTGTCCATGGTGTCGGTGTCGCGCTTTGCCGGACCACCGCACTGCGGGCAGGAGCACTTCACGAAATCCTCCGCGGTACCCAAAGGCGACACCCCGCGAGGCCGAAAGTCCACTACCGGCGGCAATAGCACGGGCAGTTGATCCTCGGGCACCGGCACGATGCCGCACTGGTCGCAGTAGATCATGGGAATCGGCGTGCCCCAGTACCGCTGGCGTGAAATGCACCAGTCGCGCAGGCGGTAACTCACGCTCCGGCGGCCTTTGCCCTGCTCCTCGAGGAACTGGTCTATTGCCTCGGCTCCCTTGTCGCTGGGCAGCCCGTCGAACTGGCCGCTGTTCACCTGGATGCCCGGCTCGGTGTAGGCCTCGGCCATGGTCTCGCCGTCGAGTTGACAATCCGGCGGCTGAATCACCACCCGAACCCGGATGCCGTGCTGCCGGGCAAAGGCGAAGTCGCGTTCGTCGTGCGCGGGCACGCACATGATGGCGCCGGTCCCGTACGCCATCAGGACGTAGTTGCCGGTCCAGATGGGGATGCGCTCCTGATTGACCGGGTTGATGGCGTAGCGGCCGAGGAAGATTCCCTCTTTGGGCGCCTGCTCGCTGGTGCGTTCGATCTCGCTCTCCCGCGCGCAGCGCTCAATGAAGGCCAGCACCTCCTGCTCCTGCGGGGTCCCGGCAACGAGGGCAGCCGTCATGGGATGCTCGGGAGCCAGGGCCAGGAAGGTGGCGCCGAAAAGGGTGTCTACCCGCGTGGTGAACGTCTCGATGGCCTCGCCTGAGCCCTCGACCTCGAAGAAGATGGTCACGCCCTCGCTGCGCCCGATCCAGTTGCGCTGCATCACCAGCACGCGCTCGGGCCAGCCGGTGAGCAAGTTTAGGTCTTGCAGCAGCCGGTCGGCGTAGGCGGTGATGCGGAAGAACCACTGCTCCAGATTGCGCTTGGTTACCTCGGTGCCGCAGCGCTCACAGGCGTTGCCCGCCACCTGCTCGTTGGCCAGCACGGTCTGACAACTGGGGCACCAGTTGACCGGCGATTCCTTCTTGTAGGCCAGCCCGCGCTTGTAGAGCTGGATGAAGAACCACTGGTCCCACTTGTAGTACTCGGGCAGACAGGTGTTGACCTCGCGGTCCCAGTCGTAACTGATGCCCAAGGACGCGAACTGCTCCCGCATGCGGCCGATGCAGGCCAGGGTCCAGTCCTGGGGGTGAATGGCGCGCTCAATGGCCGCGTTCTCCGCGGGCAAGCCGAAGGCGTCCCAGCCCATCGGGTGCAGCACGTCGCACCCGGACATCACCTGGTGGCGGGCCACCACGTCGCCGATGATGTAGTTGCGCATATGGCCCATGTGCAGTTCCCCGGAGGGGTAGGGGAACATGTCGAGATGGTAGAACTTGGGGCGCTGGCCCTCCGTGGGCGTGCGGAAGAGATCCGCTTCGCGCCAGCGCTGCTGCCATTTGCGTTCAATGGCGGCAAAGTCGTACTTGCTTGCCAAGGTGGCCTGCCTCCTGCTCACACATAAGAAACGATTCCGCGGTACTCTTCAAGGTTACCACATGCGCTTGGTGGCCCACAGGACGGCCCACACCGCGACCAGCGCGAAGCCCACGGCCGCGCCCATGGCGACCTTTTCCCCGCGAGAGAACCGAAACTGGTCGCGGTTGGGCACCAGCGCGCCCAGCACGATGAACGGCCAGCCGGGCAGCGGCCATCCCATCACGACCGCGCCGAGCGCAACCACGCACCACCAGAAACAGATGTGCCAGAAGGCCCGCTGCGAGCGCATCCCGAAGCGCAGCAGCGCCGCCAGCATGAAAGCGGCCATCAGGACATCCAAGAACCCGATGTTCAGTATCTCGGGGGGCAAGGGAGGCGCGCCCGGCGCCAGCGGCGGCGCGGCGGTGCCCGGGATGTGCGTGTGCACCGACAACTGCGTGACGACTTGAGGCACTTTCTCCACCGCCCGGCCGGTGGGCCCCCAGAAGACCACGGCCACGTCAATCGCCGCCGCGAAGATCCCGGCCGGCACCAGCAGGTTGCGGTCACGCACCGCGCTCGCCAGGGCCACGCCGAGGGCCGCCCCGAACACCGTGAGCGCCAGGTTGCGCACCGCCGCAACCCCGAGCGCGGTGTGCCCAGTCCAGACAGGTAGCAGCGCGGCAAGCCAGGCAAAGGCGGTGACCAGCAGCACCGCCGCCAAGCCCAACCCGTGCATGCGCGCCCGGACTACCGCCCATATCACCCACAGAATCGTCAGCAGCGCCAGCGGAATGGTGACGAAGGCGGCAGCGAAGCCCAGGTGCGGCGCGGCCAGGCGGAGCGCGATGGACAGCGCGGGCGGCACCAGCAAGGCCGCCAGCAACTCGGCGGACGACGTCGGCGGCACCTGCCCCGGTCCTCTTTCCTCTTCCGGACGCGGTTCCTGCGCCAAAGGGCTAGGCCTCCAGGGCGCGGCGGAGCATCTCGTTCACGCGCGCGGGGTCGGCGCGGCCGCCGGTGGCCTTCATGACTTGACCCACCAAGTACGCCATGGCCTTGGTCTGGCCAGCCTTGACTTTGGCTACGACGTCACCGTGCTCCCGCAACACCCTCTCGATCGTCTGTGCCAACGCCGCTTCATCCGATATCTGCGTGAGCCCTTGCTCTTCCACTATCGCTGCTGCGCCTTTGCCGCTTTCGAACATCTTTTGCAGCACCGACTTGGCGATCTTGCCGCTTATGGTGCCGGCCTGAATGAGGCCGAGCAGTTCGCCCAGGGCCGCCGGCCGGACCGGACATTCCTCAATGCTCATGCCGCGCTCGTTGAGCAGGCCACTCAACTCGCTCGTGACCCAGTTGCTCACGACCTTCGGGTCAGGGCGCAGCCGCACGCACTCTTCGTAATAGTCGGCGAGCGCCTTGCTCTCGGTGAGCACGCCAGCGTCGTACTCGGGAAGGCCGTATTCGGCAACGAAACGCTGCCGCCTGGCGGCGGGCAGTTCGGGCAGCCGCGCGCGCACCTCGTGGACCCAGTCTGGGTCGAAGGCGAAGGGCACCAGGTCGGGGTCGGGGAAGTAGCGGTAGTCGTGCGCGCTTTCCTTGCTGCGCATGGGGGCCGTGACCAGGTTGGCCTCATCCCACCGCCGCGTCTCCTGAGCAATCGGCTCCCCTCTCTCCAGAGCGCGGGTCTGCCGTTCTATCTCGTACTCCAGCGACTGCACGGCGGAGCGGAAGGAGTTGAGGTTCTTCACCTCCACTTTGACGCCGAACTTGTCGGCGCCCGCGGGAGCCACGCTGACGTTGCACTCGCAGCGCATGGCGCCCTCTTCCATGTTGGCGCTGCTGACGCCTAGGTACTGGAGGATAGCGCGCAGCGCCGTCAGGTAGGCGCGCGCCTCGGCAGTGCTGTTCATGTCGGGCTCGGTCACGATCTCCATCAGCGGCACGCCGCAGCGGTTGAAGTCGAGCAGGCTGGTACCGGCGGGGGTGTGCATGAGTTTGCCGGTGTCCTCCTCCAGGTGGCAGCGCGTGATGCCGATGCGCCTGGTGGCGCCGTCAACCTGGAGGTCTATGTAGCCCTTCGCGCTAATGGGGCTCTCGTATTGGGAAATCTGGTAGCCCTTGGGCAAGTCGGGATACAGGTAATTCTTGCGGGCGAAGCGGGCCTCTGGGGCGATGGTGCAATTGAGCGCCAAGCCCGTCATCATCGTGAACTCGATCGCCTGCTTGTTTGCCACCGGCAGCACGCCCGGCAAGCCGAGGCAAATGGGGCAGCAGCGTGTGTTGGGCTCGCCGCCGAAAGCGTTGGGGCAATCGCAGAACATCTTGCTCTTGGTGAGCAATTGCGCGTGGACCTCGATGCCGATCGTCGCTTGGTACTGCATAGCATTCGCTCCTAAAGGGCAGGGCGACGCCGGTGGAAGTCGTGCCCCTGCTCAAAGGCGTAAGCAGCGCGCAGCAAAGTAGTCTCCTCGAAGGGACGGGCGATGAGTTGGAGGCCGATGGACAAGCCGTCGGAGAAGCCGCAAGGTATGGAGATCGCGGGCAACGCAGCCAGGTTGATAGGAATAG
>CAZGSV010000115.1:0-9969 GCA_964528605.1 uncultured Armatimonadia bacterium
CGTTGGCGGCGCGGACGGCATAAGATGCCGTCCCTACGCCCTGGCGGGCACAGGGGCCCATCGCCATGTGCGTGACCCTGACGGGCACCCGTGCACCCACGCCCCGGGCGTGCGTTTGGCCGGTGCCAGCGCGCGGTGTATTCTCTGCCCGTCGTGCGGCTCGGGGCCGAAAGAGGCCGACCGCCGAAGGGAGAGAAGCAGCATGGCGATGAAGGCAGCGCTCAACGCGATCACGATCAAGAATGCGCCGTTGTTGGAGAAGATTCGGGCGGCGGGGGAGGCAGGGTACGGGGGCATCGGACTGTGGGCCGACGAGTTGCAGAAGTTCCGGGCCGAGAACGGATCTCTGGACCGGGTCAAGGCGGCCCTCCAGGCCGCGAGGCTGGAGGTCGTCGAGATTTGCGCGATCGGCGGGTGGATGTGGGCGGCGCCGGAGGCGCGCGAGAAGAAGTTCGCCTCGTGCGAGGAGACCTTCAGGCTGGCGCAGGAGGTCGGCTCGCCGGTGGTGATCGCGTGCGCGAGCGAGGGCGAGGGTTCGCCGGCGCAGGCGGTGGAGGACTATGCCGTGGTGTGCGATCTGGCCAGCGACTACGGCGTGACGCCGGCGCTGGAGTTCATCGGACCATTCCGTATGGTGAAGGACGTGGCGACCGCCTGGGCCATCGTGCGCGAGGCGAATCGTCCCAACGCCGCCCTGCTGGTGGACACCTTTCATTACTACCGGGGCTCCTCGCGCTTGGAGGACCTGGCGCAAGTGGCAGGCGGCAAGGTGGCACTACTACACATCAACGATGTGGTTGACCTGCCACGCGAGCAACTGAACGACGGCCACCGGGTGCTGCCGGGCGAGGGCGTGCTGAATCTCGATGACATACTGGGCGTGCTCGAGCGGCAGGGCTACCAGGGCTACCTGTCGCTGGAGTTGTTCAATGAGGAGTTGTGGGGCAGGCCGGCGGCAGAGGTAGCGCGCCGAGGGCGAGAGTCGCTGCGGAAGTGGACGGGCTAGGGCAGCGCCGCTAGCCAGCGGTAGACGGCGCCGCCTACAAGGGCCAGTCCCAGCACGGCGAGGGCGGCGACACGCGCCCAGGAGATGACCGCGCGAGGCCAGGGGGCGGGGAAGTAGGAGCGGCGCTCCTCTCCGTAGACGAAGAAGTCGAGGGACTTGCCGGTTCGCACTTCCACGCTCACCTCGGCGACGGGGAAGGCTTCGGCCTCCAACTGTTGGAAGAGCAGCGCCTGTCCGGCGGCGGAGGCGGCGCCTTGCTGAAGGAGGCGGACGGCTTCATCGAGGGGCTCGTTGAGCGGAGGGGGGCGCAGTTGGCGCTGCTGGCGCAAGGTGACGAAGGGCCGGGCGCGCACGGGGCGGAGCAGGTCGTCGGGCACCTTGGAGGCGGAGACGATGAGCGAGGAGTCGCGGTAGGAGTAGCGGGCGACGAGCACGGCGTAGCGGCGCATCTGGCCTTGGCCGCGGCAGACTTCGCAAGTGGCGCTGCCGGTGCCGCGGCAGGCCGGGCAGGGAGTGATGCCGCCGCCCTCGAGGAGGAGGTCGGTGATGGAGCCGCGGCCGATGCAGCGTGGGCAGCGAACCAGGCCGAGGCCGTGGCACTGGCTACAGTCAACGAGTTGGTCGGTGCCGCGCAGCGGGTGGGACGCGGTCCTGTTAACGAAGTCGCTAGGGCGCGGGAGGCTGTAGGACCAGAGGTCGGCGACGGTGTGGGTGGAGACAATGGGCTCGGGGCCGAGGCGATCCTCTTGGTAGCGGAGGGAGCGGGCCTGGTACTGGGTAAGCAGGCGGACGCGGTAGGCTACCTGATTGGCGACCCTGGTGATGGGGGCGCGCTGCGCCCAGCGGTGGCGGCCGAGCAAACGCCGCGGCAGCGTTGCCCTCAGCCAAGTGGTCAGGACGGTGCGGGCCTGCTGCTCGCTGAAGGGCCTGAGCTCGGGGACGCTGATCTCCGCGGCGGGCGGGGCCTCTGGCTGGGCCGCCTGCGGCTGGGGAGGCGGCGGGGCGGCTTGCGCCGGTGGGGGCGCCTGCGGTGTGGGAGGCGGCTGGGGCGTGTCGCCGATCTCGATGTAGCGGAAGCGTTCTACCGGGTGGTCCCGTGGATCGTTCACTTACAGCATCGCCTTACCCGCAAGGGATGGTAGCAGCAGCAGGAAAGGGGGTCAAAGGCGCTCCGGGCAAGGCGGTGGGCGCTTGCCTGGGAGTTGCGTTTGGGCAAGAATGTGGTGGCGACAAGGGAGACGATGTACATGGTCGGAACCGCACTTAAGGACCGGTACCTGATCGAGGAGAAGGTGTCCGAGGGCGGCATGGCGGTGGTGTACCGGGCGCAGGATTCGGTGCTCAACCGCAAGGTGGCGGTGAAGGTGATGCGCCCGGAACTGCTGCGCGACCCGCAGTATCGGGAGCGGTTCAAGCAGGAGGCCAAGGCGGCGGCGTCGCTCTCGCACCCCCATTTGGCGAATGTGTACGACTTCGGCGAGCACGAGGGCAACCTGTTCATCGTGATGGAGTACCTCTCTCCGCGCACGCTGAAGGACCTGATAGCGCAGCAGGGGCCGCTGCCTCCGAGCGCCGCGGCGGAGGTGGGCCTACAGATCTGCGACGCGCTCAAGTACGCGCACGGGAACGGCATCATTCACCGGGACATAAAGCCGCAGAACGTGCTCTTCACTTCGGATGGGCGAGTGAAGGTGTCGGACTTTGGCATTGCGCAGGCGATGGGAGCGGGGGGGCTGACGGCGCCGGGGGAGGTCATCGGCTCGGTCTACTACATTTCCCCGGAGCAGGCGCGCGGCGAGCGAGCGACCGAGCGCAGCGACATCTACGGCCTCGGGGCGGTGCTTTACGAGGCGCTGACGGGGAAGGTGCCCTTCGAGGGGGACAACGCGGTGGCGGTGGCGCTGAAGCACGTGCAAGAGGAAGCAGTGGCCCCGCGGCAGGTGAACCCGGCCATTCCGCCCGACTTGGAGACGATAGTGCTGCGGGCGATGCGCAAGGACCCCCTGGCGCGCTATGCCAGCGCGGCGGAGATGATGCAGGACCTGACGCGGGCGCGCCAGGGGCAGCCGGTGACGGCCGGGCCGGCGGCAGAGCGGGCGCAGACGGTGGCAATGCCGCGCGTGGCGGAACCGCGCTTGGAGCGCGCTCCGGCGCCTCCAGTGCCGGCGGCCCCTCCCGCGCAGGAGCCGGTGGTATTGCCCTGGACATGGGCGGTGCTGGTGCTGACGGTGGTGCTGGTGGCGGGCTTCGCGATCTACATCTGGGTGTTGCGCGGCCAGGGGCTGGGGAGGCAGGTCCGGGTGCCGAGCGTCGTCGGCCTGCGGGAGCAGGAGGCGCAGACGCAACTGTCCTCCGCGGGCTTCGGTATGGTGGTGCAAGAGCGGCGACCGACGCAGGACTACCCTGTGGGTACGGTGATTTCGCAGGACCCGGAGAACGGCACGCAGGTGAGGCAGGGGGAGCAGATCTATGTAGTGTTGGCGGCTCCGCCCGAGAAGGTAACCATTCCTGACGTGGTGGACTTGGCCGTGGACCAAGCCCAACAGCGCCTGAACGAGGCGGGGCTGGAGGTGGGGGAGATCAAGACCGAGTTTTCCAGCGAGGTGCGGCCGGGGCAGATCATCCGTCAGGAGCCGGCCGCGGGCAAGAAGGTGCCTCCGCAGACGGCGGTGGCGTTGTGGGTGGCGTCGTCCGAGAGCGTGGTGGAGCCGGAGCCGGGCACGACCGAGGAGCCCCCTACGAGCAAACCGGGCACTACGGAGGGCGCCACTACCACTGCCACTCCCGAGCCCAGCGGGGAGCCAACGGCCAAGCCCAAGCGCGAGAACGCGGAGGTCGAGATCTGGGCCAGTCGTTCAACGGAAGAGGAGGACCTAAGGAACATTACCATCGGCGTCACCATGGGCGATGCGCCGCACAAGATTCGCATCGTGGTGACCGACAGCAAGGGTGCGAGGGTGGTGCACGAGGACTCGCATCAGCCGGGGCATGGGTTCAAGGTGACGGTGCAGGGGCACGGCGACACGAAGATTGAGGTCTATCAGGACGGGCAGCTGCTGGAGGAGCAACAACGCTAGGGGTTGGCGCCCCCCCCGGGCGGGGGGAGGAGCGAAGGGCTGGAGGGGGAGTGGGCCTGCCAGCGTCGTTGGGCCAGAAGCGGGCGCGAGGTAGCGTAGCAGTAGAGGCAGGCGTGGGCGCAGGTGTCGTAAGCGCCGATGTCTATCGAGCGGGCGCAGCCACAGCCGCGACGGGTGGGGCCCGGCGGGTACTGGGAGTCAACGTCCGGCCTGAGCAAGCGCAGCAACGCCGGGTCCAGGCAGCGTGAGGGGCCGGCGTTCTCGGGCAGCGGATAGTCTGGGCAGCAGGAGACCAGGCGCATTCCGTGGTCCCGTGCGACTTCGGCCAGGCGGGCGGTGAGTTCGGTTTTCAGTGCCGGGCTCGGGTCGTGCCAACCCAGGTTAGCGCGGCGCAGGCGCCTGACCACGCGCGCGTAGGGATAGACGAAACTCATGATGACGCGCTCAGTGGCGCCTTCGAGGGCGTTTGCCAGGCGGCCGAAGTTGCTGAGGTGGTAAGCCTCGTCGAGGTCGCCGGTGACAACGATGGGGTCGTAGCGCCAGTGCATGCGCTGGGCTCCGATCCGCTCGGCGAGTTGGCGCATCGCGCGCAGCAGGTCCGCGGGGTCCGGCAGCCCCGGCTCGAGGTTCTTGGGCAGCGCGGTGAGGGTGTGGAGGAAGTAGTAGGCGTGGCCCATGCGATCCAACAGCGGCAGGAAGGGGAGGAAGGGGCCGCAATTGTGGGTCCAGAGGACCAAGGCGACGACGTCCGCGGGCGAGAGTGAGATCCCGTGGGCGGCGCCGGTGAAAGGGTGGTAGCACTGCACCCAGCCCGCCCGCAGCCGGGAGACGAGCCAATCGGGATAGCAGGCGGGGATGTCGGTCCTACGGCTGGCGGAGACGACCTGCGGCGCGTGGAGGCCCGGCAGGGGCGAAGGGGCCCCGTCGGGGGCGGGGGTACGGGCTGGGAAAGTTTGGTTTCCGGCGAACATTTTGGGCGCAATCGGCCTTTTACAGGTGACAAGAAAGGGCGCTTTTAGCATAAGTAGTTGACAGTGGAAAGAGGAAGGGTAAGAATAACATGCCCCGACCAGTAGCGGGAGGCATGTGGTGTGTGCTGGCGGGTGCGTTGGAGTGAGGCGGGAGGCGGGATGGCGAAAGGAGAGGGGCAAGTGATGATGGTAGCGAAAAGCGGTAGGCGCCAGTGGATCATTGCTGGTGTGGTGATGCTGACTGCCTTCTTGGGGGTGACAGCCGTCGGGGCAAATCCCTGGCTGCTGGAGACCCAACTGGCGGGCGTGAGGTTGGGCGACCACATTATCAACTACTTTGGCCATAAGGACGGGCACCCCAGCGCCTTCGGCGTGCGCACCTGGTACGGCACGCCTACGGGCATTGTGGTGGCCGCAGCGGGTCAGCCGATGGCCCCCGCGGCGGGTGTCATGCCCATGGCAGGCGCGGGACCGGCTGCTGGTGCGGGCGGCCCGGCGGGCCCGGGGGTGCCGCCCACTGCGGCGTATTCGCCGGTTGGTGGAGTGCCCGCTGGCTTTGGGGGCAGCACAGGCGAGGAGCAAGGACCGTTCAGCCTTCCGGGATTGGCCCTGCCGGGCGCAGTGCCTGGGATGCTCGGCACTGGCGTGAGCGGCTCCTCATATCAGGGGTTGGAGCAGTCGCCGGCGCTGATGATGCCTAGTGCAGGCATGGCTGCATTCCAGAAGAGGAGGGGCGTGACGATGAGGCCAGGCGCGATCGGCGGCGGGGCCGCGGGCCCTGCGCGTGGGCCAGGGGCAATGGCTGTGGCGCGTCCCGGGGTGGGGCCGGCGGTCGGCGCTGGACAGGCGGCGCAGCCTGGGGCGGGTCCGCCTCCTCAGGCATTTCCGGGCGCGGGCGCGGGTGCGGCGGTGCCGATATGGGCGATGCCCATTTGGTTCGATCTGCGCACGGACGCCTACGGTCAGCCTGAGGTTGAGTACATCTACTACAAGGGCGGAGACGTGGTAGTGGGTATAGTGTGCGATTCGCGCGGGTACATCACTGCGGTGGCGGTGGCGGGGCGGGAGTGCGAATTCGCGCGGACGGCCATGGGAGACCCGGAGCGCACCATCAAACTGGGGGACGGGTTCAAGAAAGTCATCTATCGTTACGGTTACCCGGACCGCATCGAGACCTTCAGCGGCGGCGGCCCGGGCACGCCGTTCACTGGCTCGGTGAGTTTCCAGGGTACGAGCAACGTTTTCGAGCGCGACTGCATCCTCTACTACGACCAGCAGACCCCAGACGGCAAAGAGAAGAACGTCGCGTTCACCCTGCACGACATGCTGGTGACGCGCGTTCACATCTGGATACCCACTGAGTTCTAGTTCGCCAGGGGCAATCCTTTGAGAGAGTCGGAGGCGGTCCTGCGGGGCCGCCTCCTTAGTCATCAGGGAGCGGGCGA
The DNA here is from genome assembly GCA_964528605.1 of uncultured Armatimonadia bacterium. GTDB lineage: Bacteria > Armatimonadota > Zipacnadia > CAZGSV01 > CAZGSV01 > CAZGSV01. The sequence goes on from CAZGSV010000115.1 coordinate 6,500, forward strand.
CTGGAGTGCGGAGCGTGGGAGGGGGGAAGCTAGAGTCCGGCCGGGAGCGGCGGAGCGTGCGGTGAAGTTGTCGTGAGGGAAGGCCCAACAATCGAAGACATCGCTACGGCCTCGGACATTGTGGAGGTCATCTCCGGATACCTGGAGTTGACCAAGCGCGGCAGGGACTACAAGGCGCGCTGCCCCTTCCACCCTGACCGCAACCCCTCCTTTACCGTAAGCGCGGAGAAGCAGTTATGGTATTGCTTCGGCTGCCACGAGGGCGGGAACGTCTTCACCTTTCTCCAGAAGATCGAGGGGCTGACGTTTCAGGAGGCGCTGCAGCGGCTGGCGGAGAGAGCGGGGCTGCCTTTGCCCCGCCCGCGCGGGCCGGCGGAGAGCAGGCGCGATCGCCTCTACGAACTGAACGCGCTGGCGGCGAAGTACTATGCCGAGCAGTTGGGCGAGCCGAGTGGGCAAGGCTTCCGCGACTATCTGGCGGGCCGGGGCATCACCCAAGAGAGCGTCAAGCGGTTTCAACTGGGGTGCACGCCTCCGAGCGCGAGCGGACTGTGCGGCCACCTGCAGCGCCAGGGGGTACCGCTGCGGGAGGCGGAGCAGGCCGGATTGGTGACGCGCCGCGGGCCGGAGCAGAGATACGGTGACTGGTTACGGGGCAGGCTGATCTTCCCCATCTGCGACGGGCAGGGGAGGGTGTGCGGGTTTGGGGCGCGCACCTTGGGGGAGGAGCAGCCCAAGTACCTCAACTCACCGGAGACGGCGGTGTTCGCCAAGAGCCGGCTGCTCTACGGTTTGCACTGGGCGCGGCGGGCGATGGCGCAGCGAGGGTATGGGGTGGTGGTGGAGGGCTACACGGATGTGATCGCCTGTCACCAGTCGGGGATGGAGGCGGCGGTGGCCACGCTGGGAACGGCGCTGGGGCAGGAGCACATCAGGTTGCTGCGGCGTTACGTGCCGACGGCGGTGCTGGCCTACGATGCGGATTCGGCAGGGCTGGCGGCGGCGGTGCGGGGGGCGGAGATCTTCGAGGGGGAGCAGATGCTGGCGAGAGTGGTGGTCCTGCCTGGGGGGGCGGACCCGGACGAGTTCATCCGGCAACACGGGCTTGAGGGCTTTGAGCAGGAGCTGGAGCGCGCGGTTCCGCTGGTGGAGTTCCGTTTGCGGCAGACTTTGGGCGGGTACTCTACTAATGATGCGGCCGACAGGAGGCGGGCTGCGGAGGAGGTGCGGTTGTTGCTGGCCGCGGTGCGCGAACCGGTGGCGCGGGCCGAGTACGCGGGTCTGGCTGCCGCGTTGATGGTGCCAGGCGATCCCCCACAGCAGCGAATGGTGCAAGAGGCGTTGCTGCGGGAGGCCGCGAGCCAGGCGGGAGGGCGGGGCGCGGCGCCGTTGGCCGGGCCGGCGCTTTCGGGGGCGGCCAAGGCGGAGCGGGCGCTGCTGGCGGCGCTCTTGGCGCAGCCGGGGCTGATAGAGGCAGTGCGGGTGGATTTGTCGCCGCAGGATTTCTCGGATGCTGCGCTGGGCAAGGTGGCGGACAGGCTGCTGGCCTTGGGCGCGGAGGGCGTGGAGAGTGGGCGGCTGGCGGCGGAGTTGCGGGAAGAGGGGCTGGAGCAGGTGCTCGCGCAACTCGCCCTCGGGGAGGAAGCCCTGGACGTGCCCAAGGACAAAGAGATGGTGCGGAGTTACTTGGGCACGTTAAAGGAACGGAAATTGCGGGAACGCTGGGAGGAAATTAGGGCGCAGGTGACGAAACTAATAGAGGAAGGGCGGCTGCGGCCGGACGATGCCCTATTGGCGGAGTACAAGTCTTTGCAGCGGCGGTTTGCCGGCTCGCGGCCTCACGGCCCGGGCCAGCAGGCAGAGGGAAGTGAGAAGGTTTGAAGGAAGTTGCTAGCGATCCTCAGGAGCAGATAGAGGCGCTCATAGGCAAGGGAGTACGCCAGGGCAAACTCTCGTTCGAGGAGATCAGCGAGGTGCTTTCCACCTACGCTGACGTAGGGCCCGAGCAGATAGACGAGATGTTCGCGCGCCTGGAGGAGCGCGGCGTAGAGGTGATCTCGCGGCTGCCGACTAAGGCGCGCGCGCACCTTCCGGGGCTGAAGGCCAGGGAGGCGCTGGAGGAGGGAGCGCGCGTCGAGGACTCGGTACGCATGTACCTCCAGTCCATCGGTCAGATACGGCTGCTGACCGAGGAGGAGGAACGCGAGTTGGCGGAACGGGTGAAGCGCGCCGAGGGGCGCGTCACTTACGACCCCCGCCGGTGCAGCATCCTCTATCGTCCCTTCCGCTCGCTGCGCCCTGCCACTCGCTACGTGCTGCGCGTCGAGGCCGGGGAACACGGCGTGCACACCCCCTCGTGGGAGGCCAAGGGCAAGGAGAAGTTGCGCATTCCCGGCCGGGCGCCCGCGGACGACGTCATCCTGTCGTTCACCACCGGCGGGCGCAAGCCGACGTTGGAGATGGTGGGCAGCAAGCCGGGGCACGGCGAGATACTCGTGCCCGGGTTGCAGGAATCGGTCGAGGTTCACTTCACCCAGCCGCTGGATAAGCAATCCGTCTGCTCGCGCGCGGTGCGGGTGCTGCGCGAGGGGGCGAAGAGGGCGCTGGCTGGGGTGAGGCTGGACTGCCGCGGCTCGGTGCTGCGCATTGGGCTGCCGTCCGGGGTGATGAAAGGCGGCGCCTACACGGTACACTTGCGCGGCGACAACCAAGGGCTGCGCGATCGGCACGGCAACACGCTGGAGCAGGATCAACTGTGGTCGTTCCAGGTGCTGCCCAATCCGGAGGGCGAGCAACTCACTACGGTTACGCCGCGCGAGGGCACCATCGTGGCGCGCATCGCGGAGCCGGTCGCCGTCTGCCTGCACACACCCATCAAGCCGAGCCTGGTGCGGCCCAACACGCTGCAGGTGTTCACCGATGACGAGCGCCGCACGCCGGCCACGGTTACTTACGACGAGCCGACGCGGCGGGTGCTCTTTGTGCCTCGGTCGCTGCTGGAGCCGCGGCGCAAGTACAGCGCGGAGTTCCGGCTGCGCCTGCCCGGGAGCAAGGGGCAGGCGGCGCGCGTGATCACCCGCGAGTGGTCTTTCCGCACCTCGACGGAGACCGCGCCGCCGGAGGTCATGGCCACCATCCCCGCAGACGGCGCGCGGCGCATCACTCTCGAGCCGGCCATAGTCGTCTACTTCAACCACCGGCTCGACAAGAGCACGGTCCACATTGACTCGGTGAAACTGAAGGACGAGGAGGCCATCCGCCGCCTGGCGGAGGCCAACCTGCGCCTGGTGGTGAGCATCGCCAAGAAGTACACCGGCCGCTCGAGCCTCACCTTCCTGGACTTGATTCAGGAGGGCAACGTGGGGCTGATGCGGGCGGTGGAGAAGTTCGATTTCACCAAGGGCTTCCGCTTCAGCACCTACGCCACCTGGTGGATCCGCCAGGCGATCACGCGCGCCATCGCCGACCAG
>CAZGSV010000116.1:0-9918 GCA_964528605.1 uncultured Armatimonadia bacterium
GAGCCGGTGACGTTCCAGGATCTGAGTTTTGCTCAGTGGCAGGCGCTGGGAAAGGACGCCGGGTCGCTGGTCGCGGACCCCAAGTTTGTGGACCCGGAGCACTTTGACTTCCGGCTGGCGCCCGACTCGCCGGCGCTGAGGATCGGCTTTAGGCCGTTCGACTACAGGCGGGCGGGAGTCTACGGCGATCCCGAGTGGGTGAACCTGGCCAAGGGGGTGCGGTATCCGCCGGTTGAATTCGCGCCCGAGCCGCCCCCGCCGCCACCGCTGGCTTTCGAGGATGATTTCGAGTCCACCCCGGTCGGCGCAGCGCCCCAGCGCGCGCGGGTGTACGTCGAGAACAAGGGCGACTCGATCGCGGTGACCGATGAGGTGACCGCGAGCGGGAAGCGCAGCCTCAAGGCGGTGGACGCGCCCGGCCTCGAGTACCAGTTCAACCCGCACTTCTTCTACGTTCCCGATCACACGGAGGGCGTGACGCGCTTTGGGTTCAGGATGCGCGTCCAGCAGGGCGTGTTCATGTTTCACGAGTGGCGCGACGACGCCGAGCCCTACCGGGTCGGGCCCAGCCTTTGGGTGGCCGAGGGGCGGCTGAGCGTGGGCGGCAAGGAACTCCTCTCGCTGCCCATTGGCCAGTGGGTCGAGTTCCAGGTTGCTGCTCGGCTTGGCGTGGGGGCCAACGGCACTTGGGACCTAACGATCACGCTTCCGGGACAAGAGCCGGTCTCTTTCACGGGCCTGCCGACGGGAAGCCCCGATTGGCGCTCGCTCGACTGGCTCGGCTTCAGCAGCATGGCCACTGAAGCGACTGTCTTCTATCTTGACGACCTACGCTTGAGCAACGGGCCGGACTAGGCTTGTGGGCACGCCTGGCGCAGGCGATCCCGCTGAAGGCGACCGCGTACTACCTCTTGCCCAGTTCCACGTGCTCGGTGCTGATGCACATCAGGCGATCCTTCGCAGGGATCACCTTAGAGCCGTCCAGCGCCCACAGGTCGCCGCGCGCCGCCTCTTGCCACAGGTTGAAGTAGAAGACGGTGGTGCCGCGCGGGAGTTTGGCGGTCACGCGGCCGCCGGTCTTGCTCTGGTCCAGCGTCGCGGTAGCGATGTGCCACTTGCGTTCTTTCCAGACCCCGCTGTCGGTGGTGTAGTTGAACTCGGCTTTCACAATGGGCGCCTTCGTCGTGAACCTGGCCCAGGCGTAGTGGGCGTTGCGTCCTTGGCGTAAGATGTGCGGGAGCGGCCCGCTGCGGCTCACAATGCTCTGGGCGAAGGCCAGGATCTCGGGCGGGTTCTCCCCTGCCCCTCCATGCGCGTGGGACATCTCGACGCGGATGGCGAGCGTGCGTGGTCCTCTGGGCAGGTGGTAAGACTTCTCGAGCGAATCCAGAGGATAGGCGAAGTCGTTAGTGCCGGTGACCCAAAGAATGGGCATCTGGGCCAGGGGTAGGTAGCGCGAAGGGTCCCACAGGGAGACCCAGCGCTTGGTCTGCTCTGGGCCAATCTGTTCGAAGGTGGGCAGCCAGGCGGAGTCCTCGTGTAGGAAGCCGCAGCCGTACACGGGCACCGCGAATCGGAAGCGTTTGTCAACGCCGGCGGCCATGCAGGTCAGGTAACCGCCCCAAGACAGGCCGGTGATGCCGATGCGGTTGGCGTCCACCTCGGGGAACGAGCGGAGCAGCGAATTGGCGAGCACAACCTGCGCCACGGCGTGGTACGGCCATTGGTCCTCGGGGGGGCTGTCCACCTTGCTGAATGCCTCATTCAGGCCGGGCCCGGGGAACTCGTTCTTGAACCCTTGGGGCGCGCCGCCGCCGTGATCCATGGCGATGGCAGCGTAGCCGCGCTTGTTCCACAGGCGGACCCACCAGTCAAAGGCCGTGCCTCCGCCTCCGTGCACGAGCACGATGCCTGGCACCTTGCGCTTTGCAGAGGCGCCCTTGGGCTTGCCGTAGAAGGCGAAGACGGTCGTGCGTTTCCCTTCAAGCGGGGGCCCTTCGTAGAAGAGGGCCTGCACGCCCTCGGCCTGCGGGCCGGGCGCCGGGTAGGTCTGCGGCGGCTTGGAGAGTGCCGCCATCTCCCAGGGGATCGCCACGGCTTGCCGCGCGCCGCGCTGTCGGCCGGGACGATCTGCCCTACCCGCGGCGGCCGTCAGACATAGCGCGGCCGCTAACGCCGCCGCTAGTGCGAAGTGAACGGAACCCATCGGGGGTAACCTCCTAGCGGCGTCCGACCGCCTGGCCGAAAGACCGTGCCAAGCCGATCAGTGCGGCCCGGCGCCGACAGGCTGCCTCTACAGTCTTCTGAGATTCGTAAAGGGATACAGGCTTGCTCTTCCGCTGTCCACCTCCCTCCTTAGCGTGCGGTGATCGCTCATACGGCCGGAGCGTGTCCCTCGTGCACTTCCCAGGAGAACGTCCACATGTGCTCAAGGAAGCCGACCGAACGAGCGAGTCTGAGCGAGCCTACGTTCTGGGCCTCCGTGCTCCAGAGAGGGATGCCTCGCTCGGAGGCGATGTGCTCGACCAGTACGGACACGACGGCCTGGCCGAACCCTCGGTTCCAGTATGGACGGCGCGTCCAGACCCCGAGGGCATGGAACCGGCGGTCCTCAACCTCGAGTCGGGGCAGGTTCCACGCGGTCGAGGCGATCACCTCGCCCTCTCTGACCGCGCAGACGTGCTCTGCCTCCGGAAGGAAGTGCTGGTCCGGAATGTCGCCCGGGCGCAGCATCTCCACCCTGGCCTTCAACTCGCTCTCGACTGGCTTGGGCGTATCGCAGTACAGCAGGATGTTCAGATTGCAGGCCGGCGCTGGAAGGCCCGGATCGCGGTCCGCGATTTGCTCCAGAGCATAGGCCACATAGACGTTGCAGGCCGGGCGCAGATGGTGCTGCAGCGTTGCCTGAAGTTGCGAGACAAGGGCTGCGTAGTCGTCGTCCGCGCGTGTCGCGACGGTTTCGGCAATCGCAGTAGCGAGGGCGGCGTCTTGGCAGGCGACGATGCCGCCCTCGGCGGTCAGGATTGCCCGATTCAGGTCTGAGGGGAAGTGACGTACGTTCTGCCGCGGCGGGGAGCCGGCCGGCCGGTCTCCCGGAATCCCCTCCGGCAGGCCTACGCGCTTCTCATCTTCGCGCGCCAAGGCGCGAAGGCAACGCCCGATGCTCGCATCTTCACTGCGAGGTTTCGGTCTCATGCTGACTCTCTCCTTTCATCTCCCGGTCGGCGGGTGGCCCGCTTGGCGACGATGCCGGTGCTTGGCAGAGCAGGATCCGCTTCGCCGCGCGCTCGGTGAACCCCTCTGGCGCATAGGGGAATGGCTCGCCCCGAGTCCAGGCCTTCCAATCCACGACCTTAGGGTCGTCGCCGTAGACCGCCAGCAGCGTCAGCCCTGCATCGGCCACAAGGCGCTCCAGTTCCGGAAGAAGGTACAGTCGCCAGGACAAGGGCATCGTGTGCCGCTTGCCCGTGGCCAGATTGATGGCGATGACATCGAACCCGAACCTGGCCTGCAGGACATTCTTGGTGCCCTGTGTGAGGAACAGCAGACTCGGGTCGTCGCCGGCGAAGCCCCAGCCCTGCTTCAACTCCTCGGGCAGGCTGGTGTAGTTCTGGGTGTCAATCAGAGCCAGGCCGCCGCTTCTCAGGGCGCGGCGGATTCCGTCCAGCGTGCCGACGTTCTCCTCGTGCGGGAAGATGGCGAACGTGTTGCCCCAGAGGATCGCCGCGTCGAACTCGCTCTCGAACGTCATGCATGTCATGTCGCCGCGGACGAACCGGACGTTCACGCCCACCTCGGCCGCACCGCGCGTTGCGGCCTCGAGAAAGGGCTGCGACCATTCGAGCGCGGTCACTTCGTAGCCGCGCCGGGCAAGTTCGATCGCGTGGTAACCTAGGCTGCAGCCGAGGTCGAGCACTTTGGCGCCCTGCGGCATCTGAAGGGCGCGCTCGATGAAGCCTACGGCTGAGGAGATGCCCGATTCAGAGGGCAGGCCTTCCCATTCCCAGTACACCATGTCTTCAAACGCTTGCTCCCACGGATGGTCTTTGTGGCTGTGCATCCATCTTCGCTCCTTGCCAGCGAGAGATTCGTGCGAACAGCCTCCGCGACCGCCCCCCCAGAAAACCAAGCGGTCACGCGCGCAGTCGCTGCGTGACCGCCTTAGACCTCAGCCTGCGTCCTCGTGAGCGCAGGGAATTACCTCATGGCCTGCTCCTGAGGAGGCGTGCAGAGGCTGCCGCACGTATTGTTACTCGGTTGTGCTTCGTCATCTGCATCACCTCCCTCTCTCCAACTGCCAGTTGCCTAAGTGCACGAGGGCAAGGACATTCTAGCCGCGGCGCCCGCCCAGCGCAATGGGGTCGGCCCGGCGGCGGGCGAGGGGCCGAGAGAGTAGTGGCAGCAAACGGGAGAGGCGGTCAAGCAGGGCGTTGTTGCTTTGCGGGGGCTGAGTTACACTCGCCCCAACGCGCGCTTGGTCGGCTTCGCGGAGGCATGCTCCGAGTCGTCAGGCGCCAGCAATCGCGGAAGCGAAAGGAGATCTGGCTATGGTCGGCTTGACCCCACCTTCGAATGCAGTGGTGGTGTTCAATGGCAAGGACGTGAGCAACTGGACAAAGAGGGACGGCAGCCCGGCGGTTTGGCCTGTGGAGGACGGCGTGATGACCTCGCACGGCGGCGATATCATGACCCAGGAGACGTTCCTCGATTTCTACCTGCACTTGGAGTTCCGGTGCCCTGACATGCCCGAGGCCAAGGGGCAGGCGAAGGGCAACAGCGGGGTGTATCTGGCGGGCCGGTATGAGGTTCAGGTGCTGGACTCTTACGGTTGGGAGGTGCCGGGCAAGGGTGACTGCGGCGCCGTCTACAACCAGTTCGCGCCACTCGTCAACGCGTGCAAGCGCCCGCTGGAGTGGCAGTCTTACGACGTCATCTTCCGCGCAGCGCGCCTCGATGAGAGCGGCAACGTGCACGACCGCGTGCGGCTGACCGTGCTGCACAACGGGATCGTGATTCAGAACAACGTCGAGTTGCCCGGGGTGACGGGCGGCGCCATTGACGGCAAGGAGGGCGTTCCCGGACCGCTGCTGCTGCAGGACCACGGCGACCTGGTGCAATACCGGAACGTCTGGATTGTGGCGCTGCCGCTCAAGGGGGCGCCCGAGTACGGACCGCGGTAAGAAGCGGCGCAGGTCGTTTCGCTTAGCGGAGGGCTCCCTCTTCTGTTGCAGAGGGAGCCCTTTCTGCTACTCTCCCGGCACGCGACGCAGGCCACGCCCCCGGCGAGCCGGAGCGAGATAGGTCAGGTGAGACGATGGCTACCGAGAAGCAGAACTACGACCGGCTGATGGAGACCATGGCGGAGATGGAAATCGTGGACTCCCACGAGCACTTGCCGCCGGAGGCCGACCGGGTGTCCCAAACCAAGGACTTCTCCATGTTCTTCAGCCACTACTGCCATGGCGACTTGCTTGCGGCGGGCATGCCGCCCAAGGACGCGAACGCCTTGCTGGGCGACAAAGCGTCAGTGGAGGAGAAGTGGCGGCTATTCGAGCCCTTTTACCCGCGCATACAGGATGGATCGTACTGCCGCGCGGCGCACATCGCCATGGAGAAGTTCTACGGCCTCAGCCGGCTGACCTCGCTGGCCGACGCGGAGGCGCTGACGGCGAAGGTACGCAAGGCCAACAAGCCTGGGCTGTATCGCAAGGTGCTCAAGGGTGCGTGCCGGATTCGGGTGGCGATGAACTACGGGTCGGTGACGGACGACCCCGAGTTCTTCGCGCCCGTGCTCTTTGTCAACCACTTCGCCGAGGTGAGCAAGGCCACCATACGCGGGCTGGAGGACGAACTGGGCGTCTCGTGCGGGTCGCTTTCGACCTATGTGGAGGCGGTGCGCGAGCGGCTGCGCCAGTGGAAGACGCAGGGCATGAAAGGAGTCAAGTTCCACTTCGCGTATATGCGCGACCTCTACTTTGCGCCGCGGACGCACGCGGAAGCGGAGGCGGTCTTCAACCGCGTGCTGGAGGAAGGATACGGCTGGCGGAATGTCTCGCTCGGCTTCGAGGAGAGCCGGCCGCTGCAAGACTACATGGTGCACCGGCTGGTGGAGATGGCCGGCGAGTTGGAGGTGCCGGTGGTCTTTCATTCGGCGCTGCAGGCCATGACCGACCACAACGCGGACGACGCCCGCCCTACCCGCCTGTGGAACTTGCCCCATCGCTACCGCCGCGTGGACTTCGTCATCCTGCACGCCGGTCTGCCCTGGATGGAGGACGCGGCGTTGCTCGCGAAGCACTACCCCAACGTGTACCTCGACATGGGATGGGACCACCTGATGTCGCCTGAGATTTCCACGCGCGCGCTTTGCACGTGGGTTGACGTGGTGCCGATGAACAAGGTGTTCGGCTTTGGCGGCGACTACGCGGTGGTGGAGAAGGTGTACGGCCACCTGACGCTGGCGCGCCAGAACATCGCCCGCGCGCTGGCGGCCAAGATGGCGCGGGACGGGATGTCGCTGGAGCGGGCGCGGGCCTGGGTGCGGGCGATGCTGTTCGACAATCCCAACCGGGTCTTCCGTCTGGGGCTAACCGGCTGAGCGGTACTCGAGGGCGCGCGGCCGCACCCGTTGTGCAGTCCTGCCACCCCGGCGGTGGTCGCGCAGCCGGCCGCCGACTAGCGTAGCCCCAGTTCCGTGAGCGTCGCCTCGACGCGCTCGACTACGGCCCCCACAACGACGTCCACAAGGCGCTTGCCGAACTGCGCGTCGGCCTCCACGCAGTCTTCGGAGATGCGATGCAGGGCGCCGGGGAGGCTCAGGTTCTCCATCTTCACCAGTTCGGGGCGCAGGTAGAGCATCATCGAGGTCTCCTGCTTGCCCGCGTGCTCGATGCCGAGTTCGTTGGGGTAAACGTAGAACGGGTCCAGCACCATGACGCGCGTGTCCTGGTTCGCAGTCATGAACTCCTCCGCCACCCTCTTCAGCAAGACGCCTTGCACGTCGGGGTGGTGGCCGGTGAAGACCACGACCAGCCGGTAGCCGAGCGCGGCCAGTTTGCCGAGGATATCGCGGACCAACGTCGCGATCGTTTCCTCCTCCAGCAGTACCGATCCTTCGAAACCGACGTGTCCGCGCGTGCCCCAGAAGGTGGGGGGCAGAACCGCGCCGCCCGTGAGCGCGGCCACGCGCAGACACAACTCGTGGGCGTTGATCGCATCATAGCCGACAGGCAGGTGAAAGCCGTGATACTCGAGCGATCCAATCGGCACATAGACCAAGGACAACTCCTCGCGGGCGGCGACGATGTCCTCCGTGAGCATCTCTTCGTATCTGATTTTCGGCATGGCCTGTCTCCTCCAGTCAGCCGGCTCCAGTCACGGTAGCACGCACGGTAGCGATCTCGCGTGCAGTCTGCGGGCGGCCTAGGTGTTCTTGGCGATCAGCGCGGTAGGCTAACCCGACGCGGAGCAAGATGCAACGCCGCGCCGACCGGCGGTCCGGCGCTGTTATGGAGCCGTTGGACGGGTCGGCAGGAGGGCGGGGTCAGGGAGCCTGGCGACCTATGGGCTGGATCACCGGTGTGGAAAGGTAGAGGATAGGCATCGCGCCGGTTTCAGTGGTCAACCAGGGGATATAGTCGCTGCCGCAAGCCATGCCGGCACTGGGATCCACCTGTTGCCAACCCTTCCCCTCCACCAACACCTCGGCCCACACATGGCCGAATTGTCCATAGAGCCAACCGGCCACCTGCCGGCAGGGGACTCCCGCGGCCCTAGACAGGGTTACGAACAAGTCGGAGGAATCCCAGCACCGCCCAAATCCCTGCTGTAGAGCCTGTTTGACGCCGTAGCGCGATCCAACAACCGGACCGCCGTACTTCAGATGAAGACCGGGCATCAGCCAATCGAGCACCGCTTGCACCTTTTGCTCGGCGCTGGTCGCGCCAGCCGTGATTTCGCTCGCGAGCTGTTTCATCTGCGCATCATCGCTAGGCCACAAAGGCGTGGGACTGAGCAGAGCCTCATCGGGCTTGCGGTCAGTCGGCGTGCAGTTGAAGGCGCGGACCGTGATCTCCGCCGCCACTGTCACATATGGGATGCCGGCGTAGCGGGGGAGTTCTGGGAAAACGAAACGGCTGCAATCGCCTTCGGGAGTTTGCGCCTCGGGCGTAGGAGTGAACGCGTAGGTGGCCGCTTGGCCGTCAGCCGCAAGTGCGCGAAGGGTCAGCGCGTTGCCGCAGCGCAGGCTCTGCGACTTGGCAGCAATTTCGGCGGCAGTAGTCTCGTTCGCCGGTTGTGCTTTGTGTTCCAGTATCAGGTTGAAGAGGGTGTTGGTGACCATATAGTCACAGTCCTCAACCGGCGCCATCTCGAAGGTAACGTTATACGTGGCCTCCCACGGCACGAGGCCCAGGCTATAGGGCGCCATGCGCACCAGCCGAATATCGGGACAGACGAACTCGACTACCGTGGCGCCGTGCCGCAGACAGTACGCGGGGTTCGGCTTAGTGCTGCGAATGGCCTCGTACACAGTCGTCGCCTCGCGCTCATCGCCGCACTCGATCGTATTGACTTGCAGGTTCTTCCCGGCCACTCCGAACACGGTATTCGTCACCCCGGTGACGGTCACGCCGAGCTGCCCGCCAATCGCATCGGTTTGGGCCGGCGACGCGACAACGGAGGCCTGCACCTCCCATCCTGCCGGGAGAGGCGCGAATGGCACGTCATCGGCAACAGCACCCGCACCATGCATGACGATCACAAGTGCGCAGAGGGATAGGAGGGGGATGAGGACGCTCTTGCGGCGACGTGTAAGCATCGGTTCCGTCATCTTAGTCGCTCGTCACTCCTGACCTGCCGGTTGATAAGGCGGTACCCTATCAGAGACTGCCACCGTGAGCCACCGGGGACGCCTGACGAGGCGCGCATCACTAGGCCTTCAAGATCGTGCATCCCGCTGCGACTTCGTCTCCGTGACTTCGTTCATAAGTCCCACTTTGCGGCGCAAAGGTTACTGAATCCTGGGCCGATTGCGGCTTGTCTACAGGCGAGCCAGCACGCGCTCGACGAGCGTGCGGCGGCGCCGCGCGAATCGGTCGGTGCCCCGCGCCCGCGCCAGATAGCGCTCGCACGGCTCGGCGGCGTAGTGGAGTTCGGCCTGGGCACCCCGCGCGGCAATCTCGCTCAATGCCAGCAGCGTCCAGAAGAAGGGGAATGTCCTCCACCTTCCGTCGTCGTTTCGGTGTGCCTTAAGCGTTCGCATGCCGGCGGCAAGCCATTGCTCGCGGTCAACCGCCGCCAAGCCGCCGACGGCCAGGTGCCGCCAGAGCGCGACCGTGCAGCGAGCGCAGCAGTACATCCCCGCGGCCGCATCCCTTGACGACGTCAGGCGTTGCGCCATTCCCTCACTGGCGCGCTCGAGCGCCGCGCGCACCTCTCCCTGCGACACCTTGAGCAGGATGAGAGCGCGGCAGGCCTCCTCGCCCAGAATGTGCCGGGCGGCCGCGGAGGACGCCGCCTGCTCGCCGGTGAAGAGGCGGATACTGGTGCGCATTTCCTCAGCCGTCGGTGCGAACATGCCGGCGTACGCGCCCGGTTTGCCCTGGCGGGCCGCGATCCACAGGGCGACCTGCTCGCGCTCTTTGCGCGGGATCGTGCGGTTGAAGAAGAACTCCTCGTTCACGGCGTCAAGCGTGGCGCTTAAGCTGTTCGGGTGTACTAGTGACATGCGTTCCTCCTAACCGTGCCGCGGCCGGCAGCACTCAACTGCTGATGGGTCGGGTGCCCCGGAAGGCGTGTGGAGGCGGGTTCACGAGGCGGGTGAACTCCTCCCCGTTCGCTTCGAGCATCTTCAGTTTCTTCAACAACAGCCGGACGAGCCATTGCTTCACCGGTGTCGCTCCGCCCAGGCGCCGATTG
>CAZGSV010000117.1:0-9813 GCA_964528605.1 uncultured Armatimonadia bacterium
AGCGCCTGCCGGGGTATGGCTGGAGGCAAGAGAGGCCAGCGGCGAGGAAGCGTGCGAGGCGGTGGGAGAGCAAGGTGCAAGGGCGGTCGCCCTGGACCCGAGGCGAGTTCGGTTGCCCCTGTGGGTGCGTTCGTGGCGCGCTGGGGACCGCCTGGAGCCGAAAGGGATGCGAGGAAGCAAGAAGTTGCAGGACTTGTTTGTGGACAGCCGAGTGCCGGCGCGGGAGCGGCGGCGGGTGCCGGTGGTGACTGACGCCAGCGGACGAATCGTCTGGGTGGCCGGCCTGCGCGCGGCCCGGGGGGTAACGGCCGGCCGGAGCACGGCGCGGGCGCTGATCTTGGTCGTGGGGCCCGCGGCGCAGGAGCGGGGTGTTCGGTGATGAGCGGCAGCGCCTGGACGCGGTGGCTGGTGATCCTGCTGATAGGGCTGGTGCTCTTGTGGGTGATCAGCCAGACGGGGGCGAACAAGGAGCGGCGGCGGGTTGAGTTCGGCGAGCTGATGCGGGATGTGGACGCCCACAAGGTGCAGAAACTGGAGTGGGACAAGCGGCGGGCGCTCGCGTTTGCGCAGTTGGAGGATGGGAAGACGGAGTACGCGCAAGTGGACCTGGACGCGCAGACGCTGGAGAAGATGCGCCGCGAGCACCCGGAGATGATGTTGGTGGTGAAGGGGGCGGGGGACATAAGTTGGGTCAGCGCGGTGGCGAGCATCGGGCTGCCGCTGCTGTTTATCGTATTCCTGTGGACCATGTTGAACCGTCAGATGCAGGCGGCGGGGGGGCAGGCGCTGTCGTTTGGCCGCAGCCGGGCGCGGAAGTTCGGTGAGGAATTGGAGCACGTGACCTTCGCGGACGTGGCGGGGGTGGAGGAAGCGAAGGAGGAACTCGCTGAGGTAGTGGAGTTCCTCAGGACCCCGGAGAAGTTCCTGGCCTTGGGGGCAAAGATTCCCAAGGGCGTGCTGCTGCTGGGGCCGCCGGGTTGCGGGAAGACGCTGCTGGCGCGCGCGGTGGCGGGCGAGGCGAAGGTGCCGTTCTTCTTTATCTCGGGCTCGGACTTTGTGGAGATGTTCGTTGGGGTCGGCGCGTCGCGGGTGCGGGACCTGTTTGACCAGGCGAAGCAGCACACGCCGTGCATCGTGTTCATAGACGAGATTGACGCAGTGGGGCGCCAGCGCGGGACCGGCCTAGGCGGCGGCCACGACGAGCGCGAGCAGACGCTGAACCAGTTGCTGGTGGAGATGGACGGGTTCGATCCGAACGCCGGGATCATCGTGATGGCGGCGACGAACCGGCCGGACATACTGGATCCGGCGCTGCTGCGGCCGGGGCGGTTTGACCGGCGGATAGTGGTGGACCAGGCGGACCTGAAGGGGCGGGAGGAGATCTTCCGCATCTACCTAAAGGGGAAGCCGCTGGAGCCGGACGTTGAGGCGCGCGTTTTGGCGCGGAAGACGCCGGGGTTCTGCGGAGCCGACATTGAGAACCTGGTGAATGAGGCCGCGCTGCTGGCGGCGAGGCGGGAGCGGAAGCGGGTCAGCATGGCGGAGTTCGAGGCGGCCATCGAGCGGGTGGTGGCCGGTCCGGAGCGGAAGAGTCGGGTGATCAGCGAGGAGGAGAAGCGGGCGGTGGCCTATCACGAGGCCGGGCACGCGTTGGTGAGCAAGTTGCTGCCGCACGCGGACCCGGTGCAGAAGGTGTCCATCGTGTCGCGGGGTATGGCGCTGGGGTACACCATGCAGTTGCCGGTGGAGGACCGGTATCTGCACACCGAGGCGCAGTTGCAGGATCGGATGACGTCGCTGATGGGGGGGCGAGCGGCGGAGGAGATGTTCTTGGGGGAGCCGAACACGGGGGCGAGTTCGGACATTGAGACCGCGACCGAATTGGCGCGGCAGATGGTGACACAGTTCGGGATGAGCGAGGATTTGGGGCCGGTGGCGTTTGGGCGGAAGCGCGGGCCGATATTCCTGGGACGGGACCTGATAGAGGAGCGGAACTACAGCGACGCGGTGGCGCGGCGCATAGACGAGGCAGTGCGCCGGATTGTGGAGTCGGCGTACGAGCGGGCGGCGGACTTGCTGAATGCGCATCGGGATGTTTTGGAGCGGATCGTGGCGGCGCTGCTGGAGCGGGAGTCGATTGAGGCGCAGGAACTGGAGCAACTGGTTGCGGGCTGGGATGGTGGGCAGGCTGGAGTGGAGGAGTCCGCGGCGCCGCCGGAGAAGGGAGTTGCATCGGGCTAGGAGATGAGACCCATCGTTGAGGTTGCGGAGCGAGCGGGGCTGGATGAGGAGGAGATCGAGCAGTACGGGAAGTACAAGGCGAAGGTACCGTTGGGGGCGCTGGAGCGGCGACGCGAGGGGGCGGAGGGGAAACTGATTCTGGTGACGGCGATGACGCCGACGCGGTTTGGCGAGGGGAAGACGACGACGGCGATTGCCTTGGGGCAGGGCTTGGCGACTGTGGGGAAGCGGCCGATGGTGACGCTGCGGGAGCCGTCGCTGGGGCCCTGTCTGGGGATGAAGGGCGGGGCAACCGGCGGGGGCAAGGCGCAGGTGCTGCCGGCGGAGGAGATCAACCTGCACTTTACGGGCGACATCCACGCGGTCTCGGCGGCGCACAACGCGTTGGCGGCGATGGTGGACGCGCACCTGTTCCACGGGAACGAGCGGAAGATGGACCCGAAAGCGGTGGAGTGGCGGCGGGTGGTGGATATGAACGATCGAGCGCTGCGGGAGATTGTGGTCGGGCTGGGCGGTCGCGCGAACGGTGTGGTGCGGGAGACGGGTTACGACATTACCGCGGCGTCCGAAGTGATGGCGGTTCTGTGTTTGGCGCAGTCGTATGCCGAGTTGCGGGAGCGGCTGGCGCGGCTGTGCGTGGGCATGGACGCTGACGGGCAGTATGTGACCGCGGGCGAGCTAAAGGCGGCGGGGGCGATGGCGGCGCTGCTGGGGGACGCGCTCAAGCCCAATCTGGTGCAGACGACGGAGGGGGTTCCCGTTTTCGTGCACGGTGGGCCTTTTGCGAACATCGCGCACGGGTGCAACAGCCTGGTGGCGACGCGGCTGGCGCTGAAGTTGGCGGACTGGGTGGTGACGGAGGCCGGTTTTGGGGCGGACTTGGGAGGTGAGAAGTTCTTCGACATCAAGTGCCGGGAAGGCGGCCTGCGGCCGAGTGCGGCGGTGGTGGTGGCGTCGCTGCGGGCGCTGCGGTGGCATGGGGGGGCGGCGGCGAGCGCGATCAACACTGCGGACGAGGCGGCGACCGCGCGGGGGCTGGAGAATCTGTTCAAGCACTGCGAGAACGTGGCGCGTTTCGGGGTGCCGGTGGTGGTGGCGCTGAACCGGTTTGAGGGAGACGGCGAGGGGGAGCCGAGCCTGGTTCTGGATGAGGCGCGGAGGCGCGGCCTGAGCGCGGTTGCCTGCAACGGCTGGCGCCAGGGGGGCGCAGGAGCGACGGAGTTGGCGGAGGCGGTTATGTCGGTGGCGGACAGCGGAGGCAACTCGTTCCGACCGCTGTATCCTTTGGAGATGCCCGCGGGAGAGAAGATGGAGACGGTGGCGCGGGAGATGTACGGCGCGGAAGGGGTGGACCTGGCGCCGGCGGCGGAGAAGAAGATTGAGAAGATGGTGGAGGCTGGGTACCGGGACCTGCCCATCTGCGTGGCGAAGACGCAGTATTCGTTGAGCGACGATGAGAAACTGCTGAACGTGCCCAAGGGGTTTCGGGTGCGGATTCGGGACGCGCGTTTGGCGGCGGGCGCCGGATTCGTGGTGATGTATGCGGGGGACGTAATGACGATGCCAGGGTTGCCCAGCAAGCCGGCGGCCTGGGAGATCAACTTGGACGATGGAGGCCGGGTGTACGGCCTGCGGTGAGGAGCGGCAAGTGAGCGAGAAGGATCGGGCGAAGGCGTCCATACTGCTGTCGGGGCTGCTCCAGCAAGCAGGGCGGCCGGCAGAGGCGATAGAGGTATTGGAGCAAGCGGCAAAGGAGCACCCGGGGGACGCCGAGGTGGGGCATCGGCTGGCGATCATGTACGCGCGCGCGGGGCGGTATCGCGAGGCAGCGGTGGAGTGCGAGCGGCTGGTGGCGTTGGATGGCCGGAACATCGTGGCTTTGGACACGCTGGCGGCGCTGTACGTGCGGGTGGGAGAGCGAGAGAAGGCGTGGCCGGTGGTGCGGCAGTTGCTGGGGCTATGCCCGGAGGAGCCGCGGTATCGGTTACTGAAGGCGACGATGCTGCAGGAGGCGGGAGACACTCCGGGGGCGATGGACGAGTACCTCGCGGTTCTGGACCGGGATGAGGAGGGCTCGGCGACGGAGGCGGCGGAAGAGGCGGTCTACTGGCTGGACATGATGCAGATTCAGCGGCTGCTAACGGTGGCGCGGGACGACCCGCACGTGCGGGCGCGGATGAAGCGCGATCTGCCCGGGGTGTTGAGGGAGTGGCGGCTGCGCTTGAGCGAGGGGGCGCAGGCGTGGCTGGAGAGCGTGGACATAGACGCGGCGGTGGCCGAGGGCCATCCCTGGGGCGGGCCGGAGCCGCTGCACTAGGCCTCCCGGGCGGCAATAGGGCTTGGGAGGCTGTCGGATGCGGATCGGGTCGCGCGAGTTCGAGTTCGGCACGCGCACCTTTCTGATGGGGATTGTCAACACCAGCCCGGATTCGTTCTCGGGCGACGGGCTCGGAGGGTTGGCTGAGGCGGAACGGTATGCCCTGGCGCAGGTAGAGGCGGGGGCGGACATTCTGGACATTGGGGGCCAGTCAACCAGGCCCGGAAGCGAGCCGCTGCCGGAAGACGTGGAGATTGAGCGGGTGGCGCCGCTGATCGAGCGGCTGGCGAAGGTCACGGAGGTTCCGATTTCGGCGGACACTTACAAGCCGGGGGTGGCGCGGGCGGCGTTGGAGGCGGGGGCGGCGATGGTCAACGACATCAGCGGTTTGTCGTGGGGAGACGAGATGGCGCGGGTGTGCGCGGAGTACCGGGTGCCGCTGGTGCTGATGCACATACGGGGGACGCCGGCGACGATGCAGCAGAATCCGGAGTACCAAGACGTGGTGCGGGAGATCTCGGACTACTTTCGGCGCCAGATGGAGGTGGCGGAGGCGGCGGGGTTGGGGCGAGAGAAGATCGTGCTGGACCCCGGTATAGGATTTGGCAAGAGGGTGGAGCACAACTTGGAGATACTGCGGCGGCTGGGAGAGTTTCGCGAGTTGGGGCGGCCGGTGCTGGTGGGGCCGTCGCGCAAGTCCTTCATTGGGCAGGTGCTGGGATTGCCGGCTGAGGAGAGGGTGGAGGGGACGGCGGCGGCGGTGGCCTTGGCCGTGGGGGCGCGGGCGGATATAGTTAGGGTGCACGAGGTGGCCTGTATGGCGCGCGTGGCCCGAATGGCCGACGCGATCGTGCGCGGCTGGCCGGGGTAGACTTTCGCTGGGGCGCGAGGAAATGGCTCAGGACCGCATTGTGCTTTCCGGCATGACTTTCTACTCGCATCACGGCATAACGCCGGCGGAGCGGGAGTTGCGGCAGAAGCTGATCGTGGACGTGGAGTTGCGTTTGGACCTGAGCGCCGTCGGCGCGACCGACGACCTCCGGCGGATCGTCAACTACCAGAAGGTGTACGAGCAGGTGCGCGAGATAGCGACCAAGGAGGAGGTCAGCCTGCTGGAGACGATCGCACACCGGATTGCGGCGCGGGTGCTGGAGGTGTTTCCGGTGGAGGCGGTTGTGGTGGGGGTATCGAAGCCGCAGCCTCCGGTGGACGGGCTGGTGGAGAACGTGAAGATTGAGATAACGCGGCGACGGGGATGAAGGTGTATCTGAGTCTGGGCTCCAATCTGGGTGACCGCTTGGAGAACCTGCGCGGGGCCGCGGGGGCGCTGGAGGAGCGCGGCATCCGGGTGGTGCGGGCTTCGGGTCTGTACGAGACGGCGCCCGTGGGCTGGCAGCAGCAGCCCGACTTCTACAACGCGGTGCTGGAAGTGGAGGCAGGGATGACACCGCCGCGGCTGGTGCGGCTGGTGAAAGAGATCGAGCAGGAGAGGGGAGGGCGGCCGGAGGGAGCGGGGAGAGCGCGCTACGCAGACGTGGACGTGCTGCTCTGCGGGGCAGTGGTGTTCTCGAGCGCTGATCTGGTGGTGCCGCATCCGCGGATGTTCGAGCGCAGGTTCGTGCTCGAGCCACTGGCGGAACTGGAGGCGGGCGTCAGTGATGCCTGGGGATGGGCTTTGCCGGTTGGGGGCCAGCCGGCGGATTGGGAGCAGCAACGAGTGCGGCGAGTGGCCGAGGCGGAGGAGTGGCTGGCCACGGCGAGTCGGCGTGGGACGGAGGTGGGAAGATGCGGTTCGCTTACACCGCCGTAGATGCGAGCCAGCGCCAGATAACGGGCGTCATCAAGGCTGGCAGCGAGCGGGAGGCGCTGGGCAAACTTCACAGGCTGAGGTATCGGGTGGATCAGATCGAGCCGATGGCGCAGCCGGTGGGCGCATCGGTGCTGCACCGGATCTTCTTCCGGGTGCCGGCGCGAGTGCTCGCGTTGTTCTTCGAGGGCGTGGCGCAGACGCTAAGGGCAGGGATGACGCAGGCGACGGCGCTGGGGGCCCTGGCCGAACACGCGGATCACCGCTTTGTACGGAAGGTGTGCGGAGAGATGGCGGTGGCGGCAGGGCAGGGGTCGCCACTGTCCTACGAAATGGCGCGGCGGCCGACTATCTTCCCCGACTTGTACGTGCAGATGGTGAGGCTTGGGGAGCAGGCGGGGTCGCTGGACGACATGTGCGAGCAGGCGAGCCAGCACCTAAGGTTCGTTGATGAGTTGCAGCACATCACGAGGCGGGCGACGTTGTACCCGCGCATCATCCTGTTTCTGGCGCTCATCGTGATGGCTATCGGGGCGGCGGCGCAGTCGCTCATCAAGTTACAGTTTGGTCCGTTCCTGTGGCTGGCTGCGAGAAACGTGTTGATCGTGGTGGGCACCTGGTATGGTCTGGTAGCCTGCTATCGGGTGCTGACCGGGTACCCGTGGTTCAACCGGACGCTAGACATCGCCAAGAGCACGCTCCCTTGGGTGGCGAGCGTGAGCAGCCGGGTTGCCTACGCGCGGTTCTCCCGGGCGCTGGCGACCATGTACCGCGCTGGAGTGCCGATGCTGACGGCGCTCGAGTTGAGCGGGCGCGCGGCCGGCAACAGCGTCATCGAGGATCGGATTCGACGTGCGATTCCGCTGGTGAAGAGCGGGATGAGCCTCAGCGAGGCGCTGGGGCGGGAGGCCGGAGTGCCGGGGATGGTGCGGCAGATGATTGCCGTGGGCGAGCAATCGGGGCAACTGGCGCAGGGGTTGGAGAGCGCCGCGGGCTACTATGAGCGGGACGCGGACACCGGGCTTAGGGCGGGGGCGATGGTGCTGGGTATTGCGCTATACCTGGCGGTGATGGGCCTGGTTGGTTACATGTACATCGCGACGCTGTACGGATATTACTCGAGGATGGTCAACGAGTTTGCCCCGTGACCGCAAGATGAGCCGGCGGTCGGCCTGACGCAGCAAGGAACGTGGTCGCAATGGATGAAGAAGGAAAGCCGGTTTACGTGACGGACTTGGCCGCGATGAAGCGCGCGGGCCGGAGGATAGTGGTGGTGACCGCCTACGACACACCGAGTGCGCGCTGCGCGGAGGAGGCGGGCGTGGATGTGGTGCTGGTTGGCGACTCGGTGGGGAACGTGGTGCTGGGTCATGCGAACACGCTGGCGGTGACGATGGAGGCGATGCTGCACCACGTGGCAGCGGTTGCTCGCGGGTTAAGGCGGTGCCTGCTGGTGGCGGATATGCCGTTTCTCTCCTACCAGACGGAGGTGGCGACGGCGGTGCGGAACGCGGGCCGCTTCCTGCAGGAGGCGGGGGCGCAGGCGGTGAAACTGGAGGGCGGCCAGGCGTTCCGAGGGCAACTGGAGGCGATCATTGCGGCGGGGATACCGGTGATGGGGCACCTCGGCTACACGCCGCAGTCGGTGCACGCCTTTGGGAGCGAGCGGGTGCGCGGGCGCTCGCTGGAGGAGGCGCGGAGGCTGTACCGGGAGGCGAAGTTTCTGGAGCAGGTCGGGTGTTGCTCGCTGGTGTTGGAGTGTGTGCCGGCGGAGTTGGCGAGGGTGGTCACCGAGGCGGTGGCGATCCCGACGATAGGGATAGGGTCCGGGCCGCACTGTGACGGGCAAGTGTTGGTGCTGCACGACCTGCTGGGTTGGTCGTTTGGGCCGCGGTTCAAGTTCGTGAAGGAGTATGGGAACGTGCGGGGGGCGGTGACGGGGGCACTGGGGGAGTACTGCCGGGAGGTGCGTGAGGGCGCGTTCCCGACCGAGGAGCACTCCTTCCACGCCAGGGAGTATGAGCGGCTGACGCGGGAGGAACTGGAGGAGACGGGATAAGTGGTCGTGGCGCTGACGATTGAGGAAGTGCGCAGGGCGGTGGCCGCGGCGCGACGCGAAGGGCGTGTGGTGGGGCTGGTGCCCACGCTGGGGGCGCTGCACGCGGGACACTTTTCGCTGATTGAGCGCGCGCGGGCGGAGTGTGGCCTGGTAGTGGTAAGTATCTTCGTGAATCCGACGCAGTTTGGCCCCGATGAGGATTTCGAGCGGTATCCCCGCCCGTTCGAGAAAGATGTAGCGGGCTGCGAGGCGCATGGGGTGGATGCGGTGTTCGCGCCCGAGGCGGCGGAGATGTACCCCGAGGGCTTCTGCACCGAGGTGCAGGTGAAGGGGCTGGGGAGTGTGTTGGAGGGGGAGTTCCGGCCGGCGCACTTTGCGGGGGTGTGCACGGTGGTGCTGAAGTTGCTCCAGATCGTGCAGCCCGAGGTCGCGTATTTCGGAGAGAAGGATTACCAGCAGTTGGTGATTCTTGAGCAGATGGTGCGGGACCTGAACGTGCCGGTGCGGATTGTGGGCTGCGCGACGGTGCGCGAGCAGGACGGGATGGCGCTGAGTTCGAGGAACGCCTACCTGTCGGCGGAGGAGCGGGCGCGAGGACTAGCGATAGCGCACGGACTTCGGGCGGCGGAGGCGGCCTGGAAGAGCGGCGAGCGGCGAGCGGAGGCGCTGTGCGCGCTGGTGAGGCAGGAGTTGCAGGGGGCGGAGTTGGAGATAGACTACGTGGCAGCGGCGGAGCCGGAGACGCTGAAGCCGGTGGAGGGGGCTTGCGGGAAGTGCGTCTTGCTGGTGGCGGCGCGGGTCGGGCGCACGAGGCTGTTAGATAACGTGATTCTCTCGTCAGAGGTGTGAGCGGTAATGCTGAGAACTCTTCTGCGCGCCAAGATTCATCGCGCGACGGTGACAGAGACCGAGTTGGAGTACGAGGGCAGCCTGACTTTGGACCGGGAGTTGGCGGCAGCGGCGGGGCTGATGGAGAACGAGTTGGTACATGTCCTGAACGTGAACAACGGGGCGCGGTTTGAGACTTACGTGATCCTGGGGAAGCCGGGGAGCGGGACGGTTTGCCTGAACGGGCCGGCGGCGCGGCTGGGCGTGGTGGGGGACCAGGTCATCGTGCTCGCGTACGGCCAGATGACGGAGGAGGAAGCGGCGAAGCACAGGCCGACGGTGGTTCTGGTGGACGAGCGGAACCGGGTGGGGCGGAAGGGCCGGGCGCGCTGAGCCTGCTGCGGTTGCTGTCGGGGAGCGAGACACTGACCCGCGAGTTTGTGAAGCAGGGGGCAGGCGCGGGGGGGCGCATGTTGGACACTCGGAAGAGGACGCCGATGCTGGGGGCGCGGAGGGGTTGCTGGTGGGCAAGAGGGTGTCGGGGGGGCGAACGCGATCTAG
>CAZGSV010000118.1:0-9638 GCA_964528605.1 uncultured Armatimonadia bacterium
GGCTTGCTGTAGAGGGTCTCCTTGTGGAGCGGGCCGCTCACCTTGCGCGCTGGACGATGGGAAACCACCAGGCGCTCAATCGCTGCCCTGACCTCCTCGCCAAAGGATGGCCAGGGCGCAGCGATTGACGCGAAGCGCCTGCGGCGCTCACTTGAAGCCCGCTTGGCCGCGTCGCTAAGCATCTTCACTGTTCCCGCGTCGGTCAGGGCGACACAGACCGCGTCAATGGCGTGCTGGCGGTGGTCCTCCCGCCGCTTCTCCCCACCCCCCAGGATGGCGTTCAGCCCCCACTCGTCACGCAGAAAGGCGGTAGCCGCGCCCTTCCCGACCTGTACCCGCGTCTTGCGTTGCGAGTCCATCCCGTCCGCCCCCGCCCCGTAGAGCATTCCCAGGCACTCCCTCGCCAGAAGCGACACATAACCCGTAGCCTTTAACTGACTCTCGGCAAAGTCGTCCAGGGCTTTGAGGTCCTTCATCTGAAAGCGCCCCAACTTCACCCCGGCGGCCTCCCCTCGGAATCCCTTCACCCGCGCCATAATCTCGTCCCACTTCGGGGTGTCACCATACGCCTCCCAGGGTGTCTTGTTGTGCTTGACGTTCCTGTTCTCGTGCACCTCGCACAGCGTCTTGTTGAAGAAGGAGTCGTCCAGGCAGCGGTCCAAGGGGATAATGTGCTCGACGTCGAACTCAGGCGCCGGGCCGAACAGAGAGGCTGCGCTCATCTGCTTCCCCGTGTAGGCACACTCCCATCCGCACTCGTCTGCCAGCAGCCACTTCTGTATGTCCCGGGCCGTGGGCTGCTTGATCCCGGCCTGCTCCAACAACTTCCCCTTGGCTCGCTCTCGCGCCTTCCAATTCGCCAGGTTCCGCTTGGAGATCGCCTGCCGCTCCTTGCGGGTTTTCTTTAGGTCGCGGGCGAACTCGATCCTGATGATCTCCGGCTTCCCAAGCTTCCCAATGACGGCGTTCACCACCTTTCGCGTCTCGTTCAGGGCCCGCTCCACGGTGGGATTGCGCACCTCGGCCACAGGCGCAGCGCCGAACCGGCGGGGCATGTCGAAAGCCGGAAGCACGTCGTAGGCCTTCGCCGGCGGCGCCTCCCCGTACACCTCCTTCCGCGCCGTCGCGTACGCCACCCCCTGCTCCAGCAGCGGCAACACCCTCTCAATAGCCTTGCGCGAGAGACTGCAGTATCCCTCCTCGAGTCTCACCCGGGCGAACTCCTTTGCCTGCTCCTCGTCCAACCCCCAGACATTCCTCCCCCGTGTCGCCAGCGCCTCGTCCTTCTGGATGCTCCGAATGTCCTCAACGATGCGATCTTTGTCGTGGGGGGAGAAAGCCTGCCACCGGTCTTCCCCGAAGACCTTGATGAGGGCCGCAGCCGTCCGGTTGCCGATGAACTTCTCCTCGGTTTCCTCGAAGTTGAACCGGGAGCCCCTTGGCAGTTTCAGCAGGGCCCGGCCGGCGCCGAAGTTGACGTTGGCGTTCGTGTGAAGGCGGTCGAGGAGCATCGTTCGTTCCTCGGGACTCAGGCGTCGCCCCTTGCCCTCGGGGGTGGTGATCTCCAAGTTGTTGAGCATTTGAAGAACGCGGAAGCGTTGCGCGCAGAGCAGCGCCCAGGGAGCACGTTTCTGCTTCGCCTCCAATTCGCACTCTCCGATCAGGTGCCGCGCGCTCTTCAGCGGCCGCTGATAGAAAATAGCGCGGCGCACGCGCCGTTCGAGGTCCTCAGTAAGGATCTCCGGATGGTGTTGCGCCTGCCCCTGCCAGATCTTCTCGAACTCATCTTGATACATCTGCCGGGAGGTGTAGCGCTGGCGTATCCGTTCCTGCTGCGGATCCAGGCCCGAGAAGTACTCTCCCAGGGTCCTCGCCCCTGCCGCTTCCATCTTGCGGGCGAGTTCACCGATCCCTTCCTTTACCTCGCTCTCCTCGTCCTTCTTGCTTGGTGCTCTGCGGTTGGACAAGAACCCCCTCCGCTGCCCGAGGTGGTACAAGGCCCTCCCGATCTCGTAAGCCTCAAGCGCTTCGTCCAGCGCTCCAGCGCGTAGGCGGTACGGAAGCATAGCCGGGTCCTGGCCCGCGGGGAGAGCAAGCGAGAGGGTACGGTCGAGGTTCAGGAAAAACCTGTGCCGCTCCTCCTCCGAGGAGAGCTGCCCTTCCGGCAGCAGACCGCCGCCCTGAAGCAGGACGGCCAGTCTGGTGAGCCGCCGCGCTGTCCGTTCGAGCATCCTTCGCCGAAGGCGGGCTTCTCGACGCTTCACCGCTCGAGACTTGTCTCTACCGGACTCGATGTCCCCCTCGACCCCGGCCGCGAACACGCGCACACCACAGGCCACCAACCCGACGGCGCTTCCCCCACTCTCCTCCACCAAGGCCCACCCCACCGAGTTCGCCCCGATGTCGAGGCCCAAAACACACCGCTTGTCCCCCGCTTGCACTGCCACCGGACATTCCCCCTTGACAGATGCCTTCCGGCATGCTATACTTACTGCACATTGTACCTGAGCGGCGATTGTCCTGCTACTCACAGCAAGGACTTTTACCCGCAGGCAACGCTCCCTAGTGGAGCGCCCTGAGCACCCCCCAGCGAGGTGCTCTCCCTTTTTTCTAGCCTCGGCTGCGTCCCCGCGCTCCGCCAACGCAACTCCCGCGCCCGCCCGCGCGACCGAACCGGCCCCCTATGGCCTCACCGACACTTCGACCGATCTCAGGTAGAGGCCCCCGGGGTCAGGGCTTTCCGCGAGCGACCGGAGACGCAAGTAGCAGAGCCCGAGCGTGCGCACGAACTGCTCCATAACCGCGATCTCGGTGCCGTCGAGCCACATCTTCGCGCGCCCGCGCTTGCAGTCCCACTTGACCCGCAGCCGGTGCCACTTGACCGGCGCCAGATCGCCCGGCGTATCGAGCCAGGTGCCGCCGCTGCCGACTATCTGCACCCGGCCCTTGGCCGTAATGCGCAACGGGAAACTGCCGTCGCGAGGGAGGCCGGGCAGGTCGTAGTGGTCCGACAGCGTCAAATGGGCGCCCTGGAAACCGGGCTCGATCCTGACTGACATGGCCAACTCGCCGCTGCCGCCGAAGGGGAAGTTCATGCACGCGGCCGCCGGCTTGTCCGCCTCCGGCTTCACCAGTTTCAGGACCGTGCCGCCGGCCCCGTCAGGATCGGGCACGGCGCTCACGCCGGCCGCCGCCAGCGTGGACCAGCGCCTGACGCCGGCGGAGAAGTCCTCGACGAGTCTGGCGTTGGCGAGGAAGTCCGGCCGGATGCGCGCGAGGTAGCCTGCGGCGTACAGCAAGATGTATCCATCCTGCATCTGGGTTATGTAGGGATAGGACACCTGCGCCGGGCCGGTCACCCGTCCGACCTCGCGATACCCCTGCCAGGACTTGCCTTCGTCGCTGCTCACGGCTGCGGCCATCACCGCGCGCTCCGCGTAGCCCCAGTGGATGTCTCCCTGCCCCTCGGCGCCGCAGTTGTTCCAGAAGAGTATCAGTCGGCCGTCCGCGAGGCGCATGACCGCCATGGCGGACTGGTTGCTCACAAAGCGGGTGTGGCGCACGCGCGTCCAGGTGAGACCGCCGTCGCGCGAGAACGTCTCCCACTGATAGCCGTCTTGCGAGCGCGGGAGCAGCCAGACGCGTCCGTCCTTGAGTTCCACGCCGACGGGCTCGGCGGCGCCGGACTCGTACCAGTCGGCCGCCCCGGTGTTCATGGTTATCTGCTGGGCGGGCGCGTGCCAGGTGGCGCCGTCATCGTCGGAATAGGGGGCCACACTGACCCACGGCCCGATCTTGCGTTCGGTGAGGCCGCTGACGGGCGCGATGATGCGGCCGGACTTGAGTTGGAAAGCATTGTTCGAGGAGCCGGTGTACTCGAGGCCGAAGTCCACCTTCTGCACCGGGTCCCAGGTCTTGCCGCCGTCGCGCGAACGGCAATGCCAGAGGTAACTCTTGGACTTCTTGCGGTCGGCGAAGTCGAAGCCGTAGTAGTCGAGGCCGAAGAAGTGTACGGTTCCCGCCTGCGAGACGAGGGCCGCGCCGTTGGTGAACTGGCCCTTGTCCTTGGGGAAGTCGAAGAGCCGCTGCGGGTCGCCCCACGTGCGAGCGTTGTCGAGCGAGAAGACAGCGCGAGCGTACTGACTGCCCTGCTCGCCGGCGACGTCCCACATGATGACGCGGCCGTCGGGGAGCGCGAGCGGGACACCGACGAGGGGCGCGGAGGTCACCTTCTCAACGTCCCCGGGTTCATCTCCGAAGAGCGGCTCTGACGGGTCGCCGGCCACAATGCCCTCATCACTCTCCGCGGCCTGAGCGACCCCGGGCTCCCCACTCGGCTCCTTGCTCATACCAGACCCTCCTGTGAACGTGGCGAAGGGAGACAGCATGGTGGCGCACAGCACGAGCGCGAACACGAGCGACCCCCCTACAAGTCGGCGACGCATTTGGTCAACCCTCCAGTGAATTACGCCCTGAACCCGGCGTCTGGGGCAGCCTTTGGCCGCTGCCGGAGCGCCATTGTCAATACGTGAGACCGACAGCGAGGCCGCAGCCGCCCCGCGCGGGCACTTCCACCTGCGGGCGCATTTCTGGTAGCATCTAACGGCGCGCACCGGATCGGGCCGCGCGCTGCGTGGTTGGTGCTCGGCCCGCGAGCGGCGCTTTGCGAGCGTTGTCAGGCGGCCCCATAGTCTAGCGGTTAGGACACCGCCCTTTCAAGGCGGGGACGGGGGTTCGACTCCCCCTGGGGCCACCACTCGGGGCGTCTCTCGACGCCTCGGCAGGCTCGGGGTGGACTTCGGCGACCTCAGTCGAGCCGTGAGCAATGTCGAACCACAGGCTCAAGGCTTGCTCGTGGCGGGCCGCTCGGCGGGCGCTCAGGCTCGCAGCCGGTTTTCTGGGCGCGGCTGCGCCGCTCGGGCTGCGTCGCTTAGTGGGCGGGTAGCTCAGTTGGCTAGAGCGCTTCCCTTACAAGGAAGAAGTCGGAGGTTCGAGTCCTCTCCCGCCCACCAAATGCTGTGCAATCTTGGCCTTTGGTCACCAAAGCCTCCGGACTGCCAGTCGAGGGTTCTCACGCCGGGGTGCCCCGCTCTCGCTCCTCCGCCAACCAGTCTGCCCCGCTCGTGGGCCGAGCAGGCACCTGAGCACCAGTGCGGCCCGCGGCCTGGACACAACGTTTGAGGCCCTGAGGCCGAATCTGCGAAGATGGCCGCTGGCCATCGCGGCCCGCGCAGCGCCCGCCGCGCCTGGCTGTCTCAACACCTCGGAGCGTTGCCGAAGACGCGGGAGGAGACCGATATGCAACTGCGCCTGGAACTGCTGGCGCTGTTGGTTGCGATTTCTGTAATGGCCGGTCGGGCCTGGGGCGTGCAGCCGAGTGCCTCGGAAACGGACGCCGCCAGAAGGTGGGCTCAGGCCTGGTTCTCCGCCAGCCCAGAGGCCGCGCCGCCTTTCTCCTTCGTGCTCGGCGGCCAGCCGTTCGCTGCCCTGCGACAAGGCTGGCAGGTGAGCGGCGACAGCACCAGACTCGATGAGCGGCGTTTGCAGCGCACTGTGACCTACACCGACCCCGCCACCGGCCTCGCCGCCGTGTGCACCGCGGTCGAGTTCGACGACTTCCCCGCTGTCGAGTGGTTGCTCGAACTGCGCAACACCGGCCGCAACGACACGCCCATCATCGAAGACATCCAAGCGCTCGATTGGGTCGTCACAGGGGATGGCAAGGCCTTCGCAGTCGAGTACTCGCTCGGCGACAGCAACTCGGCTGACTCCTTCGCCCCCAGGAAGCGAAGGCTGAGCGCTGCCGGCGGCGAGCCGCTGGTGCTCGCGCCCAACGGCGGCCGTTCCTCCGACGGCTACCTGCCCTTCTTCAACGTCGAGTGGGGGGGGCAAGGCGCCGTCATCGCAGTGGGCTGGTCGGGCCAGTGGCGAGCCGCGTTTCAACGCGCCCGGGCCAATGCGCTCCGCGCTCAAGCAGGCATGGAACTGACTCACTTGAGGCTCCTTCCCGGAGAGACCATCCGTACCCCCAGAATGCTGGTTCTCTTCTGGGATGGGCGCGACCCGCTCCGCGGCAACAACCTCTTCCGCCAGCTGCTCATGGCCCACTACATGCCCCGCCAGCACGGCGCTCTCGTCCTCTCGCCCATCTGCGGCAGCGTCAGCACGGTTGACCCCGACGGTTCCTACCAAGGCCCGCACGTGCGCGTCGCGCCGGTGCTGGCCGCGCGCGGGATCGAGGTCCTGTGGTCCGACCTGGACCCGCAGCACTGGTACCCGGGGGGGTTCCCTGACGGCACCGGCACCTGGGTTCCTGACCCGGTCAAGTATCCCCACGGCTTGAAACCGATAGGCGAAGCCGCACACGCCGCCGGGCTCGAGTACCTGCTCTGGTTCGAGCCCGAGCGCGTGCACTTCGGCACCGCCATAGACAAGGAGCATCCCGAGTGGGTGATGAAGCCCGAGGGAGAATGGAGCCAGTTGTTCCGGCTCCACGACCCCGAGGCGCGCAAGTGGCTAACCGATTACATAGACCTGCAGGTCACCGCGGCCAACCTCGATTGGATTCGCTGGGACTTCAACATCGAGCCCCTCGGCTTCTGGCGCCGCAACGACGCCCCGGACCGCCAAGGCATCACTGAGATCCGCTACCTCGAGGGCCTCTACGCGATGTGGGACGAACTGCGCAGACGCCACCCCGGCCTGGTCATAGACCTCTGCGCCAGCGGCGGCCGCCGGCTAGACCTCGAGACGCTTTCTAGGGGCGTGCCGCTGTGGCATAGCGACTTGCAGTGCAGCGGGCCGCACCCGGCCGCGGACCAGTTGCAGAACGGTGGTCTCTTCCGCTGGGTGCCGATGCACGGCTGCGGCGACTTCGCGCTGGAGCCCGACTACCTCTTCCGCAGCGCCATGACCACGGGCAACATCCTGGCCACTGACCTCACCTCGGATGCGGTCGAGCCCGCGGTCAACAGGACCGTCGCTCTCTACAAGAAGATCAGGCCCTATCTGCTCGGCGACTTCTACCCGCTCTTTCCGCACACCGCGGCGGAGGAGGTGTGGTACGGCTACCAGTTTCACCGCGATGACCTGGGCGCCGGCATCGCAGTCGTCTTTCGCCGAGAGAAGAGCGCCGAGCCGACGAAGGCGCTGCCCCTGAAGGGGCTGGACGCGAACGCTGAGTACGAAGTGACGTTTGAGGACGGCGGAAACGCCGCGGTGCTCACGGGCCAGGCTTTGCAGCACCTAAAGGTCGAGATCCCCTCGGCTCCCGGCTCGGCCATACTCTACTACCGCGAGGTTCCGCACTAGCCGGCTTCCCACCTACTCTGCCGAGAAGGTCCTCTTGGCCCAACGGCGCTCACCAGGATGGCACGCCAATGTAGCGCCCGGACTCCGTGTCGTGCCTGAGGCAGACCCCGCCAACGGCGGGGCCGGGCGCAGAACGTCCGGCGGGCACGCCTGACGCTACACCCCTCACCCCCGGGCTTCCCGCGTTTTCAACAGGCCACCTCCTACCCCCTCGCCCTTTCGCTGCCCGAGGATCCGGTCGCCGCCGCGCTCGTGGAGCAGTTCCGCGCCCAGCGGAAGTCGCCCGGGCGGTAGGGCCCGCCGGCCGGGGGCTCCGACTCCGCGTTGCCATTTTGCGACTGGCGCTCATTCTGTCGTTGCGAGCCCTATAATGAGATTGGTTTCGGGAGGTTTAGGCTGCTGACCGCGGCACAGGCTAAAAAACCGGAAAAAACCACTTGACAGCAATCCGCGGGCGTGATATCATTATTAGTAGTTGGTTCCGGTGTCATGTGCCGCTCTGGCTGGCGGAGAGGGTGGAGGGGCTGAAGAAGGGGGCTCTCCGGATGGGAAACCGGATGCTGGTGGCAGGATTGACGACCCGCCAGACCTCTTACACCTATCCCGCCTTTCCACAGCACGCCGAACAATTGTGGCCCCGCCTGCGGCGGGGTCAGCCCAACCCGCCCGCGGCAGCGTGTGCGGCTGCGGTGGCGGCGTGTCCGGGCCTCTGGGGCACCGGCAGGTGACGGTGGTGCGGGCCTCCCGCTGGTCAGTGATCACCGGCCTGGTACTGGTGGTTGTGGCTTGCGGCTGCCGGGCTGCCAGGCAGCAACATGATGCTGGTCCTGAGCCGACGAAGTCGGCGACCGAGCCGACGCAGCAGCCGGACGGAGACATGCGGCTTTACTTCTGGTTCCTGAGCCCTTCCACGGTCGACAAAAGCGAAAACGTTCCATTCGTGGCGATCCTCGCCAACCAGAGCAACACAGCTCAGACAGTATGTGTCGGCCCGGCCCAGTCCCTGCGGGTCGTACGCCAGGCGCTCACCCTTGTGGACGAGGCCGGGCGACGGTACACGTACCACGGGGTGCTGTACAAGATGGGGTTCCGTCGCAGCGCGTTTCGCGAGTTGGGGCCTGGGCAAGTTGTGGGCTGCACGGGTAGGCTGCATCTGTCCGACTGGTCCCTGGTATCTGGCCATACCTACCGCGCACAGCTGCGTCTCGGGTTCGAAACCGGAAGCGAGTTCGGGCTCCAGGCGTGGACAGGCCCGGTGGAGGCGCCGTCCGTCACGCTCCGGGTGCGGTGAAGAGGGGCACCTCACGACCACCAGCACCACTGACAAGAGCAAGAAGCCGACGACCTCCACCTACAACGGCCGGGCGCAGAGGACGCAGATGGTTGATGCCGCCGGCACGACGGGTTACACTTACGATTCAGCGGGGAGACTCAGCACGGTGACGGACGTGCACGGGAAGACCATCACCTACTCGTATAATGACTGCGGGCTGCGTTCCGGGTGGACCGATCAGTTCAGCGGCAGCGTCTCGTTCTCCTACAACAACATGCACGCCCTGACTTCGCTTACGGACCGCAACAGCGAGCAGACTTCGTATCAGTATGACACCGGTGGTCGGCTCTCCAAGACCACGCTGGCCAACGGCGCCTACACCGACTACGCCTACAACAACCGCAACTTCGTCACCTCGGTGACGAATAAGAAGTCCGACGCCACCGTCATCTCTTCCTACACCTACCAGTACGACTCTGCGGGCAATCCGACCAAGATGACCGAGGCGAACGGCGATTACACCGATTACGGCTACGACAACGTCTATGAACTCACCAGCGAGGTAATGAAGGACTCGGGCGGCACCACCATCTACTCCATTTCTTGGACCTACGACAACGTCGGCAACCGCGCGACGCAGACCAAGGACGGCAATCAGACTTCGTACACGTATAACAACATGAACCAGATGAGCGCCGCCGGGAACACCACCTTCACCTACGACTCCAACGGCAACACGGCTTCAAAAACGGAGAGCAGCGCCACCACCAACTACACTTGGAACTACGAAAACGCCCTCAGCAAGATAGACAACCCGTCCGGTGATGATTACGTCTACGAGTATGACGGTGACGGGATGAGGGTGAGGAGCGGCCACGATTCCGGCCAGGGCAACGTTTGGGAGACGCGATTCTACTACGACACTGGCGCGCCGCTATACTCGTACCTCTTCGAGTCCGACAACAGCAAGGATATGACTGTGGCGTACACCATTGATCCGAGCGGGAGTCTGATTAGCCAACGACGAGGCGGTAGCACGTACTACCACCACTAT
>CAZGSV010000119.1:0-9536 GCA_964528605.1 uncultured Armatimonadia bacterium
GGACGAGGTGTTGGCGGCGCTGGAGTTGGGCTTGCAGGACTATGTGAGGAAGAATGGCTTCCAGGGGGTTGTGCTGGGGATCAGCGGGGGGGTGGACTCAGCGGTGACGGCGGCGATTGCGACGCGGGCGCTGGGGCCGGAGGCGGTCGTGAGCGCGCTCCTGCCGTCGCAATTCTCGGCGCACGAGACGCAAGAGGACGCGCGACGGGTGGCCGAGATCCTGGGCATTCGGACGATCACGATCCCGATCGGCGGGTTGCACGGGGCTTACCTATCCGCGCTGGACGAGGCCTTCAGGGGCACGGAGGTGGGCGTGGCCGAGGAGAACATACAGGCGCGGATTCGCGGGACGCTGCTCATGGCCCTCTCGAACAAGTTCGGCTGGCTGGTCATCACTACGGGGAACAAGAGCGAACTGAGCACGGGTTACTGCACGCTCTACGGGGACATGGCGGGGGGGTTCGCGGTGCTGGGCGACGTCACCAAGACCATGGTTTACGAGATCGCCCGGCGGATCAACGAGATCTCGCCGCGCGAGATCATCCCGCAGAGGGTACTGGAGCGGCCGCCCACGGCTGAGTTGAAGCCGGACCAGAGGGACAGTGACACGCTGCCACCCTACGAGGTGCTCGATCCGATCCTGGCGGAGTACATCGAGAACGACCGCAGCCGGGATGAGATTGTGGAGATGG
This sequence comes from uncultured Armatimonadia bacterium, assembly GCA_964528605.1. Taxonomy (GTDB): domain Bacteria; phylum Armatimonadota; class Zipacnadia; order CAZGSV01; family CAZGSV01; genus CAZGSV01. The sequence goes on from CAZGSV010000119.1 coordinate 693, forward strand.
GCTTTGCGCCGGAGACGGTGGACCGGGTGATTCGGATGGTGGACGGCGCGGAGTACAAACGGCGGCAGGCGCCCCCGTGCATCCGGGTGACCAGTCGCGCCTTCGGCAAGGACCGGCGGCTGCCGATAACCAATCGGTATCGCCAGCAATGAGGGCCTTGCTCCTCGTGGGGGTGGGGCTGGTGGCGGTTGCGTGGGCGGTGTTGGGCGGGCCGGCAGGGGCGGACGAGTCGTCGCCATTTGGGTGCCATCCGCCGGCGGTTCCGGAGGCGCTGGCGTTGTCGCGCGATGCCGGCGTCGGCTGGGTCAGAGCGCACGACTACTGGGAGGCCTTCTACTGGTATCAGGCGGAGCCGGAGCCGGGGCACTGGGTGTGGAAGGACGAGCAGGTGCGGCTGGTGCGCTCCTACGGGATGGAGGTTCTGGGGATGCTGGGGAAGCCGCCGAACTGGGCGTCCACCATCCCGGTGAAGAAGCGAGGGTGGGAGACGATCTACTACCCGCCCAAGTCGCTGACCCAATGGCGGGACTACGTGGCGGCGGTCGTCGGGCACTACCAGGGGCAGGTGCGCTACTGGGAGGTCTGGAACGAGCCGAACATTGACGCCTTCTGGAGGCCGAGGCCGCAGCCGGAGCGGTACGCGCGGCTGCTGGAGGCGGCCTATGAGGCGGCGAAGCGGGCGAACCCGGAATGCGTAGTGCTGGCGCCGTGCACCGCGGGCATTGACGTGGGCTTCATCGAGAAGGTGCTGGAGAACGGTGGAGGGAAGTACTTCGACGTGCTCTCACTTCACAGTTACCGCTCGCTGCCTGATATTGGGTTGGAGGAGGAGATCTACCAGGTGAGGGAGGTGATGTGGCGGTACGGGGTGAACAAGCCGATCTGGAACACGGAGGTGGGGTGGGACGCCGCCAGCCCCGGGGTGACCGAGGAGGACAAGGCCAACTATCTGGTGCGGCTGTTCCTTGAGGGATTCCGGCTGGGGATTGAGAAGACCTTCTGGTACAACTTCCAGGGCGGGAAGTACGGGCTGATGCTCGATCGGGAGGGCTACGAGCCGGCGCCGGCGTATTGGGCTTACCGGACGGTGACCAACACGCTCGGGGGGGCTGAGTATGCGGGGAGGCTTCAGGTGGCCGAGCCGGCGCGAGCGTACGTGTTCCGCAAGAAAGGGGCGCCGGTGCTGGGTCTATGGAGCGCGGGCGAGCCGCTCGAGGTGCGTGTGCCGGTGTACGCCGAGAAGGTAGAGGTTGTTGAGCCCAATGGGGCGGGCCAGAGCGTGGCCACGCCGGGCGGGGTCTTGGTCTGGAAGGCCACAGGTAAGCCGGTTTTCGTGACGGGGTCTGGGAGCGAGGTCTTTGGTCAGCTGCGGCCGGAGGTCGCGCCGAGCAGCGTGGTCGTGGCGGCCGGGGGAACGGGGGTGTTCTGGTGCGGCTCGGGGGTGCTCAGCGAGGGAGCGTTCGAGTGGCCTGTATACCGGGAGAAAGGCGAGGGCACGCTCGTGGGCAGCGTGAAGGCTCGGGTGAACCTGGTGCCGGGGGCCGGGCGCGTAGGGCCGCAGGCTCGGTGTTCGTTCATGGTGCCTCGCGAGATGGCAGCGGGGGTTTATGAGTTGCGGTCCTCACTGGTTGGCGGGAAGGACCTCGTAGTGGGCCTGGTTGTCTCACCGCCGGTAAGGTGGGAAGTGGAGGCCGCCCCGGAAACGCGCTCCTGCTACGCTTCGCCGCTGCCGGCTGACTTTGGCCGCGACGGCACCCCAGAAATGGTAGCCGCCACCGGCGACGGAGAGGTGTTGGCGATATCCGGCCTTGGGGCGACGAGGCGACTGTACCGTTCCACTAAGCCCATAACCTCAACGCCCGCGGTAGGTGATTTGGACCGGGACGGCACACCAGAGACTGTGGCGGCTGGGCAGGACAGACGGCTGGCATGCGTTGACGGGCAGGGCGTGGTGAGATGGCAGGCTGAGTTGGCGGGAGAGGTGGAGTGGGGCGGGCCGGCGATTGCCGACATCAACGCGGACGGGGCGCTTGAGGTCGTGGTGGGCGACCTGTCGGGCGAGGTGAGCGCATTTCGAGGCGACGGCGCCCTGCTGTGGCGGGTTGCTGCGGGGACGCCGGTCAACGGGCCGCTTGGCGTGGCGGACGTGAACGCGGCGCCGGGCCTGGAGGTCATTGTGCCCTGTGAGAATGGGACGGTGCAGGCTTTCAGCGCTGCCGGAGCGGCATTGTGGGCGTTCGTCACCAAGTCGTCGTGCTCCTCGGGGCCGATCGACGGCCGGCTGTCCGCGTCCGCTGACCCGGTAGTGCTGTTCGGCTCGGACGATGGGCGGCTTTACTGCGTTAACGGCGCGGGCGTCGAGCAGTGGCGGTTTGAGGCAGGCCAGCCGATAGACTCCTCGCTGGCGGCAGCCGATTTGGACGGGGACGGGGCGCTAGAGATCGTCTTCGCGGACAGCAGGCAGTGGCTGTTCTGTGTCGGCTGCGACGGGCGGGAGCGGTGGCGTTACAGCATCGGAGGGGCAGACTCCAATCCTGCGATTGCGGACATGGACGGCGACGGCGGACTGGAGGTGCTGGCGGGGAGCAGCACGGGGATGCTCTACTGCCTGTCCGCGGACGGGCGGCTGGAGTGGGCTTACCGGCGCACGCAGAAGGTGGCCTCGAGCCCTGCGGTGGTGGATTTGCTGGGCGACGGGAGGTTCGAGGTCATCTGTAGTTACCGTGACGGGGCAGTCGTCTGCCTGGAAGGGGGACGGGGCGGGGCGGCGCCCTGGCCAACGTGGCGTGGGGGGCCGGGTGGGGGTGGGGAGATAGGCCCCAATTGGCCACTATCCCGATAGAATTACCTCTATTTGATGGCGCTTGACAGGCATACGCTGGGCTTCTAAAATGATAATGCCATGGCACTCCCCAAGCAAAAGGCACCGTTGTCCCGTACTAGGACCCATCGTTCCTTGTGGCGCTTGACGGCGCCCACGCTGGTTGCGTGCCCGAATGCGCAGTGTGGGAAGCTGAAGCGGCCGCACGCGGCCTGCCCACACTGCGGCTATTACAAGGGCGTGCAGATATTCCAGCCTAAGGCTGAAAAAGAGTAGGCTGACATATGCCTGGCGGCGCCATCCGGATCGCCGTGGACGGGATGGGCGGAGACCACGCCCCGCAGGAGATCGTGGCCGGGACGGTCAGAGCCTTGCAGGAAGAGGGCTTGGAGATCGTCCTGGTGGGCCGGGAGCAGGAGTTGCGGCTGGCGCTGCCTGAGGGGGCGCCGGCCAACGAGCGGCTCTTCTTCCATCACGCAGAGGAAGTAATCCCCATGCAGGCCAGGTTTTCGGAGGCCTGGGCGGCCAAGGACACCTCCATATCGGCGGCGACGAGGCTGGTCAAGGAGGGGAAGGCGGAGGCGCTCATCTCAGCGGGGAATACGAGCGCGGCGGTGGCGGCGGCGCTGCGGCTGCTTGGGCGGCTGGAGGGGGTGGAGCGGCCGGCGATTCTGACGGTGCTGCCGGCGGCGGACAGGAGTGCGGTGGCGCTGGTGGATTCCGGAGCCAACGTTGACTGCAAACCCTCGCACCTGCTGGAGTTCGCCAAGATGGGCTATGTCTACATGAAGGAGACGCTCGGCTATGAGGAGCCGAGCATAGGGCTGCTGAACATTGGGGAGGAGTCGTGCAAGGGGAACGAGGTGGCGCGGGAGGCTTACCGGCTGCTGAGCGAGAGCGGGCTGCCGTTTGCAGGCAATATCGAGGGGGATCGGCTGTTCTCCGGCGACGTTCGGGTGGTGGTGTGCGACGGTTTTGTGGGCAACGTGCTGTTGAAGGGGATGGAGGGGTGTTCGGAGTTAGTGCTGGAGGAACTCATGGGATTGATGCGGGAGGCGGTCTCCGGGGGAGTGCTGGCGCAAGAGGCGGCCGACAAGATGATGCGCACCATGCAGCGCCGCGTGCACTACGCGGGCTTCGGCGGGGCGCTGCTTCTGGGGGTGGACGGGGTGTGCGTGATCTGCCACGGACGGTCGAACCGGGCCGCGATTGAGAGCGCCATCCGCGTCGCGAGGCGCGCGGTGGGCAGCGGGTTCGTGGGCAAGACGCGGCTAGTCGTCTGAGCGCCTGATGCGGCCCGAGCGGCCAGCGAGGTGCCCGTTCCGATGATCAGTCTGTTCTCCCCGGTTGCTGGCTTGGGCGCCGACACAGGAGCGTGCCTTGGCCGTGGGCTTTAGGGGCCCGGTGGCGTTCGTGTTTCCCGGGCAGGGAGCGCAGAAGGTCGGCATGGGCCGGGACCTGGCGGAGCGCTTCCCGGCAGCGCGTGAGGTCTTCGACCGGGCTGACGCGGCAGCCGGGCGCGCCGTAAGGGCGCTGTGCTTCGAGGGCTCGGAGGAGGCGCTGACAGAGACGGCGAACGCTCAACCCGCCATTCTGGTGACCTCGATAGCCTGTTTGAGCGTGGTGCGTGAGGCGTCGCTGGTGGAGCCGGCGGCGGTAGCCGGGCACAGCCTCGGCGAGTACAGCGCCCTGGTAGCGGCGGGCGCCTTGGGGCTTGAGGAAGGCGTGCGGCTGGTGGAGGCGCGGGCACGGGCGATGCAGGCTGCGGCCCACACCCGGGACGGCGCTATGAGCGCGGTTCTGGGGCTGGACGAGGAGGCGGTGACGGCCCTGGCAGAGGAGGCGGGCGTGAGCGTGGCCAACTGGAACTGCCCCGGACAGGTGGTTCTGTCGGGAGAGGCGACTGCGATTGAGAGGGCGGAGCGACTGGCGGCGGAACGGGGAGCGAAAGTGGTGCGTTTGAAGGTGTCGGGCGCATTTCACTCCGCCTTGATGCAGCCAGCAGCAGAGCAGTTTGAGGGGGCGTTGAGGGAGGCCGCTATCAGGGATGCTCGCGCGCCGGTCTACTGCAACATGGATGCGACGGCACACACGGCGGCGGAGGAGTTGCGTGAGGCGCTGCTGACGCAGATAACGCGTCCAGTGTTGTGGGAGCAATCGGTGCGGAGGATGGTGGCGGAGGCAGGCGTGGCGGATTTCGTAGAGTTCGGCGGGCGAGTGGTGTCGGGGTTGGTGAAGCGGATAGCGCCGGGAGTGAGGGTGTTCTCGGTGCACGATGGCAAGTCAGCGGAGGGGCTCATGGAGGAGGCGGGCGCATGAGCGGCACTGAGGAGAGGCGGGTGGCGCTGGTAACGGGAGCGAGCGGGGGCATAGGAAGGGCGATATGCGAGGAGTTGGCCCGGTCCGGGTGCGATATCGTGCTGACTGGGCGGCGCATGGAGGCGCTCGAGGCGAGCGCGGCGGTGGTACGGGGGCTGGGGCGGGAGAGCCTGGTGGTGCCTGCTGAGGTGACGGTGGCGGATCAGGTGGACGGAGTCGTGCGGGCGGCGCTTGACAAATTCCGGCGTCTGGATATTCTCGTGAACAACGCGGGCGTCACGCGGGACGCGCTTCTGGTGCGGATGGCGGAGCAGGAGTGGGACGAGGTTGTGAACGCGGACCTGCGGGGCGCCTTCTTGTTTATGCGCGCGGTGAGCCGGCAGATGCTGCGGCAGCGCTGGGGGCGGGTAGTCAACATAAGTTCGGCGGTGGGGCTGGTGGGGAACGTGGGGCAGTGCAACTATGCGGCAGCCAAGGCTGGCTTGATAGGCCTGACGCGGAGCGCGGCGCGGGAACTGGCGGGGAGGAAGGTGACGGTGAACGCGGTGGCGCCGGGGTTCGTGGACACCGCGATGCTGGATCCTTATCGGGACCGGATGGCGGCCCTGTTGGAGCGGATTCCGGTGGGGCGCCTAGGCAGGCCTGAGGAGGTAGCGGGGGTGGTGGGGTGGTTGGCTTCCGAGCGAGCCGGCTACATAACCGGCCAGGTTATCGTGGTTGATGGTGGATTGACACTTTCGTAGGGAGGTGCACGGACGTGGCCGTATTTGAGAAGGTGCGCGAGGTCATTGTCGAGGAACTAAACGTGCCGGAGGATCAGGTGACTCCGGAGGCGACCTTTCAGGAGGACCTGAACGCGGACTCTCTGGACGTGGTGGAGTTGATCATGCGGCTGGAGGACGCCTTCGACATATCCATCCCGGACGAGGACGCCGAGAAGATACGCACCGTGGGCGAGGCGGTGAGTTACATCGAGAACAAGCTGGGGCAGAGCCAGCAACAGCGCTAGGGGCGGCGGCAGGAAGGGCAGTGGCTTTTCCGTCGGTTGGCGGAGGGTAGTCCCTACTCACAGTCATGAACCGTGATCGCATTGCCATCACCGGGCTTGGGGTGGTCAGCCCGGTGGGCGTGGGGCACGAGGCTTTCTGGCAAGCCTTGGTGGCGGGCAAGAGCGGCATCTCCCACATAGCCCAGTTCGACTGCCGGGGGTACGCCACGCGCATCGCGGGCGAGGCGCGGGATTTCGACCCGCGGGAGTGGATGGAGCCGAAAGCGGCGAAGCGCATGGACCGTTTCGCGCAGTTCGCGGTGGCGGCGGCGCTCATGGCCTGCCAGGATGCGGGGTTGAGCATTGACGACAGCAACGCGGACCGGGTCGGGGTTATCGTGGGGTCGGGGATCGGGGGCATCTGGACCTGGGAACATCAGTTCGACGCCCTGCGGAACCGCGGGCCGGACCGGGTGAGCCCTTTCTTCGTGCCGATGATGATCGCGAACATGGCGGCCGGGCAGGTTTCGATCGTGCTGGGCGCGAAGGGCCCTGGGAGTTGTGTGGCGACGGCTTGCGCCTCGGGCGCCCACGCGATAGGCGACGCTTTCCAGATACTCAGGCGTGGGGAGGCGGACGTGATGCTGGCCGGAGGGTCGGAAGCGGCGATCACGCCGATGGGTATCGCGGGGTTCGGGGCGCTGCGGGCGCTCTCGACGCGGAATGACGAGCCAGAGCGGGCGAGCCGGCCGTTCGATGCGCTGCGGGATGGCTTTGTGATGGGCGAGGGCGCCGGGGTGCTGGTGTTGGAGACGGAGGGGCATGCGGTGGCGCGGGGAGCCCACATCTACGGGGAGCTGGTAGGTTACGGGATGAGCGCGGACGCCTTTCACATCACGGAGCCGGCGCCGGAGGGCGACGGGCCGGCGCGGGCGATGCAGGCGGCGCTCCGGTCGGCGGGCATGCGGCCGGAGGAGGTTGACTACATCAACGCGCACGGGACGGGCACGCCGCTGAATGACCGCGTGGAGACCAAGGCCATCCACACGGTTTTCGGTGGCCATGCGGGGCGCTTGGCGGCGAGTTCGACCAAGTCCATGACCGGGCACTTGCTGGGTGCGGCTGCGGCGGTGGAGATGGTCGCCACAGTGCTGGCGTGCTACCATTCCATCATCCCGCCGACGATAAACTATGAGAATCCGGACCCGGAGTGCGACTTGGACTACGTGGCGAACCGCGCGCGCGAGGCGCCGGTGCGGGCCGCGCTGTGCAACGCCTACGGTTTCGGCGGACAGAATGCGGTGCTGGCGGTCAAGGCCTGGGAGTAGCGGCTGGGCCGCGCGACCGGGCTCCGGCCGGGTGGTCGGTCATGAGAGGGTACGCGCGGGCGAAGCGAGGCCGGCGCGGCCAGGGGGTGAGTGTTCGTGAGTCGAATAGAGATTGCTGAGGCGGTCTTCATGGTCCTGGCGCTGGTGGCGCTCTGGCCGCTGGTCTTCCTTGGGTACCAGGCGGGCTGGTACAAGGTTGCGCTGGTGGGGGTGCTGTTGGCGCTGGGCGGGATGCTGGTACGGCGGGTAGTGGTGATGAACCGCGGATTTGCGGCGGCGCAGCGGGAGCGAGACGCGCGTGAGGCGGACCGTCCGCGGCCGGTGCTGGGGGGGCGGAGGAAGTGAGCAGGGGCGGTGGTGGAATGGGCTGCGACGCTCTGCTAGACTGAGGGTTGTGCTGGGAAGGGGCCCGATTCGGCGGGTGATCGGAAAGGAGCGAGCACGGCAATGAGGCGACAAGTGAGCCCGGCAGTGGTCGTAATCGTGGTGATTGTGGTCCTGCTGATCATCATCGGGATTTGGCAGTACGTGTATCAGCGGCCGCCGGTGCCCTTCACGCGACAGGGGAAGCCAAGAGGTCCACGAGAAGGGCCGGGCGCTGTGAAGAAGGCGCCTCCCGCGGCGCCGGCGACTACGGCACCGGGGGCCGGGGCTGGAGGCGAGATCAAGCAGCCCGCGCCCACGCCAGAGGAGGCAGCGCCTGAGCCAAACACCGGGGCGCAGCCGAAGGGACAGTAACGGCAGGGATTGCCCCCGGCCGCTGCGGCGCTGGTAGTTGGACGAAGGGGTCGCTATGACAGCGGGCGGGCACGGCCGGCGCCTGTGCGATGATGGCCGTTTGGGGTGCATGTCAAGGTGGAGGAACGCGAAGACCAGGAGATCCCCGTGGTTGACAAGCGGGCGGCCCGCGCTGCGGAGCCGGAGGGGGAGCAGCAGGGCGGCGCTGCACAGGGAGAGGGGCAGCCCGGCTCGGAAGGCGCTGCTGGGGAGCAGCCTATCGGCGAGCGTGCCTCGACCGGAGAGGCGGATGCCGAAAGGCCTGAGCCGGCCGAACCCACGAACGCCTATGCGCTGCTGCTGTGGGTAGTGGGGCTGCTTTACCAGCAGGCGTGGATCAACCTGGGGTTGATGGCGGACCCGGCAACGGGGCAGGTCACACGCGACCTGGAGCAGGCCAGGGCCATCATAGATTGCGTGGAGTTCATTGCCAAACGACTCGAGGGGCACGTGGAGGCGCAGGAGGCGCGGGAACTGCGCACGCTAGTGAGCAATCTGCAGGTGAACTTCGTTACTCACAGCGGCTAGGCTCCGCGCCGGAAGGCGGCGGCCGGGTGCCGCGATGAGAGCTATTGAGAATGTCCGCGAGGGGGCAAGGGCCCGCGAGTGGC
>CAZGSV010000120.1:0-9442 GCA_964528605.1 uncultured Armatimonadia bacterium
CAGGTAGACCACCGGCGCGCCGTCCTGCTTGGCGCGGGCGACGGCGCCGGCGATATGGGTGATGATGCCTCTGGCGGCGGGGACCTCAAGGGGGGCGCCCTCGAGCACGAAGTCGTTGAGCATGTCAATGACCACAAGCGCCGTCTGGGGAGTGTAGACGGAAGACATGGCCCTCACCTGGGTTGTTTTCGTACTGCCGCGGGCGGCGGCTGTCAAGGGGTGACCTTGAAGGTGGGCACGGCACCCGGTATGCTGCCTCCCCATGACAAGGCGGTTGACTGAAATGGTGAGCGTTATTGCGACCATGTGTTTGGTCTTGGGTGTGCTGCTGCTATCTGCGGCGGCGGAGGGCGACGTGGGCGGTGGCGTGCCGCTGGTGCGTGGCAGCAAGGGCCAGGCTGTCATAGTGTTGGGCCCGGCGGCGACGGAGATCGAGAAACATGCGGCGGCGGAGCTACAGCGCTACGTGCAGGCCGTCACGGGCGCCAGTCTGCCGATCATCAGCACCGATGAGGCCGCCGGTGGCGGCGACCGGGCCTGGGTGCTGATTGGGCGGGCGGAGACTAATCCGGCCATTGCCTCGCTGGTCCAGGCGGGAAAGATCTCGCTGTCCGCCGAAAACCCCGGGCTGGACGGCTTCGTGATTCAGAGCACGGCGGTGGAAGGCAGGCCGGTGTTGGTGCTGGGCGGCAGCCGGGATCGCGCAACGCTGTATGCGGTGTACGACCTGCTGGAGCGGTACGTCGGTGTGGGCTTTTTCTGGGACGGCGAGCAGGTTCCGCGCGCGGCCGACCTGGCGCTGCCTCCCATCAGTGTCTCGAGCCGTCCGCACTTCCGCGTGCGCGAGTATCTGCAAGGCTGCATCTTCACTTACTCCGCGCGCTGGTGGGGGCTTGAGGACTGGAAGCGACAGATAGACTGGGCGGCGAAGCACAAGATCAACCAACTGTATCTTGCGGAGCCGTTCGTTTCGGCGATACCGCTGAAGCGGACGATGGCGGCCTTTGGGGTGGATATGGGGCCGACCACTGCCGAGGACGAGGCGCAGACGGAGTTTTGCCGTGAGGTGATTGACTACGCGCGCAGCCTGGGGATTGACACCATCAGCCCGGTGTGGGTCGGCTCGGTTTCTCCGGCGTTGGTGGAGGCGCACCCGGAGGCGCGCTACGTGAAGATACAGTGGCTGGACTTTGCGCCGCGGTACTCGATCTTCCCGGCGGACCCACTGTTCAAGAAGGTAGGCGTGACTTTCATCCGCGAGTACAACGCGCTGTTCGGCACCTCGCACATCTACTGCGCTGAGCCCTACGGCGAGACTCGGCCGGGCGCCGACGAGCAGGAACAGAATGCGATCAAGGCGGACTTCGCGCGCGTGGCGGGCGAGATGATCGCGGAAGCCGACCCTGAGGGGATCTGGGTCTGCACGACGTGGACCTTCCGAGACAAGGAGTTCTGGCCCAAGGAGACGGTGCGGGTGTTCATGGACGCGGTTCCCAATGACCGCTTCTTGGTGGGGGACTTGTGGTGCGAGGAGCGCCCGACCTACAAGGAACTGGACTACTTCTGGGGCAGACGCTGGGGGTTTGGCGTGCTGCACTCGTTCGGTGGCAACACGAACCTGCATGGGGACATGGCGGACCTGGTGCGGCGGGCGAAGGAGGTGGTCGGTGACGCTCGGGCAAGCCGGTGCGAGGCGTTTCAGATAATGCCCGAGGTGGTGGAGTACAATCATCTCTACTACGACCTGGCGACGCGCCTGGCCTGGGACCCGGCGGCGGTGGACTTGAACGCGTTCCTGGAGGACTACGCGCGTCGGCGCTACGGCGGCGGGCACGCGCGGAGGATGTCGTTCTGCCTGAAGGCGTTGGCGCACAGCGTGCTGGGCTGGAACGATCTCATCCCCCCGCTATACCAGGTGCGCCCGCGGACGGATTGGGCGGAGGAGGGGCTGCCGGAACGACTGCGGTGCATTGGCGGCACTAGGAAGGCGTTGGACATCGCGCTGGAATGCGCGGATGGGCTGGGCGACAGCCCGCTCTATGGGCGCGACGTGGTGGACATCGCGAAGGAGTACCTGGCGATGCTCTACGGCCGCCACTTCCTCTGGCTGCTGGAGGCGCAGGAGGCGGGGGATGGGGCGCGGCTGGAGAAGGAGTCCGAGGTGCTGCTGGCGCTGCTTGACGACGTGGAGAGGATTCTGGCCTCGGACCGGGCGTGCCATCTTGGGCCTCTGATCGAGAGAGCCAGGCGGGCGCCGGGGGGGGCGGGTGACGTGGGGCGCGAACTGAGGCAGATCTTCACCACGCTGGGGTCGTACGAGTCGCTGCTGGATTATGCGCGCAGGGACTTCCACGAACTTCTGCGGTACTACTACCGGCCGCGGGTGGAGCGCTATCTGGCGGCGGCGAAGGAGGCGCTTGCGGCGGGCCGGACCTCGGTGGAGGAGGCCGTGGTTGACAAGCAGGCGCGTGAGATTGCCCAGCGTTTTATCGAAGAGGGTTACGCCGAGGAGCCGATTCGGGGTTACGATTCGCTGGCGGTGGTGAGGGAGATAGCGGAGCGCTGGCCGCTCAGCGGCGAGGAGCGAGGCGAGGGGTCGCGCCAGGCGGCGGGCGAAGCGGAGAAGGGCGAGATGGGGCCGCAGCACAAGCCCTGGGACACCGCGGTTGATTGACAGCCTGTGGGGGCAGCCATATAGTCGCGGCGTGGAGGGCGCAGTGGGGGGCGCCGCAGGGCCAAGGGGCCTGGGCCGCAGTAGCCATAGGAGAGAAAGCGAGTGACTGCCATGGCGAAGCAGGTGGGCTTCGGGGTGATAGGAACGGGCATCTTCGGCGCGCTGCACTGCCGGGTCTACTCGCAGCATCCCAGCGTGAAACTGGCCGCCGTGTGCGACCTGGACCCGAAGCGCGCGAAGGCCGCGGCCAGGCAATACGGCGTCAAGCACTGGTTCACGGACTATCACAAGATGCTAGAGATGGACGAGGTGCAGGCGGTGTCCATCGTGACGCCTGACTTCGCGCACAGGGGGCCGGCGGTCGCCGCCGCCAAGGCGGGCAAGCACTTCCTGATCGAGAAGCCGCTGGCGACGAGCGTGGCGGACGCGAGGGCGATCGCCGAGGCCGCGAAGAAGGCCGGCATCATCGCCATGGTGGACTTTCACAATCGCTGGAGCCCGGCGATGTTCAAGGTGAAGGAAGCCATCAGCAGGGGGCGGTTGGGCAAGGTGATGATGGCGTACTACCGGCTAAGCGACACCAGGGAGGTGCCGCTGAAGTGGTTCTCGTGGTCGTCGAAGACCTCGGTGCTGTGGTTCCTGGGGAGTCACTGCGTGGACACCTTGTGTTGGCTGCTGGAGGACCGGGTGGAGCGCGTCTACGCCGTCTCTCGGCGCGAGGTGCTGAAGAGCCTGGGGGCGGACACGCCGGACTTCTACCAAGCGACGCTGGAGTTCAAAGGCGGCGCGTGCGCGGTGGTGGAGAACTGCTGGCTACTGACCGAATCCGAACCGAGCATCTTTGACTTCAAGATGGAAATGGTCGGGAGCAAGGGGACGGTGCGGTGCGACCTGAGCCACAGCCGCATTGTGGAGTGTTACAGTGAGAAGGAAGCGGCGTATCCCGACGTCTTGGTGATGCCGGAGGTGCATGGCGAGCAACTGGGCTTTGCGGCCGCGAGCATCAAGCACTTCGCCGATTGCGTGGCGGCGGGGCGCAAGCCGATGGCGCCGATGGAGGACGGCGTGGAGAACGTGCGCATACTCGAGGCGATTGAGCGGTCGGCGAAGACCGGCCGCGTGGTCGCTCTGTAGGCCAGGGGGGGTCTGGCGCGTGGCGATGGTCGGCTAGGAGAGGAAGGCGGGGCTGAGAGTGCGTCGTCCGCCGCATCACAAGTGGGGCTGCCGTGTGGAGACGCGCTGGCAACTCGACGGCATGCGGGCGGTGGTGCTGGAGAATGAGTTGCTGCGCGTGGTGGTGTTGGCGGACAAGGGGACTGACATCATCGAGTTGCTGCACAAGCCCAGCGACACGGAGTTCATGTGGCGGTCGCCGTGCGGGCTGCGCAATCCGCTGCGGCTGCAGACCAGCGTGGGAGGTTCGGAGGGCCCCTTCACGGACGGGTACGAGGGGGGCTGGCAGGAGATCTTCCCCAACGGCGGGCGCAACTGCACCTACAAGGGAGCGGAGTACGGGTTGCACGGGGAATTGTGGGGGCTCCCGTGGGAGGTGGAGGTTGTGTACGAGGCGGCGGAGGAAGTGTCGGTGAAGTTCTCGGTAGCCACGCTGCGGTCACCTTTTGTGGTAGAGAAGACACTGAGCCTGGGCTCGGGACGGGCTCTGTTGGCGATCGAGGAAACGGTGCGGAACACGGGGGAGGAGGAGATGGCCTTTATGTGGGGTCATCACCCGGCGTTGGGCGGCAACTTTCTCGACGAGCACTGCGTTCTCTTTACGCCAGCCGAGCGGGTGGTCAACGAGCAGACGCTTGCGCCGACGACGCGTTTCTCGCCGGGGCAGGAGTTCCGGTGGCCTCACGGGACGACGCGGGACGGACAGAGGGTAGACATTAGTCGAGTGCTGCCTGCGAGCGCGCGCGTTTCCGACATGTTCTACCTGACGGACCTGCGGGAGGGCTGGTACGCGTTGGTCAATGAGCGCAAGAAGATCGGCTTCGGGATGACGTTTGACCCGGCGGTTTTCCGGTGCCTGTGGATGTGGGCCGTCTATGGCGGGGAGTTCGGCTGGCCGTGGTACGGACAGGCGTACACGGTTGCGGTTGAGCCGTTCAGTTCGTGGCCGGCCGTGCTCACGCGCGCGATCGAGAATGGCATGCACCTGTCCTTGGGGCCAGGCGCGGCGATGAGCACCAGGCTGACGGCGCAGGTGTTGACGGGCGTGACCGAGGTCAAGCGAATGAGCGAAGCCGGCCCGGGGTGAGTCTGATGCCAGAGGGGATGCGCGGATGAGAGCAGCGGTCCTTCTGGGGGAAGGCATGATCGCTTGTCAGGAGGTGCCGGTGCCCCCCCTGGGCGACGACCAGGTGATGGTGCGGGTGGAGTCGTGTGGCATCTGCGGAAGCGACCTGCGCTATCTCCAAGGCGAGAACCCCTGGGCGATGCACACGCTAGGGGAGGAGCGGGCGAATCCCCCCAAGATGATACTTGGGCACGAGTTCTCGGGCGTGGTGGCGTCGGCCGGGAGCCCGAGATGGAGGCCGCTCATCGGCAACCGGGTTGCGGTGCAGGCGTTCCGAGGCTGCGGGATCTGTCATCAGTGCCGTTCAGGCCGTGAGAACCTGTGCCCGAACACCGAGCACATCGGTCATGGGGCGGGCTGGAAGGACCTGGAGTGGAATCCGGGGGCGATGGCGGAGATGTGTCCGGCGTGGGGCGAGATGTGCTACGCGCTGCCGGACCACGTCACCTTTGATGAAGGCGTCTTCCTCGACGGTTTGGGCGTCGCGGTGCACGCGGTGAATCGCGCGCAACTGCGGTCCGGGGAGGTGGCGTTCGTGCTGGGTTGCGGGCCCATCGGGCTGAGCGTGGCTCAGGTAGCGAAGGCTTACGGCGCGCGACTGGTGGCGGTGTCGGACGTTTACGACAAGGCGCTGGAGACGGCGCGGGAACTGAGGCTGGACTGGGTGCTGGACGCGCGCTCCGAGGATGTCGTCCACAGCGTCTCCGCGGCGACGGGGGACCTGGGGGCGGACGCCATTTTTGACACCGTCGGGGCGGCGGAGACGCTCCAGCAGGCGGTGGCCGTGTCTGCCCCAGGGGCGCGGATTGTGCTCATGGCGGGCCTGGCGGGTGGCGCAACGGTGGAGCCGCTCCGGCTGGCGGGGGAGCGGTCGGTCACGGTCTCGGCGAACAACAACTACCGGGAGTTCCTCATCGGCTTGCAGTTGCTGGCGAGCGGCCGGGTCAAGGTGAGGCCGCTGATCACTCACCGCTTCCCGCTGCTGCGGGTGGAGGAGGCGTTCCGGATGGCGGCGAACAAGGTGAGCACCGGCGCCATCAAGGTGGTGATCAACCCGCAGGGCTAGCCCCAGCGCGGAACCTGGCGCCGCCCGCCTGAGTCTAAAGGGCAGATCAGGCAATGGGAGGCACCCAGGATGAGCAAGACGCGCAAGAGTCTTCTGCTGCTAGTGGGCGCTGCGCTGGCCGTAGCGATGGGCTGCGCGGGGGTGAAGCGCGCGGAGATGGCGCGCGCGACGCGCGGTGAGCGTGTGGCATATCGGACTGGCGGGGGCGTCTCCCTCGAGGCCAAGAAGGCGGCGCCCGCTTACGCCCGGAAGGCGGCGGCGCCGGCCGAACAAGAGAGACTCGCCGGGGCGGGGACGAGCGCGCCGGACGTCGGGAGCGCCGGTTGGTCCTTCTTGGGGCTGAAGGTGATCCGGACGGGGACGATTTCCCTCGAGGTAGCGGACGCACAGGCGGCGCAGGACAAAGTGGTGGGGCTGGCGTTCCGGTTGGGCGGTTTCGTTGGCGGCAACAACTTCGGTGGCTCTGAGAAGGAGGGGTACAGGGCGACCATCGTGCTGCGGCTGCCGAATGCGAGGCTGGACGAGGCGCTGCGGGCGCTGCGGGACGTGGGCAAGGTCACGAGCATAAGCGTCAGTTCGGAGGACGTGAGCCAGAGGTGGGTGGACCTGGAAGCGCAGGTACGCAACAAGCAGGCGGAGGAAGCGATGCTGCTGCAGTTCATGAAGCAGGTGCGCAGCCTGTCGGACATTCTTACCTACGAGCGGGAGTTGACGCGGGTGCGAGGCGAGATTGAGTCGGCGCGGGGGCAACTGAACTACTTGGCGGACCAGGTGGCGCTTTCCACACTGACGGTGAACCTCACGCAGAAACCGGCTGCGGTTGTGCCGGCGCCGCAGCAGTGGAAGTTGAGCACCACGGCTAAGATTGCCTGGCGCGCCACCACGAGAGTACTGGGCGGCATGGCGCGCGGGGGGTTGTGGCTGGGGGTGACGGCGCTGATATGGATTCCCGTTCTCTTCGTGTTGAGCCTTGCGGTGTGGCTTCCGGGTGTGCTGCGCCGGCGCCGCGCCGAGCAGCCGAGCCTGGGGCATTGAGGGCTGATAAGTCGAAGCCAACAGACGTCGGCTGAATCACATCGAATGCAGCGAGACTGCGGGGCGGCGCCGTGCGCCGCCCTTTGCTTGACCGAGGGGTAGGGCGCTCATATACTCCGGCCTGCTGCATGTGCCCGGCGATCGCCGAGGGGCTTGGTTAGGCGGACGAGCCGCACTCCGGAGCCAAATGCAATCTGAGGGGATATCCACGCAGGCGGGGGAGCAAAGCCCCAGCACTGGGGCTCCGCTCTCGCGTGCGGGGATGGCGGTGGCACTGGTGGTCGCAGCGGTGCTGGGCTTCCTGGGCCACCTATGGGTACGGGACGCCGAACTGATCGGGTTCACGACGCAGGTGAGTGAGGCGGTTCCCCCCATCCCGGCTGTAGTGGGACTTCTGTTTCTGGTGGGCGTGAACCCTCTGATTCGCCGGCTGTGGGCGCGGCTGGGGCTCTCGCAGGGGCAACTGTTGGTCGCCTACGCGTTTCTGACGGTGTGCGTGCCGATGTCGTCGGTAGGGGTGGTGCGGCTACTGGGGCCGTCGCTGACGGTGCCGCGCTACTTCGCCAGCGCGGAGAACGAGTACGGCAAGATTGCGTCCTACATGAAGCCATGGTATGCGCCGCGCGACCAGGAACTGATACGCACGCTTTACGAGGGCGCGGACAACGAGCGGGTGCCTTGGGGGCAGTGGGCGTCCTATCTGACGCTCTGGGGCATCTTCTTTCTGGCCGTGTATCTGGCCACGATGGCCGCGCTGTGCGTACTGCGGCGGCAGTGGGTTGATCGGGAGCGCCTGACCTTTCCGCTGGTGGAGTTTCCGGTGCAGATGACCGTGGAGGCGGGGGGGGTGGGGGGCTCGCGCACGCGGGCGGGAGCATTCTTCCGCAACCCGATCATGTGGACCGGGTTCATCGCGGCGGTGGTCTTTGACGGGCTGAACATCGCCAAGGCGCTTAACCCGTCGGTGCCGGCTTTAGGGCGGGGGGTGCAGATAGGCGCTTTGTTCACGGAACGCCCGTGGAACGCGCTGCTGCCGGTGACCATCGTGTTCCGCCCGGAGATACTCGGGTTCGCGTTCCTGGTGCCCTTGGACATCTCTTTCTCGGTGTGGTTCTTCTACATGCTGCTGCGTTTTGAGGCGGTGGGGGCGGTAGCGTGGGGCTACGAGATTCCTTTCTTCCCGTTCGATCAGGAACAGGGCACGGGCGTTTATCTGGCGTTGGCGGTCTCGGTGCTTTACGTGAGCCGGCAGCATTTGTTGGCGGTGTTCCGCAAGGTGTTGGGCGGGAAGGGCGAACTGGCGGACACGGACGAGCCGCTGCGCTATCGGACGGCGGTGCTGCTGGGGGTGGGGGCGGTGGGGGTGATGCTCGCCTTCGCCATCGCCGCGGGGATGAGCCCAGGCCTGGCGCTGGCTTACTTTGGGATAGTGATGGCGGTGGCGGTTGGTTATGCGAAGGTGCGGGCCGAGGGCGGGGCGCCGATGATCTGGCTCTTCCCCTTCTGGCAGCAGGAGAGGTTCATCACGAATCTGGCGGGCTACAAGGCGCTGGCGCGGGGCGGCAACTACCGCAGCCTAACGGTACTGTCGAGCATGATGTTGCTGGCGCGGGGGTACTTTCCGGAGTTCAGCGCGTATCAGGTGGAGAGCCTGAAGATTGCCGATGAGGGGGGCATCGCGCGCCGGCGGATGCTGTGGGTTATGGTTGCAGCGATGGTGTACGGGCTGCTGTGCGCTTACTGGATTCACTTTGTGGGCTACTACAAGTACGGGGCGAACGTGCTGGAGGAAGGGACGACGGCGGGCGGCTTCCGGGTGCTGTTGCTGCGACAGGAGTACGACCGGCTGTCGAACGCGATTCGCACTCCGCCGGGGCCGGACAAGTTGCGCAGCATGGCGAGTTTGGGGGGGTTCCTGTTGACGATGGTGCTGCTGTTGGGGCGGAAGTTGTTCTTGCGTTCGCCGTTCCACCCGCTGGGCTTTGCGATGTCGTGCTCGTATGGCGATCCCATCTGGTCTTCGTTCTTCGCGGCTTGGTTGGCTAAGTTGGTTGCGCAGCGACTGGGCGGGATGCGATTGTACCGTGCGCTGACGCCGGGATTCCTGGGGCTGGTGCTCGGTCAGTTCTTTGCCTCGGGGGCTTGGGGCCTAGCGAGCATCTTCTATCCCGACGTTGGGCAGATGTGGATCATACACTTCGGATGAGGGCGGAGATGAGGCGGACAATAGGCGCGTGGCTCCTGTTGTGGGCGCTGCTGATCGGCGCTGAGGGTTTGGCGGCGGCGGCGGGCCCGGAGGCGGCGCTCGGGCAGGAGTTGCGGGCGCAGGCGCAGGTCATTGCCTCCTTCGGCTCGAGGATGTCAGGCA
>CAZGSV010000121.1:0-9403 GCA_964528605.1 uncultured Armatimonadia bacterium
CTCTGCGTCACTCCAACCGCCGGGTTGCGATCGTCCCTCTCGCTCTTCGCGACCACCACCGGCGGCGACCACGTCTTGCCGCCGTCGTCGCTCCACACCGCCTCCAACCTTCCGGCCAGGCCGAGGTGCCCCGCGCCTCCGCGTAGGACCGCAACCACTCGCCCGCTCGGCAAGAGCGCCAGCACGGGGAAGTATCCTGCGTCGCGTATCATCACGACCCGTGAACCTTGCACCAGCGGCGGACTTGTGTTCATCAGCGCGCCCTCCTGCGAATAGGAATAAGACACCGCGAGCGTTACCACGCACGCGATCGCCAACACGAGCGTGAGCCTACCGGAACGTCCAGCCGGGCGCCGCGCTGCGCTATTGCTCAACGCCGCAGCCCCCGCGCTACTTCTGGGCCGGCGTCTCGGGCCCGAACTCGATCGGCTCCCTCACGTGGTCGAGCGCCACCCATTCCATGCGCACGCCCGCGGGCGTCACGTGGACCTCGATGAAGTGGTGCTTCTCGCTCCCGGGGCCGAAGGCATCGTATGCTCCCACGCCTGCTCCGCCCGTCAGCACAGAGGGCATGCCGTCCAGCAGGGCCGTGTCGTAACTGTGAATGTGCCCGACGAACACGCCGTCCACCTGGTGCTTGGTGAGCATGGTTACCCACTCTTCGTCGCCCTCAACGAACGCGTGGAAAGCCCATTTCTCTATGCACGCCGGCGGCTTGTGCGCCGTGACGAAGACGCGCATCCCCTGCGCCTTCGCCTCGCCTATCACCTTGTCCGCCCAGGCCAGTTGGTTCTCGGTGAAGCCTTCGCCCGCGTTATCCATCCCGACAAAGCGGCAGCCGGCGTAGTCAAAGTAGAAGTCCGTGCGCTCGCCAAACAGACACCGGTACTCCTTGCGGCCGTTGCCGATGTCATGGTTCCCGATGACCGGCACTATCGGCTTCTCCAGCCGGTCAACCATGCTCACCCAGTGCTCCCACTCGGGCACCGTGCCGCTGGGGACAATGTCGCCGCCGATGATGGTGAACCGGGCCGGGCTCTGCTTCTCGATATAGGCCATGTGCTTCATGAAGACCTGATCGCCGTTGCGGTTGTCGCCCATTACGGCAAAGACCAACTCCTCACCCGGCGCGGGCTCCTGCGCTCGGATGCGCCGCACGATCGCCTCCAGGTTCCACTTCGCGGCGTACGGCTCCAGCGGGGCCAGGCTGTCCGCGGCGGCTTTGCTGATGCCAGCCTGGTGCCCTTCCCACAACGCTCGCCCGCCCGCGCTCAGGCTTGCCACCAGCGCGTACTTGCCCTCTGGAAGCGTGGGTCCCGGGCAGATCACTTGGAGCCGGTTCTCACCCTGGTCCAGGCTCAGCCGCTTTTGTAGTGTGCTGACACCGTTGGGGCCTGCGAGGCCGACGGAAAGCGTGGCCTCAGGCACGGCCTCGCCCGCCACAATCGCCAAGTCCGCCTCCAGGTCGGCGTTGCCTGTGATTGACTGCTCGCGCACGAGCAACGCGCCCTGCAACTTCGCCTCGCGGGGCGCCGGCGGCACGAACTCGAGCCGCGCATACGCCATCGGCCCGACGCCGTAGAGCGCGTGTACGTTCTCTACCCAGCCCTCCTGCCCCTGTGGCCCGTCGGCGTCGTTGGCCAGAATGGCGAAGCCGCACGCCTTGCTCGCCGGTGGGTGCAGCGGCTCCAGCCCGCTCCAAGGTATCCACGCCTCCACTACGTAGTCGCCCCGGTCGCCGCTCAGGAACCGGGCCGCGATCTTGCCCTCCTTGTACGGGGCGTCCTCATCCGAGTCCACAATCTCCGGGCCCTGCACGTCCGTGATTCCCAAGTAGTACTCCCGGTCGTCGTCCTCGCTCTGCTCCACAAGCGACGCGTTGTTCTTGGGGTCAAAGCCAAGGGCGATCGAGTCGGCGTCCCAGTAGCGCCCGTAGGAGGTGCTCGGCACGTGGAGGTCGTCCGTTACCTGCGCCGCCACATAGAGTCCCGTCTCATCCCATCCCAGCCAGAACTTCGCCGACAGGTCCTGCGGGCCGCCCCAGGTCGCGGGGTATTGGTCGCTGTCCGAGGCCACGTACTTCACGTCGCCGAGGTCCATCAGGGGGAGGCCCGCCCACTCGCTCAGGTCCGCGTCCAGGGTCACCTTGCCTCCCACGTACTGACACTGGTACGTCGCCGCGGTCTGCTGCTCGAGCGCCGCCAGCGGCAGCACCCGCTCCACCCTTATCGTCTGCCCCAGCGCCACCGCCCCCGCTGCGATCAGGCACAAGAACACAAGCCCTATGCGCATGACGAGTGACCTCATTGCGTACCCTCGCTTTTCTTTGTCCTGCCGCCGAGCCTACGCAGCCCACCGTGGCCAGTCAACCGTGGAGAACGAGGACAGCGCAACCGGTGGGCGGCCCCTGGCGACGCGGCGACGGGTCGCCAGGTAGGGGCGGGCCCCCGTGCCCGCCCGTCGTAGGGGCGGCCCTCCGTGGCCGCCCTCGGAAAGAGCGCCCTAGGGTGCGGCTGTTGTGAAGTCGGTCCGAACATGGCGCTTCGCTCCATTGGCCTCGGCAATGCAACGTGAACGCCAGATCAAGCGGTGGAAGCGCCGCGAAGGCCTGCTTGAGTTAGTTGCTGCTAGGGCGCGCCCGTCCGTTTGAATTCCGTGTGCCGTTGGGGTATGCTGAGATGGGGTCAGTGGGGCAGTAGCTCAGCTGGGAGAGCGCCTCCCTCGCACGGAGGAGGTCGGCGGTTCGAATCCGCTCTGCTCCACCAGCCCTGACGAGCGGGGGCTCGCATGCAGGAGGTTGCCCGGAGGAAGTCGGGGTCTGCTCCACGAGTCCTGTCCCCCTGTGTCCGCGCCACCTGCCGCCGCACGGGCAAGTGCGCACATGCTCGGGAGACTCCGTGTGGGCTCCATATCTGGCCGGGAGGCGAGCCAGGAAGCATGCTCCTCCCTGGGCTGCCCGCGTGAATACCACTGGAGCGGGTCGCCTGAGAGATCCCTACCGTGGGGTGGTGTCCCGCACAATGGGGAAACCCGACTCACACCGGCCGCTTGACCGTCACCCTGATTATGCGCACGCAGTAGTGCGCGTCGTGCCGGCCGTTGATGAAGTCCCACTGGTCCATAATCATCTGGCTGCCGGCCATCAGCGTGATCTTCTTCGACTCGGGCAACCGGAACGACGCGCAACTCATCCCGGCGTCTATGTAACCCTCGTCTATCCCCTTGCCCCAGGGTTCGGCGCGCATGTGCTTGCCCCACAGGCCGTCCAGCCGCATCTTCACGCCGCTGCGGGGGTACTTCCATTCCAGCGGCTCCGCGAACAACTGCACAAAGCCGGGCGGGGCACAGGCGCTGCCGATGACCGCCACGCCCACGATGGGCTCCTCCTCCACGAAGGTGATGGCGCCATAGGGTGGCACGTCCAACTCGACGCCGTCGTTGTTGAACTCTGCGCCCAGGTACGGATCGGTGCGCCCCAACTCGACGCAGAAGTTCGGGTAGTTGAACGGCGCCCAGTACTCATAGACCACCGGGGTGTAGGCGCTGCGGGTCTGCGGCGTTCCCGCCTTCGCCATGGCCTTGACCTGTTTCTCGATCTCGGTCATCTCTGCCGGGTGATCGGCGCGGAAGGGGTTCTTGATGAGGGCCCTCTCGATCTTCGCCATGCGGTTCTCACTCTCCCTTAGTGGGCTTTGGTCTCCCTTCTACCCTGACGCCCCCATGGTGTCCAGCGCACTCCGGCTAGGCGTCAGCGGCCAGGCTTTGGGCCCGGTTGGCGCAAGCACCATCCGCTCCTGAGCCGGCTGAACCGGAGGGGACTACTTCACCGGGGGTGTGTGCTCCCCTGCTGGCGCGCGCGATGAGTTGACGGGAGGAGGGTACAGGACCACGTTGCCGCGCTGCCGCAGGCAGCAGAGCAGCGCGCGGTGCCGTCGCGTGGCGGACTGCGACCCGTCGGCTGCTGAGGCGGCCCCCCCTAGCCATCAGCCTCCGCTTCGTCCGCCGGCCCCGGTTGCGTGGAGCAGAAGCCTAAGATAGGCTGTGACCCCAGCAATGGCGGCACGTCAAGCGGTCAGGCACTTGCTCTCAACTCCGTCGGGGTCCAGCCCTACCCCGGCGGTTGACCGACCCAACAAGAGGACCTGACATCCCTGGCTGACGCTGACCTCGATCCCCAGGCCCGATAGGAAGTGGTTTCAATGGCAGCGAAGGCGTTCTTGTTGTTGGCAGTGGCCGTGCTGTTGGCGCCCGGCGCCGATGCGGCGGTAAAGAAGGTACTGACCGCAGGTTCGGGCGCGGCGCCGCCGGTGATTGATGGCGACCTGTCCGACCCCGCCTGGGTGACCGCGGGTCTGTCGAGCGGCTTCTCTCGCGAGGCCGATGGCACTCCTACCACGCGAGAGACCACGGCATATGCGTTGTCCGACACGGAGCACCTCTATCTCGGGTTCCGTTGCCAGGAGTCCGATCCGGCCTCATTACGGGCCAGGGTAACCGAGGACAACGCTTCAATCTGGGGAGACGACTGTGTCGCGTTCAAGCTCGATGCCACCGGCGGGAGCCCGGACATCCTGGAACTGGTCATGAACTCCATGGGCACGAAGGAGTTGTTCCGGCAGCCGGGCGGGCACCTTGCCCTTGGGGGCATTCGGGTAGCCGCCCACGTTGGCACGGCCGAGTGGACGCTGGAATGCGCCATTCCCTTCGCGGCCCTGGGCATCGCACGCGCGCCGGAAGTTGAGATGCGCTGGCGGGTCAACTTCGAGCACCTGCACACTGTGGGCAAGCGCGACAACGACCACTGGCAGTTTGCCGGAACCGAGTGGGATAACCCGGAGCAGTTTGGGACTATGGTCATCCCCGGCGGTGACTTCTTGGTCGGCCCGCTTAGTGTTCCCATGCTCAAGGCAGGGGCGCCGAGCAATGCCTCCCTCACCCTCGTAAGTCACGGTTCTCAGGCCAGGCGTCTGAAAGTCTCGCTATCGGATATGACGGACGGGCAGGTCCTGTGCGAGGAGGTAGGGGTTCTTGGGCCAGCCGCCTCCCTCGAGGCGCCGCTGCCATTCCGCCCGTCTGCAAGCGGCGACCGGCAGTACCGCTGTGAGGTGCGGGACGCCGAGACCGGAAGCCTCCTTTACTCCATCGAGAAGACGGTCGCGGTGGGCAGGTCGGTGAGGCTGTATCCCTTCTACCACAGCCGGGAAGTGCTCGTGGACGCCGAGGTGTCTCCCTGGGGCGTGGCCGCGGGGCCCAATCTACAGGCGGAGTTGCTGCCCACGGGTTCCGAATCGGTGCTCTGCGTCTCGGCCGCCACGCCGCTGGCGAACGAGCCGGTAGCCCACGCGATCCTGAGGGTCGGCGACTTGTCCCCGGGGGACTACCGCGTCCGAGTGTCGGCCAAGGGAACTGGGGGCGAGTCGCTGGAGCCGGTGATCACGGAACGTATCACGTGGCCTGCGAGTCCGTCATGGCCTGGCGGACCCAGCGGGCTGAAGGTGCTGAACAACTTCGTCACCGAGTTGCTCAACGTGAGGCCGGGCGCAGGGAGCGAGCAGAGGTACAAGTTCTGGAACCCTCGCGACGGCTGGGTGTTCATCGCCTCCAGCGCGCAGGTCGGTGAAGGCGGGCAGTTGCGCCTGACTCTCGACGGCGCGCGCCCGGAAGATGCCCTGATCTTGCAGGACCGCGGCGGCTCAGCGGTTGCTGAGGCGATGCGGGAATTGCCGGCCGGTGACCACACTCTCCGTCTCCAGCAGTCCGGAACATGCCGGCCGCAGCGTCTGATAGTGCGCGCGATACCCGAGATGGTGTTCTGCAAGTTCGGCTACGACCCCCACATGAAGCCGTACGGGCCTTACGACTGGTCGTTCCTCAAGCGCAACGTCTGTCCTCACGTCACCACGATCGTGGGGTCCGCGGAGCGGGCACCCGCAACCGAATGGCGGCAGGAGGGCCGAAAGTGGATTTTCGAGTGCCCGCTTCTAGGCACGTCCGGAAAGCCAGTGGCGGTGGAGGATGTGGAGCAGGAGTGGCTCACTCGCGCCTCTGACCCCGCATGCAAGCCCGACGGCATAATCGTGGACGAGTTCGGCAGCGAGAACGACAACTACCCGGTCTGGGAGGAGGCCCTCAGGCGTCTTCACAGGGACCCGGGCTTCCAGGGGCTTTCCTTCTACCCCTACTCCGGCTCTCTGTGGGAGGGGAAGGACGCCACCCGCTTCCTACGGACGGTGCTTGAGTACGGTGACAAGTTCGCCTGGGAGCGTTATCTGGAGGAGCAACCCACCGAGTCCAAAGCGAGGGAAGTCCTCAAGGAGATGCTGAGCGACGAGATGCCGGCATGGGAGAAGGCGCTGCCCGGCTGTGTGCGGGATATGATCGTGTGCTTCAGTTACTTGTGCGCGCCCCCGGAGAGTCAGAACATCTACCCGAACGTTCACTACAAGGCGTGGATGGACATGCAGTACCGTTGGCTTGCCAACGACCCCTCGTTCTGGGGCGTCGCCGGCGTGATGGAGTACACCTGTGGCTACGCCGACGAAGAAGCGGTGCGCTGGGCGGCACGTCTGTACCGGCACTACTGCATCGAGGGCAACACCCAGCCCCTGTGCCGGGACCCGTACATCCAGGCCCACATCGAGAACGGCGACTTCGCCGACGGGCTCACCTGCTGGCAGGTGGAGCCTGCGGGGGCCGACAGCATCACGGCCGGCAGCATGGCCGGGTACAGTTGGCTTGAGGGGCGTTACCCGCAGACAACCGTCGGAGACACCTTCCTGCTGATGCGCCGCAGTGCCAGCAGGCCGAACGCCGTCTCGCAGACCATCAAGGGCCTGGTGCCTGGTCGCCTGTATTCTCTCAAGATGTTCACGGGCGACCATCAGGACCTCTCCGTCAAAGAGCAGCACGCGGTCTCCATTTCCATAGAGGGAGTTCAGGTGATCCGCCGCAAGTCTTTCCAGTTCGTCTACCCGAACCTGTCTGGCCATCTGTGGGGTCGGTACGACCAACCCGGGAAGGCGTGGATGAACTTCTACTTCGAGGTTTTCCGGGCTCAGGGCTCGGAGGCGCTTCTCAGAATCTCGGACTGGAAGTCCCCACAAGATCCTGGAGGGCGCATTGGCCAGGAACTGATGTTCAACTTCGTTGAGGTGGAACCTTACCTGCCTTAGCGGTGCCGCCGGTGGCTGCGAGGTGTAGCGCTCAGGTGCGGAGGCGGAGAGGAGCCCCAATCGAGGTGACCTCGCGCCCGAAGAGGAGCCGGGGAGAGGTCATGCGCAGGCGCGGGGCCTCGCTCACGGTTCCAGCCAGTACGAGTAGAAGTGGGCGTTGCGGAGGGTGAAGCGGAGGGATACCTGCTCGCCCTGCAAGTCGGCGAGGTCTCCCTGCCGCCACTCGACCTGGGCGCGTGTCCGTTCGCCTTCCAGGGGCTCCGAGGCCGCCACCACGTCGCCCGCGGCATCCAGGACTTCGGCGCGCAACGCTCCCTTGGCAGCGTCAACGTTGACGAAGAGCGTCTTGCCCGTCAGCCTGAACGGCTGGGTGAGGAGGGTGCCCGGGCGATCGCCGGCATCCAGCGAGATGAAGCCGTCACGCCGCAGTACCGCAAGGCATATGGCGCCCTTGTCGGGGTCGCGGGGGAGCACGTTGAACTCAGGCCGCGTGAAGCGCTCGTCTACTTCACCGCCGTAGTACTTGAGGCCGGTGTAGTAGAAGCACAGTTCCTCGCCGCGCACCACCGGCCACGAGGGGCCGATGATGCACGTGAGGTCGTAGGCTCCGGCGCCCAGAGGAGAGGAGTCGAGGAAGGGGCGGCGTTCGCCGAGGCGCTCCCAGTGGCGGAGGTCGCGGCTGCAGACGAGCTGCACCTGGTGGAAGCCCCCGTGGTCGTCAGGAGCCTGGCCGGTCTCATGGTACATCGTCGGCAGGCCGATGTAGAGACCTTCGTAGCGGAAGAGGCCCATGTTGTAGACCTGAACGCTGTAGCGGGCGGGGTCGTCGTAGGCCAGGGGCTGGCGCGTGGGGTCGGCGAGACGCGCCTCGATGTTCCCGCGGCCCAGCTGCTGGTCGAGGTCGTCGGCCTCGAAGAGCAACCGCGGTTCGGTCCATCGTTGGAAGTCGGCGCTGGTGCTCAGCCAGGCGGACCGGCCATAGCGCCCTCCGCCTCCTGCGTCCTTGAGGGTGGCGATGAAGGTGTGAGTGTAGGGGTCGTAACTCAGGTTCGACTCGTCGGAGGAGGGGATGGGCGGCACCTCGAGGCGCCGCCAATGGATGCCGTCAGGGCTGACCAGAGGTTCGCGGCCGTAACAGTGACCGAGCGCCTTGTACCGCCGCGAGGGATCGGGGTCGTCCGCATCGCGAAGGACGTTCTCCATGGCGTTGGCGGGCCACTCGAGTTGGGGATCCACGGTGACGAAGTTGTTGTTGCTGGAGCCGTTGACCTGCTGCTGCCCCAGAGCCGGCTTGCGCCAGTGAAGGCCATCCTCGCTCTCCACGTAGGTGGTTCCGGAGTGGAATGTGGAAGAGGTGATCAGCCACAGTTTGAAGACGTTGGCCTCCGGGTCCCAAGCGGGCGCGGACCTAGTCTGGAGGGCGGTCTCGCCCCGATCTAGGTTGGGCCGGATGACAGCGCCCTTCTTCGCGGGCGGGTGCATGGTCCGCAGCAGGCCGCTGATGCTGGCGATGCCGTAGTCGTCCAGGAACAACTGCCGTTGCCCCACGGGTACGGCGAACGAAGTCCCCTGTTCCATATCGGGTCTCTCCTGCCCCGCGGCGATTGCGCCGCTCGGGCACAGCAGCGAGGCAATGAGCATGGCGAAGAGCGCCGCCCGAGCCTGCCCGCTGATTGCCTGCAACCTCAAGCGCCCGAGGCGGGCGGATTGCGCGACCTTCACTGCGGCGCGGACTCCGGGTTTGCGATGGAAGGCGATGAGGGGTCTTGCGCCATAAGACGACTCCAGTGGGCCATGGTAGCAGATGCCAGCCCTAGGCAGGCAAGTGGGCGAGCAAGGCGGACCAGCAGGTCACCTGCGCTCGGCTTGCCCGCCGAAGGAGGGACTCTGTGTCGTGCCTGAGGCAGACCGGCCCCGGGCGGGCCCGAGGCTACAAGCCAGAGCCCCGGGCTCGGGATGTCTTCGACAGAGCAGCGTAAAGCGGGACGCTACCGCCGCAGGGGCTGCTGGGTCTGCTCTCCCGCGCTCTACATGAGTTCCCGCAGCTTCTCCTCAGCGTCCGGATGAGCGATCAACAGTATCGCGTCGCCGGACTGAATCTCAACATCGCCTGAGGGCACCAGTATCTCAGCGCCCCTGAGCACTGCCGCGATCAGACATTGCTTGGGCAGCCCGATATCTCTTATGGCCTTGCCGGCCATCCTGCTGGTGGGCGGCACCGTGATCTCCGT
>CAZGSV010000122.1:0-9268 GCA_964528605.1 uncultured Armatimonadia bacterium
TCCGCAGCCCAGAGCAAGGTCGTGCGCGACTTTGCGCACGAGCAGGGCATCACTCACTTCTACGACGTGGGCCGCGGCGGCGTGGAGCACGCGCTGCTGCCGGAGAAAGGCCTGGTCGTGCCCGCCGACGTCGTTATCGGCGCCGATTCCCACACCTGCACCTATGGCGCCCTCGGCTGTTTCTCCACCGGCGTCGGCAGCACCGATCTCGCCGCGGTGCTCGCCCTGGGCGAGTGCTGGCTGATGGTGCCCGAGAGCATCAAATTCGTGCTGACCGGCAAGCCCGGGCCCTGGGTCTGCGGTAAGGACGTGATCCTTCACCTTATCGGCACGATAGGCGTCTCGGGCGCCCGCTATCAGGCCATGGAGTTCGCCGGCGAGGGCGTCGCGCACCTGACCATGTCCGACCGCCTCACCATGGCCAACATGGCCATCGAAGCCGGGGGCAAGAACGGCATCTTCCCGGTGGATGAGGTCACCCGTGAGTACCTCGACGGGCGGGCCCAACGCGAGTGGCGGGAATGCGCCGCTGCCCCCGGCGCTGCCTACGCCGCGGAACACCGCATTGACCTGCGCGCGCTCGAACTCCAGGTGGCCCTCCCTCACCTGCCCGAGAACTCCGTTCCCGTCTCACAGGTGGGCGAGGTCCCCATTGACCAGGTCTTCATCGGTTCCTGCACCAACGGCGCCCTTGACGATCTACGCGTCGCCGCTCGCGTTCTCAAGGGGCGCAAGGTGCATCCGGGCGTGCGCCTGATCGTCATCCCCGCCACCACCACCGTCTTCTCCCAGGGTGTCGCCGAAGGCATCGCCGAAACGGTGACCGCGGCCGGCGGCGCTTACAGCACTCCCACCTGCGGCCCCTGCCTCGGCGGCCACATGGGCGTGCTGGCGGCGGGTGAGCGCTGCGTCGCCACCAGCAACCGCAACTTCAAGGGCCGCATGGGCGACCCCGCCTCGGAGGTCTACCTGACCGGGCCGGCGGTTGCCGCCGCCTCCGCCGTGGCCGGCAGAATCGTCCACCCGGACAATCTGGCCTAGGTTGGTGGTCGCGTGAAGCAGAGGCGAATCGGAGCGCAACTGCTGCTCGGGGCCGTCTGCGTCGCGCTGCCCATCATCTTCAGGGAGCAATGGGCGGACATGCCTGCGCTGGGCGCCATCTGCGGGATGGCCTTCGGCCTTACGCCCATTCTCATCCCCACCAACCCTCGTCGGCGCCCCCCTAGCCTGGACCGCGTGCTCGCCGAAGCAGCCGAGAGGGAAGGCCTGACCCCGGAGCAAGTTGAGCAACTGCGTAAGGTGCTCGAGGATCGCGCCAGGCGGCCCGCGCTGCGCTTCCGCCTCATGGCCGGCTGCGTGCTCTATCTGGTGGTCTGCGTTCTCTTCGGCGTGCTGTTCCTGGTCGTGCGCGCAACGGGGCGGTGGCAGCCACTGCTGGGCTGGTGGGCGGGTGGCTTTCTGTGGGGTCTGCTGGGCTCGGTAGCGTGGACGGTTCTCTTGGGCGGGCGCTACCTGCCCGCGGATCAGGCAACTGAGCAGGAAGGGGGCGGCGGCAGTGGTTCTTGAAGGCAAGGTTCACAAGTTCGGCGACAACATTGACACCGACGCCATTATCCCGGCCATCTACCTGGTCACTACCGATGCACAGGAGTTGGGCCGGCATTGCCTTGAGACCGTTGACCCTGAACTGGGTCGCAAGGTGCAACGCGGCGACCTCCTCGTGGCCGGCGAGAACTTCGGCTGCGGCAGTTCCCGCGAGCACGCGGCCCTGGCCATCAAAGGCCGCGGCTTCAGTTGCGTGGTCGCGCGCTCCTTCGCGCGCATCTTCCTGCGCAACGCCATCAACCTGGGCCTGCCGGTCTTCACCTGCCCCGAGGCGGCTGAGGCAGCGCAGCGGGGAGACACCTTGCGCATTGATGCGGTCGCCGGCGTCATCACCAACGTCACCCAGGGCAAGTCCTCTGCCACCCAGCCGCTGCCGCCTTTTCTGCGTGAACTGATCGGCGCGGGCGGCCTGGTTCCTTACGTGCGCCGCAGACTACAGGGCGCCTGACCGCCGGGTCCTTCCGGCATACGCGAACTTGGAGCGAACCCGGCGAGCGCGGGCTTGACGATGAGCGAAAACCTTCCCTCCCGCAAACCTGTTGTCGCCCTGGTGGGGCGCACCAACGTGGGCAAGTCCACCTTGTTCAACCGTCTCACGCGCGAGCGTCGCGCCGTCGTCCACCTGCTGCCCCACGTCACCCGCGACCGCCTCTTCGGCGAAGTCCCCGACAAGCAGCGACCTTTTCTCTTGGTTGACACCGGCGGCATCGGCGAGCCAGCCGACGACCCGTTGCAGAAGGCCGTGGAAACGCAGGCGCGCTTCGCCATCGAAGAAGCCGATCTAGTGGTGCTGGTCACTGACGCCCTGGAGACCATTACGGGTCGCGACTATGCAGTGGCGGACCTGCTGCGGCGCTCGGGCAAGCCCGTCCTGCTCGTCGCCAACAAAGCCGAGAGCCCGCGCGCGGACGCCGAGCAGTTCTACGCCCTCCGCCTGGGCGAGCCCCTCGCCGTGTCGGCCAAGACGGGTCGCAACGCCAACGCCTTGCTCGTCGCCATTCGCGAGCGGCTGCCCGCCCTGCCCCCCCCTACGGAGCCTGCGCCCGGGACCGTCCGCCTGGCTGTGGTCGGCCGCCCCAACGTCGGCAAGTCCTCCCTGGTCAACGCTCTGCTCGGCCAGGAAAGGATGCTGGTGCACGAGGCTCCCGGCACCACCCGCGACGCCGTGGATTCCTGCTTCTCGTATGACGGCCGTGAGATCGTCATCGTGGACACCGCGGGCATCCGCCGCAAGCCGCGCGTCAAGGAAGCCCTGGACTACTACAGCACCTTGCGCTCCTACCAGGCCATAGGCCGCTGTGACGTCGCCCTCATCGTGCTCGAAGGCCCGGTGGGCATTACCGCCCAAGACCAGCGCATCGCCGGTCACG
Organism: uncultured Armatimonadia bacterium; assembly: GCA_964528605.1. GTDB lineage: Bacteria > Armatimonadota > Zipacnadia > CAZGSV01 > CAZGSV01 > CAZGSV01. Next base: position 2,976 of record CAZGSV010000122.1, read on the forward strand.
CCCACGAGGCCGGCAAGGGCTGCGTCGTCGTGGTGAACAAGTGGGACCTGGTCGAGCGCCTCAGTCGTCAGAGCGGCAAGGCCATTGCCCGCCAGGCCCAACGAGACTACGAGCGCATGTTGCACACCCGCCTCAGTTTCATCGCCTACGCCCCCATCATCTTCGCCTCCGCCGCCAGCGGCGCTGGCGTGCCGCCCATCCCCAGCGCGGCCCTGCATGTGGCGGAGGCGCGGTCGCGACGCGTGCCGACCGCCGAGGTCAACCGGGCTCTGATGGCGGCAACCCAAGCCCACCAGCCCCCCACCCGCGGCAGCCGGTCGCTCAAGATCCGGTACGCCACTCAGGCCGAGACCAAGCCGCCTCGCTTCGTGCTTTTCGCCAACGCCCCGGAACTCATGAGTGCTGCCTATCTGCGCTACCTGGAGAAGTCGCTGCGCGCCTCTCTGGGCTTCGCGCGCGCGCCCATCTACTTCGTGCTGCGCCAGTCGCCCTCCACGCGCCGCGGCCAAGAGCGCCGTGCCGAAGGGTAGCGCACTTGCTGTGAGCCTCGGCTTTCGGCTACAAATCCATACAGATCGGGGCCACGATCGACGCTAATGCCCAGCGCGCTTCCGCTCTTGCTCTGCGTAGTCGGCGCCTACCTGGTGGGCGCTATCCCTTGCGGCTTGCTGCTGGCCAGGTGGATGTGCGGCGTCAACGTGCTCGAGGGCGGCAGCGGTAACATCGGCGCCACCAACGTCAAACGCCTCTGCGGAATGCGCGTGGCGATAGCCGTTTTCTTCCTGGACACGGCCAAGGGCGTGGTCGCGGTGGCGGTGCCGCGCCTTCTCTTGCCGCGCTTCCTCTCCGAGCAGTGGGCTCCCTGGGGTGTGGTGGCGTGCGGGATGATGGCCGTGTTCGGACACAACTGGTCCGTTTTCCTGGGCTGGCGCGGCGGCCGCGGCGTCTCCACCAGCCTCGGCATGATCATCGGGCTTAACCCTCTGGTCGCGGGCTTGGCCTTTGCCACCTGGGGCGTGGTGCTGGCCGCGACCAAGTATGTGTCAGTTGCCTCGCTCGCCGGCTGCACGGCGGTCTCCGTCCTGTTCGCCGTTTGGCGGCAGCCCGTGCCCTATCAGGTGCTCGCCTATCTCGGCACCGCCATGATCTACTACCGGCACCGCCCTAACATGCGCCGCTTGCTCCGTGGCGAGGAACCCAAGGCCTGGGGCGCGGACAAGGCAGCCAGCAAGGAAGAGCCGAAGTGAGTCAGGTCCAGGGCCCTGCGATAGCCGTCCTCGGCGCAGGCTCCTGGGGCACTGCGCTCTCCTGGCTCCTCGGAGGCAAGGGCTATTGCGTGCGCCTGTGGGGGCGCGACCAGCAGGTGGCCGCGGCCATCAACGCCCGGCACCGCAACCCTCGCTACCTGAGCAGCGTAACGCTGCCCGACACAGTGCGCGCCAGTCTTGACCTCGCCGAGGCGCTCAGCGGCGCTCAGATAGTCGTGCTCGCGGTGCCGTGCGAGGCCGTGGCCGAGGTCATGGAGAAGGCGCGCGGCGCACTGAGGCCCGGGTCCTTGCTCGTGAGCGCGACCAAGGGATTGGACCCCGCCTCCGGCCGGCTCGCCTCGCAGATCGTCGCCGGCAGCGTGCCCTCCTTCCCGCGCGAGATGCTGGTCGTGCTCTCCGGCCCCAACCTCGCTAGTGAGATGGTGCGCCGGGTGCCTACGGCCACGGTGGTCGCCTCCTTCTCGGCGGAGGCGGCGCTGGGCGCGCAGGAGACCTTCGCCGACGCCAACCTCCTGCGCGTGTACACCAGCACCGACGTGCTCGGCGTGCAACTCGGCGGCGCACTCAAGAACATCATCGCCCTGGCCGCCGGCATCTGCGACGGCCTCGGCTTCGGCGACAACACCAAGGCCACCTTGGTTACGCGCGGCCTGCGCGAGATGACCCGCCTGGGCTGCGTCCTGGGCGCCGAGGCCGAGACCTTCTCCGGCCTCTCCGGGGTAGGGGACCTGTTCGCCACCTGCTCCAGCCGCGAGAGCCGCAACTGGCGCGTCGGCTTTGGCCTGGCGCAGGGGCGTGCCCTGGCCGACATCCTGCGCGAGATGGGAATGGTGGCCGAGGGAGCGCCCACAACACGCGCCGCCCTCGGACTAGCCCAGCAGGCCGGGGTCGAAGCGCCCATAACCAGCGAAGTCCACGCCGTTCTCTTCGAGGGCAAGCCGCCGGCGCGCGCGGTGAGCGATCTGATGTCGCGCGCCCCCAAGAGCGAGCGCGCCTAGGGCGCGCGCCTGCACCCCAAAAGGCAACCGGCCCCGCCGTGGCAGGGCCGGTCATTGCCTAAGTCGGGGGAACGCCTACTGCGCCGACAACGTCTGAATCATGGCGATCATGGGCATGAACATCGAGATGACGATGAAGCCTACGATGCCACCCAGCATGACGATGAGAATGGGCTCCAACATCGCCGTCAGCGACGCCAGCATGGCATCCACTTCCTGCTCGTAGTGGTCGGCGATCTTGCTCAGCATGAAGGAGAGCGAGCCGGTCTCCTCCCCAATGCCCACCATGTGCACCACCAAGGGCGGGAACATGCCGCTGCGTTCCAGCGGCGCCGAGATCTCATCGCCTTCGCGGATGCTCGCGCGCGCCTGCAGAATCGCATCCGACAGAATGCTGTTGGCCACCGTGCCCGACACCGTCTCCAGCGCTTGCAAGATCGCCACGCCGCTCTCCAGCAGCGTGCTCAGAGTGCGGGCAAAGCGGGCCAGGGCTACCTTGTGGTTCAACTGCCCGAACACGGGCATCTTCAGTTTGACGATGTCGTAGATGCGCTCGCCCGTCTGCGTCTGAATGGCCAGGCGCAAGAGCAGGATGAACGCTATCACCATCACGATGAAGATGACCACGCCGGGGAAGACGTGCCCCGTCACCTTCCACTCATCGTTGCGCCGCGTGCCCGTCATGAAGTCGCTGACGCCCATGGTGATGCGCGTCATGGTCGGCATCTTCACCTTGAACTCGACGAACAAGTCAATGAAGCGCGGGATAATGAACGTGACCAGGCCGATGACTATGCCGCTGGCCACCACCATGACCAGGACCGGGTAAGTCATGGCGGAGCGCACCTTGCGCCGAATCTCCACTTCCTTCTCCAGGAAGAGCGCCAGGCGCTCGAGAACCTCGTCGAGCACGCCACCGACTTCGCCCGCGCGCACCAGACCCACCGCCAGAGGGGAGAACACGCGCGGGTACTTGGTCATTGCCCGGGAGAGCATGGCGCCGCCCTCCACCTCCGCCTGCAGGTCCCGGATCACCAGTTTGAGCGCGTAGTTGCCCGTCTGCTTCTCCAACACCGACAGCGCCCGGATCATGGAAACGCCGGCGTTCTGCAGGGTGGCGAACTGCCGGCAGAAAGTGGCCAAGTCGTTGAGTTTCACCCGGCGGAACCCGGCAAAGGGAGAGACCCAAGCCTCGCGGCCGCCCTGACGCGTGATTTGGGTGACGGTCCAACCCCGTTCCTTGAGCCGCCGAACCGCCGAGTCCTGCGACTCCGCCTCGGCCTGGCCGCGTCTCTCACGGCCCTCCCCGTCCCTGGCTATGTAGGCAAATACCGCCATCTTGCTGCACCTCCGGCCGCCGGCTACACGGCCGCGCGCATCAACTTCTTACATTCCTCAGGATTCACGCTGTGCTCGATGGCATCCTCATATGTTATATACCCCGTACGGTACAAAAGTGCCAGTGCCTGATCCATACTTTGCATGCCTTCCCCGGTGGAAGTCTGCAAAGTGGAGGTTATTTGGTGGGCCTTGGCCTCCCGGATGAGGTTGCGCACCGCCGCGTTGGCGATCAGCACCTCCATGGCGGCGACGCGCCCGGGCGCGTTGGCGCGGGGCAGCAGTTGCTGCGCCAGCACCGCCAGCAGCGTATTGGCCAACTGAATGCGAATCTGGTCCTGCTGCCCGGACGGGAACACGTCCACGATCCGATCCACCGCCTGAGCCGTGGTGGACGTGTGCAGGGTGGTTATCACCAGGTGCCCGGTCTCCGCCGCCGTCACCGCCAACTGCATCGTCTCCCGGTCCCGCATTTCGCCCACCAGGATGACGTCCGGGTCCTCGCGCAAGGCCGCCCGCAGGGCGTTGTCAAAGGCCTGCGTGTCCTGGCCCAGTTCGCGCTGGTTGATGATGCTCAGCCGGTGCTGGTGCAGGTACTCGATCGGGTCCTCGATGGTGATGATGTGCATGCTGCGTTCGCAGTTGATCTGGTTGATGATCGCCGCCTGCGTGGTGGTCTTGCCGGCGCCCGTGGGACCGGTCGAGATGATCAGCCCGCGCGGCTTGCGCGCTAGTTCCTCCAGCATCAGCGGCAGCCCCAATTCCCGGATGGTGGGCACGCGCGCGCTTATCAACCGGAAGGCGGCTGCTACGTTGCCCCGCGTCTTGAAGACGTTGACGCGGAAACGCGCCTCCCCGCTCGGCATGGCATACGAGGTATCCAGTTCCATGGTGCGCTCGAAGCGCTCGATCTGGTGGTCCTGCAGGATGTCGTACACCATCCGCCGCAGCGTGTTGGGGTCCAGCGCCACGTACTGCGAGAGCGCCCGCAGCGCCCCGTCGAGCCGGATCACGGGGGGCACCCCGACGGTGACGTGCAGGTCGCTGCCGTTCTTCTGCACCACCACCCGCAGCAGTTCGTCCAGGTGTACGTCCTCGAGCGACCTGGCGGAGGGCGCGGGGCGCGCGGGCACCCCTGCGGGCTCTCCAAATGCCGGTAGGTTGGTCACCGCTGCCTGTCCCTTTCCCGCGGCAAGGCGCCGCGCCTGTGCCCTATTGCGTGCCCGCGGTGAAGACCACCCGCTGCACCTCGTCAGGAGTGGTGAGGCCCATGAGCACCTTCCGGAAGCCGTCCTCCTTGAGCGTCCTCATGCCGTTGGCGCGCGCGGCCTCGCGAACGTCGGCCAGCGGCGCCCGCCGCACCACCAACTCCTGAATCTCCGAGTTGATCACCATGAACTCGAATATGCCCAGCCGGCCCTTGTAACCGGTCTGGCGGCAGTAGTCGCAGCCCGCGCCGCGGTAGAAGACTTGATTGCCGTTTTGCGAGGGATCCCAGCCGAACACCCGCAGCAAGTCCTCGGGCGGCTGCCACTCCTGCTTGCACTCGGGGCAGATACGCCGTCCCAGCCGCTGCGCGAGCACGCCAATGACCGAAGCGGAGATCAAGAACGGCTCCACGCCCATGTCCACCAGACGCGTGACTGCGGCGGGCGAGTCGTTGGTGTGCAGCGTGCTCAACACCAAGTGTCCCGTGAGCGCCGCTTGGATCGCGATCTCCGCCGTCTCCAGGTCGCGGATCTCTCCCACCATGATGATGTCCGGGTCCTGGCGCAAGAAGGAACGCAAGGCGTTGGCGAAGGTGAGGCCGGCCTTGCGGTTAACCTCCACCTGGGTGATGTTGGGAACCTGATACTCCACCGGCTCCTCGATGGTCATGATGTTGAGCGCCACCGAGTTCAACTTGCTCAGAACGGACAACTGCGTGGTCGTCTTGCCGTGCCCGGTCGGCCCCGTGCTCAGGATCATGCCGTTAGGCTGCGCCGCCAGTTCCTCCAGAGCCGCCAGCGTGTCCGGCAGGAAGCCCAACTTGTCCAGGCCAATGAGGATGTTGGACTGGTCGAGGATACGCATTACCGCTTTCTCGCCGTTGGTCGTCGGGACCACGGAGAGGCGCAGGTCGTACTCGCGCTTGTCCATGCGCACGTGCACGTGTCCGTCTTGCGGGATGCGCTTCTCCGCAATGTCCATGTTGCCCATGATCTTGATGCGGGAGATGAGCGGCGCGTGCACGTACTTGGGCAGCAACATGGCCTCGCGCAACACGCCGTCCTCGCGGTAGCGAATGCGCACGCGCGTGCGCGAGGGCTCAACGTGGATGTCGCTGCAGCCGTCGCGGATCGCCTGCTTGATGATGGAGGTGCACATCTTCACGATGGGCGGCATCTGGGAGAGGTCCGTGCCCACGTCGTCGCCCATGGAGCCGAGGTCCTCGTCGCCCAGGGTCGCGCCTGCCTTCTTGCGGTCATCCTGCACCGACAAGGTGCGCGACTCCTCCACCGCCTTGAGCGCGCTGTCGAAGTCCTCGTCCTCGAGCAGGCCATAGATGCGGCCGATGGTCTCGCGAATCTCGCTGGGGGTGGCTGCCGCGGCCTTGATGTTGGCGCCCGTGCTGCGCCGCAGGTCGTCCCTGGCCACTACGTCCGCCGGCTCCGCCGTCGCCACCAGCAGCGAGCCATCCTCCAGGCGG
>CAZGSV010000123.1:0-9239 GCA_964528605.1 uncultured Armatimonadia bacterium
TGAGTTGCCGTGGTATACGTAATAATACAGGATCGTGCCGCCCCATTTGTAGGATATCCACAGCATGATGGCGCACGCCGCTACGGTTGAGAGCACCATGGCGCTCAAGAAAGGCAGCAGCAATGACCTGCGCCCCACGCCAACGCCATCGCTCAGTTTCAGCCCGTCGAGCATGCCCGTGAGCAACAGGCCGCGGAGGTCCCGGGTGAACACCGCGTCGGTCAAGGCCAGGGCCGTCAGCGTCCGAGGCCCCAGGTCCGCCTTGCTCGCCACCAGGGGCACCAGGTCAACCGGACGGAAGGAGGTCTCGGTCATCAGCAGGCCGGCCTCCGCCACGCCCTTCGCCATGACTAACACGACCATGTAGAGATAGACGAAGATCTCGATGACCGCCATTAGCCATGACATCCCCAGCACCCGGCACCATACGATGGCGCCCACGGTGCTCAACACGAGCCCCCAAAAGGCCAGCGCGTAGGGCAGAAACTCCCCGCGGTCGTCAATGCGGGCGCCGCGCCCCGTGGCCTTGAGCCACACCTGCTTCACATGCGGCAGGCTGGTGCGGATCTGATAGCCCAGCAGAATCACGTAGGCTCCCAGCACCTGGTAGTTGCGGTAGAGACGACCGGGATAGAGTGGCATGCCCTCGAGTTGGTAGCCCGCGGCCGACATCACGATGTCCGCCAGGCGGCCGACCATGAAGAAGAACCACAGGCTGAGCAGGATGTCGGTGGGGATGAAGTAACCGAAGCCGATGGCGGCGAAAGAGAGCAGGGCGGTGGTGCCCTCCATGTCGCTCCAAGGGCGATAGAGAAAGAACTCGTTGATGTTGTGGTCCAGTCGCAGCAGGGGCACCTGCGGGTACAGTTCGTGCAGGCCGTTGAAGGTGAACACCACGCCCGGTATGGCCATGCCCAGGTAGACCAGCCCGCTCCTGAACAGGCCTGACTGCTTGCCCCCGGTGGCCAGTTCCAGCGGCACGATCGTCAGCGGGAACGACAGTTTCTCGTTGTCCACCCACTGCCGCCGCAGCAGCGCGGCCAGGCAAAGGAACGCGGCGAAGACGCATCCGACCACGATCGACCAGGCCGCCAGCGGCCGAATCCATGCTCGCCAGGGGAAGGCCCGCTGCAGCGGGAGGCCCTCGTAGAACCACTTGGCCGCGGGCTGGCGCGGCTCCCCCAGCGGGTCGTAAGCCACCGCCCAGGGCTTGAGGTAGGGCCCGAAAGTCTTCATCCACTTGTTGGCGTCGCCGGCGTAGTAGTCTGTGGACACCAGGGGCGGGAGCAGCTTCTCCATCAGCCCCCGTGAGGTGATCATGGAGGCCATCAGGAGCATGCAGTAGATGACGACCATCTCCGCAGGCGTCAGCGCCAGGCGTGGCTTCAGCCGCCGCAGGACGCCGTTGAGCGCGGTTAGGAACAGGAAGACGCCTATGACGGCTGGCGGGAACTGCATAATGCCCACCTGCATCTCAGCCACTACCAGTTCGGCGTAGGCCACGATGAAGCAGACGCCGGGGCAGAGGGCCAGCCCGAAGAGGATCGCCCAGACCGACACCCCACGGCGCGCAGCCTGCCCGCCAGGCTTGCCCGTGCTGGGCTGTCCAGGTTCAGGGGTCACGCGGCCGATTGTAGGTGCGGAAGGCTGCCGGTGCAACGCGTCGTTCCGAGTGCACAGGGGGCCCGGAGGGAGCACCAGGGCCGCTGTCAGCCACGTTTTCCGCCTCCCTCACTGAGGAAATGGGCCCTATTGGCTGCCCGATGCTCCCGGCGGAGACCGGCGAGCGCTGCCTTGGGCCGGATGTCTCGCAGACAGCAGGAGAAAATAGACAGCCCAGATACTTGACAGATGTTAAAGGATGCCTTATAATTGATAAGCATGGCAAGGCCACCGGCTGAATGTCCTGTATGCGGGGGCGAGATGGCACCCCGTCGCTACGACTGCGTGCGCTGCGGCGCCTCGCTCACGGGTTCCTTCGAGGCCTGCCGTTTCTGCCGCCTGGACGGCGAGTTACTGCGCATCTTCGAGGCGTTCGTGCGAGCCCGAGGCAACCTGCGCGAAGTGCAAAGAGAAATCGGCATCTCCTATCCGACCTTGTCCTCGCGACTTGACGCCATACTCCGAGTTCTCGGGTGGGAGCGGCTAACCCCACCCCCTCCGCCCCTGAGCGCGGAGGAACGCAGGGCCGTGCTCGACCGGCTGGAGAGGGGAGAGATAAGCGCTCTCGACGCGGAGACTCTGCTCCGCGCACGGGAGCGATGAATGTTGGAGGAGGGTGTCCGCAATGGCCGCGAAAGAGGAAGTCTTGAAGGTGCTCGAGATGCTGCGGGACGGCAAGATCTCGCAGGAAGAGGCAGAGCGGCTCCTGCAAGTTCTGGAGCGGCCGGCGCCCGCCGAGCCACGCCTCCCGGAGACCGCTCCCGGCCGCGAGAAGCCTGCCCCAACTCACCTTGACTTGGGCTCGTTGGTGTCCTCGGTCTTCAAGGGCCTGATGCCGAAGAGAGGAGGGCGTGAGGCCGATTTCGAGGCCGAGTGCCGCAATCTCGAGAGCGTGTCGCGCGAGGAACAACTCTCCATGTCGGTTGGCGCAGGTGGGGCGACAGAGGCGGACCTCGTGTGGGCCAATATGGCCTTCGAGGGCGGCGAGGGCGAGCCCGGGCTCAAGGCAACGCTAACCGCCTACGGGGAGACCGCGGACAAGGCTGCGGAACTCCTGCGCTCCGTAAGCGTCCGAGTCGAAGGCGAGGGCAGTGAGTGGCAGGTCATCCCCTGTGTCCCGAACGGAGCGGAGGGTCGCGTCCGCTTCGACCTTCGCTTCCGGGTGCCGCGCCAGTGCCACATAACGGCGAAGGCCGCTATGGGTCGCCTGTCCGCCACGGGCGTCGCGGGAGAGGTTGGCCTACAGGCGAAGAGGGGCGAGGTCTCGGTTTGTGAGTGCGAAGGAGAGATCGAAACGCAGTGTGTGACCGGAACGGTGAGCATCGAGGGTTGCAGGGGTGAGATCACCGCGCGGGCGCCCAATGGCGACGTCGTCCTGGACGACTGCCGCGGCTCCATCACCGCGAAGACCACCAACGGTCAGGTCACTATCCACGACTGCGGGGAGTCGGTCGAGGCCGGCTCCGTGAACGGCTCGGTTAAGGTGACCGATTCGGACGGTGTGCTCGAGTTGCACGGTGTGAACGGCTCCATCGAGGCGGCGGGCGGGCGCTGGAGAGTGCTGGAGGCCCATACGGTGAATGGGCCAGTGGAAGTTTGCGTGGCGACCGCCGAGGCGCCGGTGATGGAAATCCACACGGTGAACGGGGCGATTGACGTGTCTCTTCCCGAGGGGGCCTCCGGCAGACTCGAGGCGAAAACGGTGTCGGGGCGGGTGCGCTGCGAGCATCCGTTGAAGGAATCGGAGGTTTCCGCGCGCCTGCTCTCCGGGGTGTTGGGCAGCGGCGGGAATGCCATCGAGTTGCACGCCGTCAACGGCGCCATAACCGTGCGAAAGGAAGGCTAGGCGATGAGCGAGGAGCGTATGCGCATACTGCAAATGGTGGCTGAGGGCAAGGTGAACCCCGAGGAAGCGGCTCGACTGATCGAGGCGCTGGGGCGCACTGAGCAGGCGGCCGAGAAGGGCGAGGCGCTGCCGCAACTGTCGGGACGCTTCCTGGTGATCCGTTTCTTCGAGAGCGAGGACAAGCACGGCACGGTGCGGGTGCCGCTGGAACTGCTGGATGTGGCGACGCGCTTCGTGCCCGCGGACGCGGAGGTGGAAGTGGGCGGCGCCAAGATCAAGCCCAGCGCCATTCTGGCCGCCGTGCGCGAGGGGCTGGGCTACGGGGACATCGCGGACATCAAAGACGGGGAGGAGTGGGTTAAGATCTCGATAGAGGGGCCGGGTCAGTAGCGGCATGTTGGGCGGGCCGCTGCGCTCCTGGGCCGGTCTGATGCGCCGGCTGACGCGCGGGCGGCCGAACTATGTCTTGGCTGAGATTCGCATGCCGAGGGGGTGGACGCTGTTCGTGATGCTTCCGCTTTTTGCGGTGCGCACGGTCGTTGAGGACGGTTGCTGGTTGGCAGGGGGGCTGCGCTTCTTTCCGGCACTGGGCAAGCGGATGAGAGTGCCGCGGCAGTTGCTCCAGGTGTGGGGGTATGTGACGGCGATAGTGCCCGCACTGTTGGGGTTTAGGTCCGCGTTCACGCTGCTGCATCTCCGCGCGGAGGATGTGCGCGTGGAGGTTAGTATCCTCTAGGGCAGTGGGCGCGCCGTCGTTCCCGGGCGAGCGGGAATGGCCGTGCCATCGTGGGCGACTCGCCGAAGTATGGCCATACGTCCCTAGGGCGGGGGGGCTAGGACTTGCGCAGGAGCAGCACGTACTCGCGCGAGATGACGTTGTAGAGACCGTAGATGATCTTGTCGAGCATGCGCTCGAGGGTGAAGCCGACGCTCCGCGCGGCCTCGATCAAACGGCCCGTGGTGTCCACCTCGGCGCCGCCCTGAACGACGTTGCCCACGACGACGGCGCACAGACGCCGGGGTGCGAGCACGCGATGCATCTCCCGCAACGCGTGGGTCATGTCCTCGGCGTAGAGTTCGAAGCGCTGAGCGCCCCTGCCGCGCAATCCGATGAACTGCTCGCGCACGGCCTCAGGCTCCCAGCCCAAAGCGCGCAACGCCGGTTCGTCGTTGGCGACATAGTCGAGGGCGATGGAGTAGGGGGGCGAGGTGATGATGCCCTGAACCGAGTCGGCGGGCAAGGGCAGATTGCGCGCGTCGGCAAGGGCGACGGTCACCGTTGCGGGTGGCACGCCGACGGCGGCCATAGCCTCCGCCATGTCGCGGACGGAGGCGAGCATGCGCTGCAGGTTGCGCTGGTGGGCCTCCTCGAAACGGCGGCGGCGGCGCTCAACGTCGCTGAGGGCTATGAGGTGGGCCACGCGCAGAAAGGCGGCAACGGAGGGAGCGAAACGCTCCTCGTCCGCCTCTCGCGCGAAGAGCCCCTGAGGCGGAGCGTCGCTGGGCAACGCTTCGCAGGCCGCCTCTATCTCCGCTAGATGGGCGACTGCGAGCGTCTTCACCTGTGACACCGTGAGGCACACCGGCGACACGTCGAAGCCGACAGCGTTGATGCCGAGCATCTGGGCCTCTACCAGGGTGGTGCCGCTGCCGACAAAGGGGTCGAGCACAGTCTCGCCCGTCTCCACGCCGAGCACGTTGAGCAGCGCGCGCACCAACTGCGGATGGAACTTGCCCTTGTAGGGGTAAATCCAGTGGGTCAGGTATTGGTTGATGGAGCGGGTGCGGTTGAAACGCAAGGCGCGGGCGTAGTCGGTCGGTTCGCCGTCAACGCTGTCGAAGTAGGCCAGGCGGCGCAGGAGGCGGTCTTTGTCCGCGCCGTCAACGGCAAAGGCGCGGAAGTCGTCACTGAGGCGGAACCGGACGCCCAGAGCCGCGAGTTCCATCTGGGCCAGGGCCAGTTCATAAATGAACTGGGTGTTGGTCATGAGGCGGAGTTCCATCGCGCCGAGTCTAGGTTGCGGACACAGCCCGGTCAACGAGCGCGGACGGGCGTGCCCCTGTGACCCTCCGGGAGGCAGCCAGCGGCCGCGGCTCAAACGCCCAGTTGCTGATGCGTGCGGAGCCAGCGCAGCAGGTCGGTCTTGTTGACGATGCCTTGCAGTTGTCCCTCGGAGACGATGAACAGGCACTCGCATTCACCGGCCCCGAGGCGCGCGATGGCGTTCCAGGCGTCGAACTGCGGGCCGACGATCTGCTCCGGGGGCGCTGGCCTCATGACCGTGCGCACGAGCGTGTTGGGCCACTGAGAGCGGTCCACGCCACGGACCTGGTTGATGCCCACGGTGCCGAGCAGATGGCCGTCCTCGACCACGGGGAAGACGTTGTGTTCGTAATGCAGCAGGTAGTCGTGAACGAGGCGGTCGAGGTCGAGATCGGGCGACACCACAGGGCGCTCGTGGCCCATTAGTTGACTGACGGCCACGCCGGCAAGGGCGCGGCGCGCGAGCAATTGCTGGTAAGAAGCCTGGGCGGCGTTGAGCAAGAACCAGCCGACGAACGCAGCCCATATGCCCACCAGCGTCTGGCCGCCGAAGAACGCGAGGACGCCCAGGGCGATGAGGGCGTAGCCGAAGGCCTGGCCGGCGGCGGCGGCGGTGGCAGTGGCGCGGAGGAGGTCACCGGTGAAGTGCCAAATGGCAGCGCGCAGGACGCGGCCGCCGTCCAACGGGAAGCCGGGGACTAGGTTGAAGACTGCGAGCGCGACGTTGATGCCCGCCAGTTGCACCGTCACCTCAGCCAGCGCCCGGTAGTCGGCGGCGTGAGCCGACCGATACGCCAGGAAGAACAGTGCCGCCAGCACGAGGCTGGTGAGCGGCCCGACGATGGCCATGCGGAATTCGGTTGCCGCCGAGGCGGGCTCGTCCTGCAACTGCGAAGCGCCGCCGAATACGAACAGCGTGATGCCGGCCACGGGCAGCCCTCTGCGCCGCGCCACCACCGAGTGCGCCAGTTCATGGATCAACACCGACACAAAGAGCAGGCCGGTAGTGAGCATGCCCAAGAGGAAATAGGCCGGCTTGGGCAGCCCGGGGACCGTCGGAAGAAACTGGACCGACAGCGAAAAGGAGAAGACAAGGAAGATGATGAACCAGGAGTAGTCAATGGTGATGGGGATGCCGAGGATATGTCCCAGACGAATGCCTCTTGTCATTGCCATCCTCCGTCCGTGACCTGAGCCGCGGGCGCGGCCGGCTCCTGCGTCCAGGCTAGCAGAACCGGGGCGGCTTTGACGAGAGCGTTATCGGTGGGCGGCTGAGGTGTGCGATAATGCGGCACCCGAACGGGGGTGAGAGAATGGAATTGTTTGAGGCGATCGAGCGGCGGGCGTCGGTGCGCGATCTGGAGCCGGTGGAGGTGCCCCAGGCGGACCTGCTGCGCATCCTGGATGCGGGGCGGCGGGCGCCGTCGGGGATGAACCGCCAGCCCTACCACCTGATTGTCGTCCGCGACCAGGAGACCTTGCGACGGCTGGGCGCGGCGCAAGAATGCATCGGCCACGTTTCGCTGGTGATTGCGGTAGTGGCCCACCCGGAGGAGTCCAAGTTCTGGCTCGAGGATATCTCCGCGGTGACGCAGAACATGCTGCTTGCCATCGCGGCTCTGGGGTACGCCAGCGTGTGGATCGAGGGGCGGCTGATGAGCCAGGAGCAGGAGTGGAAGGAACTCCTTGGGGTGCCCGCGGCCGACAGGCTTATGGTGATCTTGCCGGTGGGCCGGGCGAAGGGGCCCGTGACTCAGAAGGAGAAGCGGCCGCTGGCCGAGGTGGTATACGAGGAGCGCTGGGGGCAGCCCCTCGCGGCGCTGGGCTAGGCGCCTGGAGCGGCCGGCGCCTCCAGGGGAAGAGGGAGTTTACAGGGCGATGTGAATGGGGTATACTTCGCATCGATGAATCTAGATATGTCAATCGGAGGCCGGCCGGAGAGATTGGCCGGTTTGTTCGGCGCGCTCTCCGATCCCACGCGCCTGAAGATCGTGCGCCTGTTGCTGGACAAAGGCGAGGTGTGCGTGTGCGAACTGGTGGAGCGGCTCCGTCTGGGGCAGTCCACGGTCTCGCACCACATGGCCATCCTGAAGCAGGCGGGGCTGGTGAGGGGGTCGCGACGGGGACAGTGGATTGACTACCGGCTGACCTCACCGGCAGCGGCGGAGCAGGCCATCGCCTTGCTGCGCATGGTGAGCGCCGGGCGTCCGCAGTCACGAAGGGCCGCGGGCTGACGGGAGAGGCCAGCGCCTTTTTCGAGAGTTGCTGTATCCGCATATCCAGATTAGGCGATTGGGAAGCGGGGAGACCGGACGATGCTCTGTTTCGATTGCGCGCAGGAGAAGCGGGAAGCGCCGGCGGTGGCTGTGTGCGTGCAATGCGGACGCGGGCTGTGCATGAGGCATGTGGTTCGGCAAGAGAAGGCGGTCCTCGAGCGGGTCCCGGGCGGAATGGGACCTCGGGTTGCCCGTGTGCCGGGCGCTCGTATCCGGCTCCTGTGCGGCGAGTGTGCGGCAGCGGCAGACGCGCCGGATCGTGAGCAGTAGGCGGGTGGAGTACCTAATAGTCGTTCTGAAGTCAGGCGTAGCGGCGCTGGCGGAGTATCTGTCGGCGCACGTGCTGACTTGTCTGGTGCCGGCGCTCTTCATCGCGGGCGCCATCTCCACGTTCATCTCCAAGGGCTGGGTGACGCGCTACTTCAGCACCAAGGTCTCCAAGGGGCTTTCCTACGGCGTCGCCTCGGTGTCCGGCGCGATACTGGCGGTGTGCTCGTGCACGGTATTGCCGCTCTTTGCGGGGCTGTACAGCGCCGGCGCTGCCTTGGGGCCGGCCGTCGCCTTTCTCTACGCCGCGCCCGCGATCAACGTGTTAGCAGCGGTCTACTCCGCCCGTCTGCTCGGCCTGCATCTGGGGATCGCCCGGGCGGTCGGTGCCGTGGTCCTCTCCATCGTGATCGGCGCGTTGATGGCGCTGGTCTTTCGCCGCTCGGAGAAGGAGCGCGTGACCGAGTTGGCGGTCGCCGACCCGCAGGAGAAGCCAGCGAAGAGCAGCGTGCAACTACTCGCCTTCTTCCTGTCGCTAGTAGGCATTCTGATCTTCGGGGCGGGCAAGATGTGGGTGTACGCGGGCGCTTCCTTGGCCGTACTGGGGCTGGTGCTGTGGCGGTGGTTTGCGGCACCGGAGGTTCGCTACTGGCTGCGCGCCACCTGGGCGTTTGTGTTGCAGATAACCCCTTGGCTTCTCGCCGGCGTCTTCCTAGCCGGGTGCTTGAAGGCGATCGTGCCTGAGACAGCAATCCGGGCGGTGGTAGGGGGGAACACCATTTCCGGCAACCTGGCAGCCTCCGCCTTCGGTGCGGTGATGTACTTTGCGACCCTGACGGAGGTGCCGATCATCAAGGCCTTGTTGCAGTTGGGGATGGGACGCGGACCGGCGTTGTCGCTGCTGCTGGCGGGGCCCGCGCTCAGCCTTCCCTCGATGCTGGCCATAGGGGCCATCCTGGGCGCCAAGAAGGCGCTCACCTACATCGCGCTCGTCGTGATATTCTCCGCGCTCGCCGGTCTTGCTTTTGGTCACTTCGCAGTTTGAGTGTTGCATGCCGGGAGGTGTGATCTAATGAGAGTGCAGGTGCTTGGGCCCGGTTGCGCTAAGTGCCAGCAACTTGAAAAAACAGTCAGAGAGGTCGTC
>CAZGSV010000124.1:0-9227 GCA_964528605.1 uncultured Armatimonadia bacterium
CGAGCGTCATGTCGCCCATCGGCTGCGGCGTGAGCGCCTCGACCCCGTGCAGGCCCGTCTCCTTGAGGAAAGGCAGCATCAGCCGCGAGTGCCCGTCCCAGTGCGTGTGCACGAAGCGGCCCGCGTCGCCCAGACGCTTGCTGATCCACTGCCACCTGGGCATCAGGTAGCGCTTGAGGATCGGCGGCGGCGTGAACTCGTTGGTTGCGTGGTCGCCGAGGTTGAAGATGCGGCAGGGCAGTTGCAGGGCCGCGTCAACCAGGCGCTGGTCGCGGCGCTCACAGGCCTCCAGATATTCCTCAACCGCGCTCCTGTGGTCGTGCAGAATGTAGAAGGTGTCCTCCAGGCCCGCCCAAGTCTTGATCAACTCGGTGAACCCGGAACTGGAGAGGAACATGGTCGGCTCGGCGCGGTCCCCTACCCTAGCCGCAGCCCCGTTGAAACGCTGAACGTTGGCGCGGAAGTGCTCGCGCTCCACGAGATCGGTGACCACCCGCAGGTCCGCGGGCGTCTTCACCGGATACTCCGCGATGCGCCGGTTGAGGCGCTCCCCATTCTTCCAGATGTCTCGGTGGACCGTGCGCAGCGTGCCCGAGGGGGTACTAACGGTGGTGATGAACGAGTCGCCTCGCTGCTCCTCGGTGCGCGCGAGGTCGTCCGGGTCTGAGTACCCCTCGATGCCGACCGAGGCCGCATAGCGCACCGAGCAGCGGAGCGCGTCGTAGATGCCAAAGTAGTCGAGCCCCTTGAAGCGCTCCGGCATGGTGCCTTCGTGCATGTGGTGGCCGATCCAGGTCTCCAGCCGCGGCTGCCACAGGACCGCGTCGGCGGTGCCCTCAAAGATGGCCAGGTTCAGTTGCTTGCGTGTCATTGCTTTCTCTCCATGACGATGCGGCGCGCTGCGCTGCACCCCGTGATTGTGTGCCTACTCTTGCGCCAACGGCTTGCGGTAGTGCCAGAAGACGCGGTAGACGTCTGCGAACGCGAACTTGGCGTAGAACTCCGCGGGCCCGACCCAGGGAATCACCGCCTCCTTGTATCCGAGATCTGTCAGGTCACGGAAGCACCGATACATCAGCACTCGCCCGATGTGGCGCCCGCGCAGCAGGGGGGTCGTGCCCATAGGTCCGAACCACCCCTCGCCGCATACCTGGCACGCCGCGAACCCCTCGATGACACCGTTGACCACGGCCACGTGGCAGGTCACGGGCGTGTTGTCATAGGCCAGCAAGGTCTCCTCGAGCCACCCGTGGCTGAACGCACGCAGCATGAACTCGCGCACGCCCTCCTGGTCGCCGAGGGCGAGGCGGCGAACCGTTATGCCCGCCGCAGCCAGGCTCTGCTCCTCCTGAGAGGTGTCGAAGGAGCGTTCGGTGAGTTGGGCCAGCATGTTGAAGGACTCACCGGTGCGTTTGAACCCCTGCCTGATGAGGAAGGCCACCGCCGGGGTGTAGCGCGGATCGAGACCGGGGAAGAAGTAGAGGAAGCCCCCTGGGATCTCAATCGCGCTGGCCGAAAGCGCCCGGGCCTGCTGCTCCAAGCGGCCGAGAAGCGCAGTGGCGACCCCGCGCCTGCGGTATGGGGGCAGCACGCCGAAGAGTTTGAGATTGCAGCGCGCAGCCTCCGCCGACTGGCGAACTGCGGCCAGCATGGCCCCCATCATATCCCCGCCTTCGAAGGCGCCCAGCATGAGATCGGGGCGGTAGCCGGGGTCTCGGAGCGTCTTGCGCTCGAACTCCGTCCAGGTGAACTTGTCATAGGGCATGCATGAGTTGAGCAGCGCCCAGGCGGCGCGCTGCTCTTCTGCGTTCTCTAGCGGGCGGATCTCCATCGGCGTGTCCCTCTGAGCGGGCGCGTGTTCGGCCCCGCGAATGGCCCAGATTCTACAGGCTGCGCGCGCGCCGCTCAATCCCCGCCCCAGGCGCCCCCAGCGCCCCCCTTATGCCTGGCGGGCCCTGCGCGGGCGCCTTGCTCGCGCGCAGGGGCTATGGTACCGTGGTAAACTACTTTGCAGATGAGGAATCTGCTTCTTACTGTTTGTCTCCTTGGGGGGCTGCTGGCCTCCGTTGGCTGTTCGTCGGCGGCCTGCTCGGCGCCGGAAGGCGGCCTGTTTGACCAGAACAGCGCCTGGCGATTTCTGCTGACGCAGGTGTCGTTCGGTCCGCGCACGCCGGGGTCGCCTGCGCATCAGGCTTGCCGGGATTACCTGCTCGCCCGACTCCAGGAGTACTGCGATACCGCAAGCGCACAGGACTTCACCGCCGTCGTCGGTCAAGAGACGCTGTCGCTAAGCAACATCATCGGCGTCCGCAACCCCAACGGCAGCCCCCACATTCTGCTCTGCGCCCACTGGGACTCGCGGCCGCGCGCCGACGAAGACCTGGATCCCGCGAACTGGAACAAACCGATAGCGGGCGCCAATGACGGCGCGTCGGGCGTCGCTGTCCTGCTCGAGTTGGCCCGCGTGCTCGCCGCTGCGCCGCCTTGGTACAAGGTGAGCATCGTCTTCTTCGACGGCGAGGACTACGGGGTTGAGATCAAGGACTACCTGCTCGGGTCGAAGTACTACGCGGCGCAGTTGGCGCAGGACCGTCCCGCCCGCGGGATCCTGCTGGACATGATCGGAGACAAGGATCTCCAGATTCCCCAGGAGGGCAACTCCGTGGCCGCGGCGCCCGACCTGGTCAATGCCGTGTGGGGGGTCGCGGCCTCGCTCGGCGAGCGCGCTTTTGTGCCCGAGGCCGGCTACACCATCCTCGACGACCACCTGCCCCTCATTCAGGCGGGTGTGCCCACGATTGACCTGATTGACTTCGACTACCCCTACTGGCACACGGTTGAGGACACCGCGGACAGGTGCAGCCCGGCTTCCCTCGGCGCTGTGGGGCGCGTCTTGCTCGCCGCTCTGACGGAGGGGCTGCTGTGATAGGCCGCTGGGACTCTCTGGCGGAGCGGCTCGAGAGCACGCTTCGCGGCCGCGTGCGCCGCGCGCAACCCATGAGCGCTCACACCACCTTCGCCATCGGCGGCCCCGCGGACATCTTCGTGGAGCCAGCGGACGAGAACGATCTGGCCGGCGCGGTGGGCTTAACCCGCGAGGCCGAGGCGCCGCTCTTGACCATTGGCAGCGGCAGTAACCTTCTCGTTGCTGATGCCGGCATTGAGGGCGTGGTCATCAAGATACTGGAGAACATGTCCGCCAGTGCACGCGAGGGGCACCGCCTGCGCGCGGAGGCGGGCGTAGTGCTGGACGATCTGTGCGAGCGGGCGCGCGCCGAGGGCCTGGGCGGGCTGGAGCACTTTGCCGGCATTCCGGGAACGGTAGGCGGCGCGGTCTATATGAATGCTGGCGCCTTCGGCCACGAGGTTCTGGAGATTGCCGATGAGGTTAGGGTGCTCGACAGCCAAGGCGGGCAACACACACTGGGGCCAAGGGACATCAAGCGCGGCTACCGCCGAACCTCCCTCATGGAAAGCGACATGATCGTCACGGGCGCCACCTTGGCACTCCAGCCGGCCGACGGAGGGGCCCTCGCCGAGCGGATGCGCGAGGTACGCGCGCATCGAGCCGACCGCATCCCACCCGGTGTTCGCTGCGCCGGCAGCGTCTTCAAGAACCCGAAACCCCTGGTAGCCGGGCGGCTCTTGGAGGAGGCCGGGTGCAAGGGCCTGCGCGTGGGCGGCGCGGTTGTCTCCAGCCTGCACGCCAACGTGATTCTCAACGACGGCGGCGCCAGGGCGCAGGACGTGGTTTCGCTGATGCGCGAGATGCGCGCCCGGGTACGCGAACGCTGTGCGATGGAGTTAGAGCCCGAAGTCATCCTGAGAGGCGTGAGCCTATGAAGGCGCTGGTTCTCAGCGGCGGCCGGGGAACCCGGCTGCGGCCCATAACGTTCACCCGCGCCAAGCAACTGGTCCCGGTCGCGAACCGGCCCATCCTCTTCTACGGCCTGGACGCCATCCAGGAGTGCGGCATTCGCGAGGTCGGCATCATCGTTGGCGACACCAAGGCCGACATTGAGGAGGCGGTGGGCGACGGGTCTGGCTGGGGTTTCTCTGTCACCTACATTGAGCAGCCGCAGCCGCTGGGGCTGGCGCATGCGGTGATGATAGCCCAGGACTACCTGGGCGAGGAGGAATTCGTGATGTACCTGGGCGACAACCTCATCCGCGGGGGTATTCGCGCGCTGGTGGACGAGTTCCGGGCCCTGCGCCCGAACTGCCAGATACTGCTCGCCCGCGTGCCCAACCCGCAGCAGTTCGGCGTGGCGGAGATCGAGGGCGAGCGCGTGATCCGCTTGCAGGAGAAGCCCAAGCAGCCGCGGAGTGACCTGGCCCTGGTGGGCGTGTACATGTTTGACCACCACGTCTTTGAGGCGGTGCACGCCATCCAGCCCTCCTGGCGCAACGAACTGGAGATAACCGACGCTATTCAGTACCTAGTGGATCACGGCCGTGTCGTCCGTCCCCACATCATCAGCGGCTGGTGGAAGGACACCGGCAAACTCGAGGATATGCTGGAGGCCAACCGCATGATCCTCGACCAACTCGAGCCCGCTCACGAGGGGCTTCTCCAGGACTCCCGCATCGAGGGCCGCGTGCGCATTGGGACCGGCACGGTGATCCGCAACTCGCGGGTGCGCGGGCCCACCATCATAGGCGCCGATTGCCACCTCACGGACGCCTACCTGGGTCCCTACACGGCCATCTCCGACCGCGTCACCATCGAGTGCTGCGAGCTCGAGCACAGCATCGTGATGATGGAGAGCCGGCTGAGCAATATCCGCCACCGGATAGTGGACTCGCTCATCGGCTGCAATGTGGTGATTGAGGCCGCCGAGCAGCGCCCCTCCGCGCACCGCCTCATGCTCGGCGACAACAGCATGGTGCGCTTGGGATAGGAGACCGGGGTGAGACTTCTCGTCACCGGCGGCGCCGGCTTCATCGGCAGCAACTTCGTTCACTACGCGCTCGAGCAGCATCCCGACTGGGAGATCGTCAACCTCGACAAACTTACCTACGCCGGCAACCCGGCGAACGTCGCCGACCTCGACGGCCATCCCAGGCATCGCTTCGTCAAGGGCGATATCTGCGACCGCGAGGTGGTCGAGCAGTGCGTGCGCGGGGCCGAGGTGATCGTTAACTTCGCCGCGGAGAGCCACATAGACCGCTCCATCGCCAATGCCAGCGACTTCCTCATGACCGACGTCTACGGCGTCTACGTCTTGCTCGAGGCGGCGCGCAAGTTGGCGACGCAGCGCCTGGTGCACATCTCGACCGTGGAAGTGTACGGCGAGGCGGGGGAGAGCCCACCGGACGAGGAGGGGCCTTTGCGTCCCAAGAGCCCGTACGCCGCGAGCAAAGCCGGAGGCGACCGGCTCGCATATTCCTACTTCACCACCTACAAGACCCCGGTGGTCATCGTCCGCTGCGTCAACAATTACGGGCCCTACCAATATCCTGAAAAGGTAATCCCTCTCTTCGTCACCAATGCCATGGAGGGCGAGCCGCTGCCGCTGTACGGGACCGGGCGCAACACGCGCGAGTGGGTGGCGGTGCTCGATCACTGCCGGGCCATTGACCTGCTCATTACCGCCGAAGGCGTGGAGGGCGAGGCCTTCAACGTGGGGTCTGGAGTAGAACTATCGGTTTGGGACATCGCCCAACGGGTGCTCGAGCACCTTGGCCAACCGCGGTCCCTCGCCCGCTTGGTGGAAGACCGGCTCGGCCACGTGCAGCGCATTGCCCTAAACTGGCGCAAGATCCGCGAGCGACTTGGGTGGGAGCCGCAGATTGACATAGACGCTGGTCTGCGGGACACCATGGAATGGTACCGCCAGCACGAGTCGTGGTGGCGACCCCTGAAGAGCGGCGAGTACCGACGCTTCTACGAACAGCAGTACGCTGAGCGCCTAGGGCAGCAGGAGGAGAAGCGATGATTCAAGGCGTGGTGGTCAAGCCGCTGCGCGTCCTCCCGGACGAGCGCGGCTGGCTGATGGAGATGCTCCGCTCCGACGACGAAGTCTTCGAGAAGTTCGGGCAGGTCTACCTGGCCGTCTGCTACCCCGGGGTCGTCAAGGGCTGGCACTACCACAAGGTGCAGACGGATCACTTCGTGGTGGTCAAAGGCATGGCCAAGGTCGTTCTCTACGACTACCGGCAGGACTCCCCCACCTTCCGCGAATTGCAGGAGTTCTTCCTGGGCGAGCGCAATCCGATCCTGCTCAAGATACCCCCAATGGTCGTGCACGGCTTCAAGGCTGTAGGGGGGGAGTCGGCCTATCTCATCAACTGCCCCACGGAACTCTACGACTACCAGAACCCTGACGAACATCGCCTGCCCCACGATTCGCCCGAGATCGGCTACGACTGGGCCGTAAGGTTCCGATAGAGCAATGAAGGTAATCATAGTTGGCGCCAAGGGCATGCTGGGCACGGCAGTCGCCGAGCGCTTCAGCACCCAGCACGAAACGTTCGCCTATGGACATGAGCAACTCGACATCGCTGATTTCGGCGCCGTCCGGGGGGCCATCGAGGGCCTCAAACCCGACTGGGTGATCAACTGCGCGGCCATAACCAACGTGGACAATTGCGAGCACGATCCGCTCCGGGCGTACCGGGTCAACGCTCTGGGCCCCTGGAACCTGGCCGCCGCTTGCGAAGGCGCGCGCGCGAGGCTGGTGCACCTCAGCACGGACTACGTGTTCGACGGCACCAAGGCGGAGCCCTACATCGAGAGTGACCGCACCAATCCCATCAACGCCTACGGCAGGAGCAAACTAGAAGGCGAACTGCGCGTCCGGGCGGTCACGTGCCAGTGCTACATAGTGCGCACCGCCTGGCTTTTCGGCCCCAGGGAAGAGAACTTCCTCCCTTGGGTGCTCGACGTCGGGACGAAGCAGTCGCCGGTCTACTTGGTGGACGACCAGTGGGGGTCGCCCACCTACGTGGCCGATGTAGCCGAGGGCATCGCCTGGCTCCTCGAGCAGGCCCCGCTCTACGGCGTCTATCACCTGGTCAACCGCGGGTCGTGCACGCGCAGGCAACTGGGGGAGGTCGCGCTGCGGGCAGCGGGGATCGAAACGCCGGTTGAGGGGATCCCCATGTCGGCGCTGCCTCGGCCGGCGCGGCGCCCGGTCCATACGCCGCTGCGCAACTGGATGCTGGAGGTCCGCGGAGGCTGGAATGCCCCACCCTATCAGGACGCGGTGGAGCGGTTCATGAAGGCCTGGCTCAGCCGCTAATCCCCGCCCCTGATCCTGGCCAAAGCGCGCTCTACCGACTCGGCGGGCGGGTTGGCTACCGTCCGCCAACGTCCCAGGCCGCCGTCCAGCACGACGAACCGCAACCCTTGCTCACGTGCCTTCTTGTCTACTCTCATCGCGCCCATGACGGCGTCCCAGTTGAGCCCGCCCACGCGGACGGGCAGGCCCACGCTCTGCAGGGCGCTTTGCAGACGTTCCACCTCGGCTGCACTCGCGCACCCCAACTCCACGCTGAGTTGTGCCGCCGCCATCATGCCCAACCCGACCGCCTCGCCGTGGCGGAACCTACGGAAGCCTCCCGCCGTCTCCAACGCGTGCGCGAAGGTGTGCCCGAAGTTCAGCCCTTCCCTGAAGCCGCTCTGCTCTCTCTCGTCCTGCTCGACGAAACGGGCCTTCATCGCGCAGCAACGCTCGATGATCTCGCGGAGCGCGTCGCTGTCCCCGCTCAGTACTCCCTGCGCCTTGTCTCCCAGGAAACCCAGGAGGGCGACGTCGGCGATAGCGCCGTACTTGACCGCCTCGGCCAGGCCCGCCTTGAGGTCGCGCGCCGGCAGCGTGCGCAGAACGAGGGGGTCAACGAGCACGGCCCAGGGCTGATGGAAGGTGCCGACCAGGTTCTTGCCGGCCGGCAGATCAACTCCCGTCTTCCCACCAACGGCGGCGTCCGCCTGCGCGATGAGCGTGGTGGGCACATGCACCACCCGTACGCCCCGCATGTAGGTGCTGGCGACGAAGCCGGCCAAGTCGCACACCACCCCACCCCCGAAACCGATCACGCTGTCATCCCGCCTGGCGCCTTGGGCCGCGAGCCACTCGAGCAGCCTCCAGGCCTGCCGCAGCGTCTTGCTCCGCTCCCCCGGGGGTACGGCCCTCAGGGCGTTGTCGAACCCCACCCGCGTCAGACCGTCCAGCACATCGTTGCCCCACAAGCGCGCCACCCGCGCATCCGCCACCACGAACACCCGGCCTCCCATTCCTGCGTCGCGGCACCATTCCCCCACCCGTCTCAGCATGCCGTCGCCTACGCAAACCTGGTACGGGCGCGAGGGAGCATTCACCGCGACCGTGCGCCGCTCTCCCCACCGGCTCCAGAGCCTCGCCAACCGTTCCGTGACCTCTGCCACACCCAGGCGGGAGGTGTCCAACACATAGTCCGCGGCCTGGCGGTACAGGGGTAGGCGCTCGCGCGCCAGGCGTCTGAGCGCGGTCTCCGCACCTTCCTGCCCCTGCAGAAGAGGCCGGCAAGCGTCCCGGCCCACGCGACGAAAGGCCGCCGCAGGCGACACGTGCAAGTAGACGACCGCGCCCAACTGGCGCAGGCGACGGACGTTGTCCTGCCGCAGCACCGCGCCCCCCCCGGCTGCGATCACGCGGCCGGGCGCCGGCGGCAACTCCCCGATGAGCCGGCGCTCGCGCTCGCGGAAACCAGACTCGCCCTCGCGCGCGAAAATGTGGGCAACGGAAGAGCCGGTCTGCTTCTCGATAACCTGGTCGAGGTCGAGAAAGTCGAGGCCCAACCGGCGACCGAGCGCCGCGCCCGCGGCGCTCTTGCCGCTCCCCATCAGGCCAATCAGGACTACGTTGTCCAACGCGGCGCTACCCCTCGCGCGTTGATCGCGCTAGGCGAGCCAAGTATGCCTGGTAGGCGCTCTGCATATCAGGCAGGCAGTCGCCGCCGAACTTCTCCAGCAGCGCCTCCGCGAGCACCCAGCACACCATCGCCTCGGCAACCACACCGCCAGCGGGCACGGCGCACACGTCCGATCGTTCCCGCAAGGCCGTCGCCTCCTGGCCGGTGGCGATGTCCACCGTGCGCAACGGTCGCCCCAGGGTGCTGAGCGGCTTCATTGCCGCCCGCACGACCACCGGCTGACCGTTGGTCACCCCCCCCTCCAAGCCCCCGGCACGGTTGCTTGCCCGCGACCAGCCCACGGCGGACTCGCCGACCAGAATCTCGTCCTG
>CAZGSV010000125.1:0-9225 GCA_964528605.1 uncultured Armatimonadia bacterium
AGGCCGTCGCCCCGCCGCCGGCGGGGCTCGTACCGCACGACGCCTGGCGGCGTCGCTAAGGGTCGCACCCAGGAGGGTGCTCCTACACTGGGCGGCCACGTCGGGCCGCCCCTACCCGTCACCCTGTCTTACCAGTAGCCGTGCTGGCGGGACCACTCCTGCCAGTCTTTGACTAGGCTAGGCCCCTGTATGCGCACGGGGTCGCCGGGCAACTTGTGCTTGGCGATCATCGCTTCGATCCAGCCCTCCAGCCGCTTCTCGAGTTCGGCCGCCACCTCCGGCTGCTGCTCCGCGAGGTTGTTCAACTCCCTGGGGTCCGCCCGCAGATCGTAGAGTTCTCGCATCGGGTTGTGATGTATGTCCGGCTCGCGCGCCAGAATGAACTTCCATTCGTCCGTCCGGATCGCCCACTTTGCCTGGCGAGTGCATTCCTGAGTGTAGAGGGCATCATGCGGCGGCGGCGGGTCTTGGCCGCGCAGCAGCGGAAGCAGGTTGGCGCCCTCCATGGTCTCCGGGATGGGAATGCCGGCGGCGGCGAGAATGGTGGGGGCCAGGTCCACATGCTCAACGAGTGGCTCGATCTGGACGCCGGAGGGCAGGCCCGCGGGCCAGCGGATGATGAGCGGCGAGTTGATGACCGGGTCGTAGAGGCCGTGATGGTCGAAGAAGATGTCGTGGTGGTACATCATCTCGCCGTGGTCGGAGGTGATGAGGACCAGGGTGTCCTCGGCGATGCCCAGCCGGTCCAAAGCGCCTAAGAGTTGGACGATATGATCGTCCACGTAGCGCACTTCGCCGTCGTAGAGGGAGCGGATGTACTCGGCGTCGGTGATCTCCCGGCCCCCGAACTCCTGTTTGGAGAGTTCGCGGAACCAGGAGCCGGGGTTGGCGCCGTAGCCCCACCAATCCCACCAGGGCTGGCGCTTCATCGGCTCGAGGGTGGTGTTGTTGGGGTCGAACGGGTCGCCCTCGTAGAACATGCCGCGGTACTGCTTGGGGGGGAGATAGGGGGTGTGCGGCTCCCAGTAGTGCACGAACATCAAGAAGCGCTCGCGGGCGTGCTGTTCGAGCCAGGGGAGGGCGCGCGAGTTGATGGTCTCGCAGTTGACCTTGTGTGCGGAGGGGGTTTGGAGACTGGGGTTGATGTAGAACTCGTAGCCGCGGAAGAACCAGGGCTTCATCAGAGGGCCCAGGTTGTCCACGGCGCAGGTGGTGAAGCCCGCCTCTGCGATGATGCGCGGGAGCCAGGGCGCGGAGTTGAGCAGGAGCACCTTGCCGCCGTGGGTTACCACGCCGTGCGTGATGGAGTACTGGCCGGTGCATATGGTGGTGTAGGAGGGCTGAGTGGGGATTGCGGGACAGTACATCTGCCGGCAGAGGACGCCTTGACGGGCATAGTCGGTAAGGTTGGGGGAGGTGGGGTAGCGATAGCCGTAGGCGCTCATATGGCGCGCGCTGAGGGTGTCGATGGAAATGAGAACGATGTTCATCGCGTGCTGCCTGCCACATCCTTTCCTGTGGGTCGCGGCGCGGCCGAGTCAACCGCGGCCAGAGCCGGGGCCCGTGAGAGCACCAAGCCCTGCCAGCCGGCTCGCTCAGCCGCAGAGCGGATGCGGTCGCGCATCCTCGCAAGCGCTTCCGCCGCCTGTTGGCGCACTGCCGGGTCGCCCGAGTCCCTCGCCAGCCTGGCCCAGCAGGGAACGGCATCGGCGGACAGCGAAGAGAGGTATGCCACGTCGACGGAGAGCGCCGAGGGGCCCAGGTGTCGCGCAACGTTCGCCTGCGCCACTAGTCTTTCCGCGTCCAGCGAGCCGCCAATGGTAATAGAGGCAATGACGAGTACCGTCAAGGACTTGGCGAAACTGAGGAACGGCCAGCGCGCCACCAGGCCGACTAGCGTGAGCGCGAAGCCGGCGGCGACGCAGATGATGATCCAGTGCGCATAGAGGCGGGCCAGCGTCAGACCGTATGCCCCTTCGTAGAGGTACAGCCGCTTCAGGGCGGAGGCTATGACACCGAAGGTGAGCACCACAAAGAGGGACAGCATGGTCCGGGACCAGAGATGCTCGCGCGTCGCGCGGAGTGGGCGCGCGCCGGCAGTGGTGATGGCAAGGGTGATGGCGGACACCAGCAGGAGTTCGAAGAACCCTCGGCGCGCGTACTCCGCATAGGTGAAGCCTTGCGAGCGAACCACCTCCTCACCCCCGAAGAGGTAAACCGACTGCACCGCCAGGAAAGCGGCGAAGACTCCATTCAGCGGCGCCAGCATCGCGACCAGCACCGTCGGGGGGAAAGTGCCCGGCTCCCCGGCCCGAGGCACCGGCCAGGGGGGGGAGCCCACCAAGGCATAGAAGTAGGCCGCGAATGCCAGAGCCAGGAGCACGGTGCGCCCCACCCGCCAGGGGGCGTCGCCCTCCGACCACCAGTTGACGAACGACTCCAGGCTCTTGCGAAAAACCAGGTCGGCGGAGGCGAACAACACCAAGAACAGGACGACCAAGGGCAGAGCCAGCAGCAGCCCAGCCGCGACCTCGTTGAGCCGCGTTCGTGCATCGCGACTACCGAGCCCTCTCCACGGCAGCCTGAAGAACTTGGCCACGCCGCGAGCAAGAGGCTCAACCCACCCAATCGGCAGCGCAGCGGGGATCTCGCCGAGAGCGACTCGCTGCCCACTCGTCCAGAGCGAGAAGGCTGCCCACAAGAGGACCACGACCGGGGGTGCCAGCAGGTGGACCACCCGGTTCTCGTACACCACAACATCGGCGGACAGCGCGGCAACTGGGACCAGGAACAGGAGAGCCCAGCGGTTGCGAAGAGCGCCTTGCCATATCGCCAGCGCCAGGAAGAGCGCCGTCACCAGCGCGATGTAGACAGCGAAGGCCGCCCCCAGCGGCTTGTGCCAGAAGAAGACGTCGTACAGCACGCCCAAGCCCAGGCCACCCGCACCCGCAGTGGCCGCCACCACGACGCCCCTGCGCTCAGAGCGTTCTTGCTCTTGCACAGCGCCTCACCCCTGACCCACGTTGGTTGCGCCGCCACGCCATTCGGCGGACCGAAACTCCGCCTAGTTCGCCCTCAGGTAACTGAGAAGCAGCAGCGCGTTCAGGGCGACCACCACCCCAGCCACCACCCACAAGCATAACCTCTCCACGCCGGTGTTGGCGAACCTCCCCATCACCTTCCGGGAGGAGGTGAGCGATATCTGAGTCACGATCGTCCAGGGCAACTGAATGCTGAGGAGCATTTGGGAGATGAGGAGGCCCCTGAGAGGGTCGTGAACCAGGAAGATGAGGAAAAGCGCCCCCACATAGGTTATCAGGATGCCCCAGCGGGTGTGGCCGTCCTTGGAGTCGTAGGGCTCGCCGAACATGCCGGCGAAGATGGAGCCCCCCGCCATCCCGGCGGTGACCGAGGAGGAAAGCCCGGAGAACAAGAGCGCCAGCGCGAATACCGCGGCGGCGGCGCTGCCCAGCAGAGGGCGGAGCATGAGTTGCGCTTGGGGCAGCGAGGTGACGTGCTGGTGGGCGAAGAAGAAGGTGCCGGCCGCCACCAGGATCATGGCGCTGTTGATGGCCCACCCTACGCACATGGAGAGGAGGGTGTCGAGGAACTCGTAGCGCAACTGCTTGTGGATGACCTGCTCGTCCTCGAGGTGCCACTGGCGGCTCTGGATGATTTCGGAGTGAAGGAAGAGGTTGTGGGGCATGACAACTGCTCCCAACACGCTCATCACAATGGGCATGGACCGCGGAGGGGTGCTCGGCATCACCCAACCGACCAGCGCCTGAGCCCAATGGATGTGCACCAGGACCAGTTCGAAGACTAACGACAGGCCGATGAGGGAGACGAAGGCGATGATCCAGCGCTCCAACTTGCGGTAGGAGTTGCTGAACAGCATCCAGCAGGCGAAGAGGACGGTAAGCACGGCGCCCAGTCTGAGGGGTATGTGGAAGAGCATCCAGAGGCCGATGGCGCCGCCGAGGACTTCGGCCAGGGCGGTAGACACAGCGGCGGCCACGGCGCTGAGGAGCACGGCTTTGGCCACGGGGCGGCGGAAGTGCCCATTGATGCCTTCGGAGAGGCAGCGGCCGGTTACGATGCCGAGGTGGGCGACGTTGTGCTGCAGCAGCATGAGCATGATGGTGGCGAGGGTGACCATCCAGAGGAGCCGGTAGCCGAAGTCGGAGCCGGCGACCAGGTTGGAGGCCCAGTTGCCGGGGTCAATGAAGCCAACGGTGACCAGGAAGCCGGGGCCGATGTACTTGAGTATCTCGAGCGCGCCGAAGCGGGGCTTGTGCTCGGTGCGAAGAAGGCGTCTGAGGAATCGCATGGCTGCGACGAACGTGCTTGCTGGAGCCGGCGGGTCCGCACTCGCGGACCAACCTGCGGATTATCCCGCCGATGGCGGGACTGCGCTGCCGTTTATTGCACCGGCTCGCCGTGAGGATTATACCGCGATGGCCATAGCCCTGCCCAGAGGCGCGCTGGCGCCGGCGGCGTCGCGGGCGGGTTGAGAACCCGCTCCTACAACCCGGGGCGCAGGTGGACTGGAGCCGGCGGTCGGATTCGAACCGACAACCTGCGGATTGCCGCAGCAGCGGCCTGCTCGCCTACCGAACCACACCCGGGAGGGTCGCTGAGGCGCAAGGGCGCAGAACGCGGCCACCGACGTGCTGATCCGCAGTCACCTGCATCCCTAGAGCGCTTGGTCAACCGAGAGCGAACTGATCTGTCCCTTGGCCTGCAGCACCGCTTCTTTGAAGCGTGCCATCGCCTCAGGCTTCTCCAGCAGGCCTATGGGCAAGGAGGGCCACTTCACATTGTCGGCGAACTCCAGGCCAGGAACCGCATGCAGGGCCTCCTTATAACGGCGGTAAACGCCCTCCGGAACCTGTGTCATCATCCAACCGAAATTGAGCGTGACTGTGCCGTCGGAGTAGACGGTAAACAGAGAAACGCGCCGTCGCCCAGGCGTGAACGCGTGGAAGGTGAAAGAGGGGAAAACCGCCCCGCGTCCCCACCAGACGTGGCCTGCCTCTTGCTTCGCGAACTCTAGCAATTGGCCGACCGGCTCCAACGGCACCCGGTTCTGCCTCACCTTTTCCCAGAAGCGCTTCTCAGGCGGGGGCCTTTTCTGGGCATATCCATAAAGGGACGGGACCAGAAACTCAGGCGCCTGCTCCGCGGTGTCTGCATAGGCGCTCACTTCGAGCAGGAAAATGTCGAAGTTGCTGTTGGAGTTCACGAAGGTGACCAGATCTCTTAGTGCCTGGTTCTGCCCGTCCACGGCGACGATCATCCGAATGCGACCAGCCCGTAGATTCTCCTCCAGCGCCGCCCGAAGGTCCTCCGGTGACAACTGCTCCTGCTCTCCAACTGGCTCAACCGCGGGTCCCACCAGCCACCGATACAAGTCAGGGCGTTTACCATACTTCCTTGCGACGCTCTCCACGTCATCTGCACTCCACTTCGCCATCTGTGACGCATAGTCCAGGACTTGCGCAACAACCTCACGGCGAGCCTGGGGGTTGGATATGAGTTTGGTCTCCACTACCGTCAGAACGCCGAGCGCGTCAGCGTACAGGAGGTCCATCGCCCCGCTCTCGACCCCGACCTCCCGTCCGATGGGCGTGAGGGGCGCAGCCTCCGGGTCAGCGTCCTCAAGCGGAATTGCCTCCGGGGTCGCTTCCAGTAGGTCCTGAAGTTCCTTCTCGTCGCGGAAAGGACGCAGACGGACGAGGCGCCGTTCGCCGCCTAGCATGATCAACCGCGGCATGGTACTCTCCTCCCCCGCAATAACGCCAAATGAGCACTGGAGCCGGCGGTCGGATTCGAACCGACAACCTGCGGATTACGATTCCGCTGCTCTGCCGTTGAGCTACACCGGCTCGCGCACGCCCATTATACAGTGGAGATGGCGCGGGTGCCCAGAAGTCTCCTGGAGCCGGCGGGTCCGCACCGGGCGGACCAACCTGCGGATTACCCCGCCGATGGCGGGACTGCGCTGCCGTTTATTACACCGGCTCGCGCGCAGCGATGTGTCGCCCCGCCAAGGGCGGGGCTCCTACAAGGCGGTGCCCCGCGCCGTCGCGGAGAGGTTGGCGTACGCGGACACGGCCGAGGTCGAGGAGACAGCGCTCCCACCTGTCGCGCACCGTGAGGAGCCGGGGTGCGGCCGCGAAGGTTAGTCAGTCTTCAGGCAGTCGAGGCCGATCCAGTAGCCGGTAGAAGCCTCGTTCTTGCCGATGACCTCGACGACTAGGTCGTCGGCGCCGGTGGGCCTGGGCAAGGCGATCTTGAGGGCCTCGCCGCGGGTGACCTCGGGCGCGTAGCGGTCGTACGAGTCGAGCAAGACGTCATTGCCGTAGCGGACGCGGAGCGTGGCGTACTGGGGGCCCCGGGTGAGCCACAGGGTCACCGCTGAGACGCCAGGGACTCCTCCCTTGGGGAGCACCAGTTTGGCGCCCGCCGCGGAGGCCTTGAGCACCAGTTGCGCGTTGCCGCTGAAGCGGCCCTGGTAGCCGGAGGTCTTGTCGATCACCAGGGCGTCGGCGGGCGCGCCCTCGACGCGGAAGAAGCCTTGGTAATCCTCGACGTCGTAGGCTCCACTCTCGAGGTACACGCTGCGTTGATCCTCAACGAGGCGATCAAAGACGGAAGGCAGCGGCAGGAAGGAGGCGTGAGGCTCCCGCTGGTACCAGTAAGCGACGCTGGCGATGTAGTCGCCGGCGCGGTGCTCCATGTCAAAGCGGATGGACTTCTTGAACGGTATCGGATCTTCGATGTGATAGCGGTAGCAGTTCGTGATGGCGCCGGTCTCGAAGAAGCCGTTGAGGGGGACGCCGGTGTAGAGGTTGGCGTAGGCGGTGTTGGGGAAGCCCCAGGCGCCGTTGAAGTAGTCTTCCGAGCCGGTGCCCCAGATGGTGGGTTCCTGGGCGCCGTCAATGTAGAACTTGTCGTCGCCTTCCCCCCACCAATCGGGGGAGCCGAGTTGGATGGTGTAGTTGCAGCCGACATAGGCGCCGCGGCCGGTGGCCTCGAGGATGGTGTAGTCGGCCCTGGGATCCGGCGGCCGGCCCTGGCGGTACTGGGCGTGGAAATAGCCCACCTCATCGAAGTTAACGAGGCCGGCGGGAAACCGCTCGTAGTCCACGTGGAAGTAGAGACCGATGGCGGACTGGCATTCGTTGGTCACGGTCACGCGCGCCGAGCGCTGGAAAGGCATGCGCCAGTAGCAGTTGAGCCCGCCGCGGTCGCCGATCTGGATGGGCGCGCAGCCGTAGAGGTAGTACTGGCCGTGCCCGAGGCCGAAGAAGTCGCCGATGGGGCACTCGATGCTGGGCGAGGGCTCGCCGTCCCAGTAGAAACGCAGGACGATCTTGCGGAGGTTGCCGGGCTCGCGGGAGGCGATGGTGAACCAGAGGTGGGTAATGGCGCCCGGCCCGCCCACGTAGGCGATCTCACGAGTCTGGCCGGAGTTGAAGTCCCAACTGTCGCCGTTGCCGCCGGTGACGTCATAACTGGAAGCCCGACCGGCGGTCGCGTCCCGCAGGAGGGGAAGAGCGCCCAGATCCGCCCACGCCGGCGCTGCCGCCAGCAAGCCCGACACCACGAGCAAGCCACAGACGTTCAAGCACACCGTTCTGGTCATTCCGCCAGCCTCCTTGCGTGAGAGCCGAAGGCGAGTTGGCGGGATTATAGCAGACGGCCGCTGCCGGCCCGTGCTGGCAAAGCATCGGTCGGGCGCACGGGCCTCGCGGCCCGTTCGCCGTGGGTGTCGGGCTGGCCTGCTTAGGAGCGGAACTAGCCGGGGCCGGCGGGAGGCGGGGTCTGCCCGCCTTGCTCGGACCAGTGATGCACGCCCTGACGAATGCGCTCGCGCGGAGTCAGCAGGGGCTGCTCTGCCGCCGGGGGCTGCATCTGCTCCTGCATGCTGGGAGACATGCCGCTCGGGGCGGTGGCCCAATCGGTCACGATGTGCGGCGTGATGACGATCACCACCTCGGTCTTGGTCTCGCGGGCGCTGCGAGTGCGGAACAACTGGCCGATGAGGGGGATATCGCCGAGGATCGGGATCTTGCCGGTGGTGCGGTCCTGGGTTTCCACGATGAGCCCGCCGATGATGATGCTCTGGCCGTCCTGGACGCGCAATTGGGTGAGCGCGCGACGGAAAGTGATCTCGGGCAAACCGTTCTCCCCCTTGCCGCTGACATCGCGGACCTCAGGTTGGATGAGCGCCACGATCTCCTTGGTTTCCTCGAGCACGCGCGGGGTTATGCGCAAGAGAATGCCGGAGGTGATCCTCTCCAGGGTGGCGTAGGGGAAATTCACCGGGCCGCTGATGATGGTGAAGTAGTTCTCCTTGCCCACCTCGAGTTCAGCCGTCTGTCCTTCTAGGGTCGCGACGCGGGGGTTGGCGCGCAGGCGGGCTTCGCCGTTGCGGACCAGGGCAGTCAGGGCCGCCATTTCCTCGTTGGCAACGGTGGAGTAGACCAGGTTGGGGCCGGCGCCGCTCATGTCCTGGGCAATCCAGCGGGTGGCCCAGTTGATGCCGGTGTTCTCGAGGGCCTGAGAGGACACCTCGATGACCGCAGCCTCGAGCATGATCTGAGGGATGGGCTGATCGAGCAGGGCAATGTCGGCCTTGATGCGCTCTATCATGTGAGGCGGAGCGGTGATGAGCACCCGGTAGCGCGCCACGCCACCCGCGGTGGCGGGAGAGGGAGCCTGAGTCCCGGCCTCCGTGGCGCGGGTGGGGGAGTAGAGGCCGCCGACCTCCATGCGGCCGGCCGACGTCGGAGCCGGCACGCCCCCGCCCTGCTCAGCGGATTGCGCGCCGGTGGTGTCTATGCTGAGGTAGCGCCCGTAGGCGCCGGACAGCAGCGCCAGTATAGTCTCGGGGGCGGTGTGCTGTAGGGCCACGACTTCCGTGCTGCAGAGCAGAGGGTAGTTGGGGTTGGAGGGATCAGGGGCCCCGCAGAGGTAGTAGCCCTCCATCTTGGCGAAGGCATAACCGCCGACCTGAAGCACCATCTCCAGGGCGCGCTCCAGGGGCACCTCTTTCAGTTCCGCGGTGACCGAGCCCTGCACCGTGTTGTCGGGGATGATGGTCACGCCCGCCTGGGTGGCGATATCGGCAAGTGCCTGGCGCAGGTCACTCTCGAAGAAGACGTTGGAGATGAGCGGGGTGCCGTCGGGGGCCCGGGCGATGGCGGGGGTGGCTGG
>CAZGSV010000126.1:0-9105 GCA_964528605.1 uncultured Armatimonadia bacterium
CCGCTTGCCTGCCCTGCCCCGCCGTAGTACGCTAGGGACCAAGCGTGGGGAGGTACGCAATGGACACCTCGCACTCCGCATCCTCTCGCAGCCCCTGCTGCACGACCAACCTGCTGCCAGACGAGCCTGTGGACTCCGATGCCTTCGGCGGTCACGAGCGTGTTGCTGCTGCTATTGCAACCCTCGTTACTCAAGAGCGTGGCGGGAAGGCGATCGCCCTTACCGGAGGCTGGGGAAGCGGCAAGTCGACGGTCGTTAGAATCCTGCGGCGCCTGCTCGGCGACCGCGATTCCCCGAATCGAGCCTCCCACCAGGTGTTCGTGTTCGATGCCTGGGCCCACCAAGGAGACCCGCTCAGGAGGTCCTTCCTCGAGAGGCTGATCAAGTTCTTGCTCGCGCTCGGCTGGCTGCCCGGCAAGAGCCAGAAGAACCACGACCCGACGGACTGGGAGGACAGGCTCGAGCAGCTGGCCCGACGCAAGGAGCATGTTGACGTTAAGTCCAAGCCCGTCCTCACACCCACTGGGAGCGCTGTCGCGGTATGTATGCTTCTCATGCCTGTGGGTCTCACGTTGCTGGCCGCAGGCATCAACCGTGGCTACTCGGGTCTTTGGGTTCCTGGGACGCTTCTGGCCCTGTCGCCTCTCCTCGCGGCGCTCGTCATCGCACTGTGGCAAAAGAAGAGGCATGGCAATAGACGGAGCTTCAACATCTTGTCCGTCCTCATCAACAAGACCCAGGAGACCACGCGTTCCACGACAGTGCGCACCCCCGATCCAACCTCCGTAGAGTTCCGAGATCTCTTCACCGAGGCCCTCGGTGAAGCCCTGGGCGAGGAACAGAGGCGCCTGGTCGTCGTGGTGGACAACCTGGACCGCATAGACCCCGAGGACGCGCTGTCGATCTGGGCGACCATGCGGACCTTTTTCGACCCCGAGGATCAGCCAAGCCGTGAATGGTTTGACCGTCTCTGGCTGTTAGTGCCCTACGATCCCAGCGGCCTGGAGCGCGTGTGGCGTACTCCCCAGGACCTGACCGGCCAACCCGCAGAAGAGGACAGGGGCACCCCGCCGTCGCCGCGGCCACCAATCGGCGACCGCGGTCGCCAGCTCCGCAAGGCGTTTCTGGACAAGACCTTCCAGCTCACCTTTCACGTGCCGAGGCCCGTACTCTCCGACTGGCGCGGCTTCATGCATGCCCAGCTCCGCCAGGCCTTTCCTGATCACCCCGACGAACGGGACTTCCACCTCCTCTACCGTTTGTACACAATCGCTGGCCCGGCACAAGGCCAATCGCCCACCCCGCGAGACATCAAGCTCTTCATCAACCAGGTCGGGGCTCTTAGACGCCAGTGGGCGTACGAGGTGCCGCTCCCGGTGCAAGCGCTGTATGTCCTCCACAGAGACCAGAGCACACAACCCCAGAGGCAGCTACTCGACCCGGCATTCCTTCTCGACCCTGGAATAAGCAACCTCCTCGCCGAGCCCAATCTCCTCCGATACATGGCCGCCCTCCATTTCAACGTGCCGCCAGACAAAGCCATGCAGGTTCTGATCAGCCAGGAGGTCATTAGAGCGCTCTCCGCTGGCGCGTCAGACCAACTGGCGAAGCTGCAGGCCTTGGCCCCCGAGGGGTTCGCAGAGGTTTGCGAGTACGTGATCCAGGCCGAGAGCGACCCCTGGGCAAGAAACGAGCCCAGGACGCTGGCCATGGCGGCTCTTACCTTGGACGCTTGCGAGGTCGACGACCCCGCGTGCTGTCAGGAAATGTGGCGCTCCATGCGACGAGCCGCCGGGCAGGTGGCACAGTGGACCGGCCTGGACGAATTCGCTGGCAAGGGGATCTCGGCCATCCTCCGCCGGTGCCCACCCGCGGAGCAGCCGGACCTTGTTCCGCTTCTCCTCAAGGGCCTTACGGCTACCATCCCCGAGCCTGCCATCAGCGACCCCGCCGAGCTCTCCACACTGAGCGCCAATTGGGCCGCTGGCGCCCTACAGGTCGTGAGGACGGTCAAGCAACTTGGTCACGAGGCGCTGATCGATCCCAACTTCGGCGTCCCCGGCCCGCCCAGTTTCCAGCTTGACGTAGTCACCGCCCTTACCGCCACTAACGTCTCCCTCGATGAGGCCCGGCATTTTCTTTCCGGTCAGGATGCCCTGCCCGCCGCCTTGGAGGAGCGCTGCCAGAGCGGCGAGCTGCGCCCCGAGCACGCCTCCGCCATCGAACTGATGGCCGACATACGCGCCGACTGGCGCTGGCAGACCCTCATAACCGCCCTCGATGCTCGCCTCCGCGCCAATCTAGCCTTGCCCGTGCACGAGATCGCGCAGTGTGCCGCAGCGCTCTTCGCGCTGGGCTACCGAGCGGGGGTGTCTGAGGCGACCGACAAACTCCGCCAACTGGTTCAGGCTGGCGTGATGCCCCACTGCCTCTATCAGGCCCACACGTCCCACGACCCAGACGCACCGCAGGCGCGAGACCTCTGCCTTCTGGCCACCCTCTGCGAGGCGCCAGACGGACAGCTCCCCTCCCACTCCGGTCAATCCCAGCAAGGGACGCAGTACTACAGCGAGGTTCTCGCGCACCCAGACAAGTACGAGGATCTTGTGAAAAGCGTCTCCCAGCTCGCCGCGAGATTTCGCAGGCTCCCCTTCCTCCTGGGAGAAACGTTGGCCCCTCAAACGCACGCGTTCGTTTCCCGCGTCCTAGATCTCATTGCCTCGGGCCCCGACGCGGTCCAACATCTCTCCCCCTCGGTGGTTATCGACCACTACGCGGTACTCCGCCAACGTCTCTCAAAGCAACGTCTCGAAGCCCACGTGGCGACACTCGTGCAAAAGGCGGCTCTCCTTCCGGAGTTTGCCACGCGGGGTTTCTCTGTGGAGCTGGCTGACCTTTACCTGCTCGTCCTTCGCGTCCCCTCCGCCGGTGAAGACCACGCCTATCGGGAGTTCCTCATCACAGGCCTTCGTTCCGTAGACCAAGCGACGTGGGCGGATCAGCTGTCACACGAGGGCCCGTTATCAGACCTCGCAATGACCCTCGTCGAGTTGAACTGCAAGCCAGACCTGGGCCCGGCCCTCCAGGACGCACTCCGGGACCACGCTCAGTCTCTGTTGAATGACCAATCTCTCCCTTCGGAGCTCCACGATCGGTGGGTCCACTTGCTCGACGCGCTCAAAAAGACCTCCAGAAAGACCTTTCTCCGCGACCTCAGAGACCTCCTCCTCAGATCGCCCAGGTCGTTCCTCCGCCCCATTCTGCAGCTGTACGGGCAAGCGCTGCTGGAATCCGGAGTCCTCTCCGAGCAATCGGATGACATAGTGCGTAACCTATTCCCCCAGATCGTGACCCGTGCCGAGCCCTCAGAGCTGGACTGGCTCAACACCGCGGTTGCCGAATCCCCCGGGATTCTCCCCAAGGCAGAGGACGCCTCCCGGCAGGTCCTCGCTGACCGAGTCCGAACACGGCTCACGGAGGAAGACATTCAGCCGGAAGCCATGCAGCGCCTGGAGCAGGTAGCACGAACCATGGGACTCGACCCCGGTCAGATTCGGGCGGAAACGCTGAGCGCCAAGGAGTCTTCGGAGCCCGCCGACGAAGCGCCCCCGCCCGCCGAGGAACCGCCTTAGACATGGACAGCGCGCCACCAAGGCGCGGGCTAGATGGTGATGAGCACCGTCCCGATCTTCTTAGGGCCTAGGGTCACGCGCACGGCGGCGTCTTCCACCGGCAGCGCCACCGGAGTTTCCTCGTTCAGGTTGGTCAGCCACGCCTCCCGCACCGGCTTCCACAGGCTCACCCGCGCGGTCAGCGTCTCGCTCGTCGGGTTGAAGAGCCGCACCGCGAGTCCCCGGGCGTCCTCGGACCGCTTCACCGCGCTCACGGCCACCGACTCCGGCTCGACTTGCAGCAGGCTCGCCTGCTTGGGCAAGTCGCCCGGATGGGGCCCAACCTGCGCCGGCTCCAGCGGCAGATTCAGCCGGTCCGCCTCCTGAAGCACGCCGCCCGCGGCCCAGTCGCCCGCATGCGGGTAGACGGCGTAGCGGAACTCGTGCTCGCCCTGGGCCTGCGTCAGCGTCATCTCCGGATGCGGCTCCCACTGCCACGCCACGGTGGTCAGGTTGAGTTCGAACGCGCGCATGAGCGTGAGGGCGATAGTGCGCGTGTCGTCATCGCTGACCTCGTACTCGCGCAGGCCGTCGTTGATCACGGCGAGCCCCACGCCGCCGTCGCTGACGTCAACGAAGCGGTAGTGCGGATGGGTGGGGTTCCAAGTTCCGTACCAGGGGCTGTCGGGGGCGCGATCAATCGGCCTCTCGACGACATCGAACGGCGTCTCCGCGCAGGCGTGCGTCGCCTTGACGCCCGAGGGGAAGAGGACGCGCAGCCGGTGGTCGCGGCACTGGTTGTCGAACTTGGTGGCGACCTCGACGCTGCGGGCGCCACGCCGGAGCGTCACGCGGGAGACGAGGCGCAACTCGCCCTCCTCCTCACTGCGCCGCGCTACATCGCCTTCCGCATCCGGCCGAATGGCCTGGTCGGTGTCGCCGTACTCGAGGCGCGCGGGAATCATCATCTTGTAGTCAATGCGGAAGCGGCACAGCAGCGGCCCCGCCTCCTCCAGCGAAACCTGCGCCTGCCCGCCGAGGCTGGTGACGACGCGGTCGTACGCAGGCGGCACGTGGCGCCAAGCGTGGCCGGCCTCGCCGTCGTCCTCAAAGTAATGGACCGAGTCGAAGACGCGCCCGGTGGCCTTATGCGTGAGGCGCAGCGTGCCGTCGCGGTTGAGGTCAACGCGCAGGTGCTCGTTCTCCATCGCGGTCGGGCCCACGCGCAGGCTGCCCGCCTGGGGCGCGCGCTTCTCTTGTGGCACGAGGCGGTAGGTGCGGTAGCCGAGGGCGGGAACGTCCTTCGCCTCGATGTGCGCGTCCACGCGCAGCGAGGGCATCTTGCAGGGCGCGTCGTAGAGGTGCCGCACCACCGGCGACGCGGGCGCGCGCCCCATCTCCTGATGCTCGACGGCCTCGCCGGTGGTCGCGTCCACAATCCGGAACTCGCTCACGCCCGACTCCTTGGGCAGGTCGAGCGCCGCCGTGACCACTTCGGAGCGCGGGAAAGGCGAGGGGTTGAACACCGTGAGCAGCACGGTGTCGGCCGGCGCGTCTGAGTTGTCTATGCGCGACTGCACGTACTCCAGGCTCCGGCGCATGATGCCGTTGGCGAGGCCCTCGACTTGCTCGAGGCGGTTGTGCACGTCGCGCTCGATCTGATCCACGCCCGCGCCGGCGATGCTATCGTGGGCGTGACAGCGCAGCAGGTAGCGCCAGGCCAGGTGCAGCGCCCCGTCGGGATACTCGCGCCCCATGGTCCAGGCGAGCGCGGCGAAAGGCTCGGCCCAGCGCTGGAGCAACTGCTCGGCGCGCTGGTTGTGCCGCTTCATGCGCGTGCGGGTGGAGGCCACGTCGCCGTAGAGGTGCGGGCGGCGGCCGATCATGCGCGGGGTGCGTCTCTCGCCTTTGAGTACGATCAGCCCCTCCGCCGACGCCTTCGCCTTGGCGACCCACTCCGGCAGGCTGCTGTGCAGCAGCGTGTCCTCGCCGACGAGCGCCTTGGCCTCCTCGATGACGTCGAGTTCGAGCGGATGGGGCGCGCTGCTGTCGTGCCCTTGCATGTAGGCGAGGTAGCGCGAGGTGCAGTGGTCCATCTCCATCGCCTTGAGTTTGGCGAGCGCCTCTTGCAGGCGGCTCTTGTCGAGACGCGGCTCAGGCGTGACCAGGAAGTAATGGCCGCGGAACCTGTCGGGCGAGCAGAGGTGGAAGGGCAGCATCCCCTGCGTCCAGTCGTACTGGCGGTCGCGCAACTCCCGGCCCCAGACCGTCGGCCGATAGACGTGGAAGAAGAAGTTGTAGCGGGCGTAGGAGCCCATGCGCGAGGCGAAGATGCGGGTGCCGTCCGCGCCCTCGAAGATGAACTCCGAGCGCGACTCCCAGGGGACGATGCCATGGTAGAAGAGGATGCTGTCAATGCCGAAGCCGGAGTAAATCTGCGGCATCTGCGAGCACTGGCCGTAGGAGAAGGGCGTGTAGCCGACCTTCATCACGCCGCCCATTGCCTGCCCGAGGCGATGGCCGACGAGCAGGTTGCGCACGAGCGACTCCCCGCTCACCTGATACTCCAGCGGCGCGGTGTACCAGGGGCCGATGAGCAGCCTGCCGGCGCGCACCTGCTTCTCGATGCGCTCGCGGCGGTCAGGGCGCACCTCGAGATAGTCCTCCACCGGGACGACCTGGGAGTCGAGCACGTAGGAATGGTAGCGTGCGCCTGAGGCGGATTCGAGGATGTCGAGCAGGCGGTCCATGAGTTCCACGAGCATGAGGCGGGTTTCTTGGAAGTTGTAGAGCCACTCGCGGTCCCAGTGGGTGTTGGAGATGACGTGCATTTCGAAGGGGCCGGTCTTGGGCCGGTCGGAGGAGCCTGACATGGCAGAACCCCCAATCAAGGGATCAATGATTTCGCGCCGCCGGGCTATTGTGCCTAGGCGCCCCCTTCACGGCAAGCGGCCTCGGTCGCCTAGGAGACAAGCGCCGTAGCGAAAGGCGCCGCCAGCCCAAATGGCCGCGGTTGACACAGGGCTGGTCACCACGCACGATACGCGCGCGAACATCCCGAAGCGCGCGCATGCCCCAGGGAAAGGCGCCCGCGTTGAAGATCTCCGTCATCGGAACCATGTGCTACGACCAGATCGTCACCCACGACGGGCGGCGCAAGCGCTCCTTCGGCGGCATCGCCCATAACATGATGGCGCTCTCCGGCATCCGGGATTGCGACACCACGATCGTCCCCATCGCCAAGGTCGGCGCCAATCGCTTCGACGAGGTGCGCGGGCTCGCCGCCGGGGTGCCCGGCGTGGACACCAGCGGCCTAGTCCGCATAGACCAACCCCTGACCGAGGTGGACCTCACCTACAAGTCCATCTCCTACCGCGAGGAACTCATGCGCTACCTCCCGCCTCCGCTGGCGGTCAACGACCTCGCGCCCGCCCTCGAGAGCGACGCGGTGCTGGTCAACTTCATCACCGGCATGGAGATTGACCTCGAGGGCCTGCGAGCGCTGCGCAGCCAGACCCGCGCCATCCTGCACCTCGACGTGCACAGCAAGGTCACCCGCTGGGGGCCGGACGGTAGGGGGGGGCAGAAGAGTTGGGTGCCCTTCGCCGACTGGCGCGAGTGGTTCGGCTGCTTCGACGTGGTGCAGATGAACGAGTTCGAGTGCGAGATGGTGCTCGGCCGCGAGGTGAAAACGGAGCAGGACTTCCTCGAGGCGGCTTGCGAGATGCTGACGGCGGGCCCCACGGCCGCCATCGTCACCCTCGGGCCTCTCGGCTCGGTCATCGCCCACCGCGCCGAGGGCAAGCAGTATTGCTTCGCCTGCCCGGCGCTGCCGGTGGACCCGGTGATTGACACCACCGGCTGCGGTGATTGCTTCTCCGCCGGTTTCTGCTTCAACCACTTGCAGAGCAAGAACGCGGCCGCCGCCAATCTCGCCGCCAACATCGTGGCCGGCACCAACTGCAAGTACGCCGGCCTGGGCGACCTGGGCCAGGCGCGCGGCGCCCTCGACCGCATCACCGAGGTCTTTCCCGGCCTGGGCGACAAGGTGGCAAGCGGATGGCTGGGGGAGTTGTGCGCGGGAAAATGGGGACAGTAACCATTTCTCCTCCTACGCAAAGCGCGGAGGAGGGGCCTGGTGGAACGGTTGCTGTCCCCATTTTCCCGTCATTCTCCCGGCGGGCGAGCCCTGCTCCGGCGGGTAAACCAGGCGGCTCGCCCCTACGCGAGGCGGCCATGCGGCAGCGAGGGGGTAGGGGCGTATCGCAATACGCCCCCGCTGGAGATCACGGTTCCAACGTTAGGAAAGGAAGAAGCTAATGACCAACTCGCGTCCTGACCCGGAGGGATACCTGCAAGGCGAACCCAACTACCTCCCGGGCACCCAGATCGAAATCGTTGACCCCAACGTTCCCCGCGGCCGCTTGCGCTACGGCCTCTTCGATTCCGACGGCACCATCTCCCTGCTGCGCGAGGGCTGGGAGAAGATCATGGGCCCCGTGATGATCGAGTGCATCTGCGGCGACCACGCTCCCACTCCCGAGATCGAACAGGCCGTCGCCGAGTACATAGACAAGTCCACCGGCATCCAGACCATCTTCCAGATGGAGCACCTGGTGGAGATGGTGCGCGAGTACGGGCTGGTGCCCGAGGACAAGATCCTCGACGCCTGGGGCTACAAGCAGATCTACAACGACCGCTTGATGGTGCCGGTGCGCCGGCGCCTGGCCCAATTGGCCAGCGGCGAAAAGACCGCGGAGGACTTCACCTTGCGCGGCTCCCTGGACTTCCTGCGCGTGCTCTGCGAGCGCGGCCTAACCCTCTACTGTTTCAGCGGCACCGATCAGGAAGACGTGCACAACGAGACGCGCGCCCTAGGGGCCGACAAGTACTTCAAGGGCGGCATCTTCGGCGCGCTGCGCCCGGTCGAGTCCTACTCCAAAGACAA
Organism: uncultured Armatimonadia bacterium; assembly: GCA_964528605.1. Taxonomy (GTDB): domain Bacteria; phylum Armatimonadota; class Zipacnadia; order CAZGSV01; family CAZGSV01; genus CAZGSV01. Next base: position 8,560 of record CAZGSV010000126.1, read on the forward strand.
GGTCATCAAGGAACTCATCAAGCGCTTCGACCTGCACGGTTCCGAGGTGATGGTGGTGGGGGACGGGCCGGTGGAGTTGCGCAACGCGAAAGAGAACGGCTGCGTCGCCCTCGGCGTTGCCTCCGACGAGGCGCGCGGTTACGGCCTGAACGCCCACAAGAGGAAGCGCGTGCTGCGCGCGGGCGCCGACCTCCTCATCCCCGACTTCGGCGAGACGGAGCGCCTGATCGCCTACTTGTTCGCCGAGGACTGATTCTCCCGCGCCTTGTTTTGTATCCTGTGCTTTAGGCCCGTGGTGGACAGGTCCTCCACCTTGGGCACAAAGACGATCCGCCCTCCGTAACCCTCCACCAGCCGGCGCTCGTCCTGCTGCATCGTGCTCAGGTCGTAGTCGCCGCCTTTGGCGTAAACGTCGGGGTGAACCGCCAGCATATCCAGGAGCATTTGGCGCGTGCCGCCGTAGCTCATCTCTGTTACAAGGCGGTCGTAGATTTCGGATACGGTCAGGCCGGCCGGGTGAGCCTCGACCAGGTATTTGGAGATGGT
>CAZGSV010000127.1:0-8837 GCA_964528605.1 uncultured Armatimonadia bacterium
CCATGCAAGCGCCGACGCCGCAGGCCATGCGCTCCTCCATGGAGACCTCGCACTAGATCCCTCTTTGAGCGCACAGCTCGGCGATGGCGCGGAGCATTCCCAACGGCCCGCACGCGTGCAGCCGCGTGGTCTTGGGCCCCAGAGCCTCCGCGGCGGCGCCGCTGGCCAGGCCAGGGAAGCCGGCGGAGCCGTCCTCAGTGGCGACCTGCACGCGGGCGCCGGCCCGACGCATCACGTCCTCGGCCACAATGCGACGCGCGGTAGAGGCGCCGATGACCACGGTCACCCGCGCGCCCGCGCGCACGCTTTCCTCCGTCATGAAGACCAGAGGGGCAATCCCGTAGCCTCCGGCCACCAGTACGATCTCGTCTCCGCTCGCGGGCATTGTATAGCCTCTGCCCAGTGGCCCCCAGACGAGCAAGGTACGCTCCGCTGCCTGCGTGACCAGGCTATGGGTGCCGGACCCGCGCACGCGAATCAACAGTGCGATGCGGCCCTGCGTCCTGCCCACGCGCGAAATGCCCAAGGGGCGGGGCAGCAGTATGGTAGGTGCCAGCGGCCGCACCATGACGAACTGGCCGGGGCACGCCTCTTCGGCGATGGCGGGCGCCTCGAGATAGGTCACGTAGTGGTTCTCCGTCAGTTGAGTAACCCCAACCACCCGAGCCTCGCACAGGTGTTTCATCTCTTGGACGCGACTCCCGCGAAGGCCTCCGCGACGGGCTCGCCGGCCAGCGCGCGGCCAACCAGAGTGTCGGTCAGCGCGCGGGCGCGCTCGATCTGCGCCTGGCGCCGGTGGCACGTCTGCTCGTGGCGGGAGACCTCTTCGCCGAGGCTTTCGATCATTCGCCGCACTTCTGTAGGAGAACTGCTCCCCGTGCTCGCATAGGAGAGCAAGGCTGCCTTGGGATCGAGCAGACGCATCATCTGCGCCTCGCTGATGGTGATGCCCTGTTTCCCGAGTTCCGCCACCGCCAGCCGGGCTTGCGCGCGTCGCCCCTTGAGGCCGAGAAGCGCGGCCACCAGGCGACCGACGATATGGTGCGCGCGACGGAAGGGCACGCCGTGGGCGCTGACGAGATGGTTCGCCAGTTCAGTAGCGGTGGCCAGGTTGGCGCCCGCCAGTTCGGCCATCCGACGGGTGTTGAACTTGGCCGTTCTCAGTTGCCCGTCCGTGACGGCGAGCATCTCCTCGATGTCGTCGAACGCGGTGAAGAGGGGCTCCTTGTCCTCCTGCAGATCACGGTTGTAGCCCGTGGGTACTCCCTTGGTGACGGTCACGAGACGCATCAGGGCGCCGTAGATGCGACCCGAGCGCGCCCTGGTCAATTCGGCCATGCACGGGTTCTTCTTCTGCGGCATGATCGAACTGCCCGTGGTCCACTCGTCCGCCATCTCCACGATGCCGAACTCGTAGGTGCTCCATATCACCAGGTCTTCGGAGAGACGAGAAAGAGTGGCCGCGAGCATGGCCAGGCAACTGAGCGGCTCGAGGATGAAGTCGCGAGCGCTCACGGCGTCGAGGCTGTGCTCGTGGATGTCGTCGAAGCCCAGCAGGCGCTGGGTAACGGTTCGGTCCACGGGGAGCGAAGTCCCAGCCAGCGCGCAGGCGCCCGAGGGATCCAGGTTCACCCGCTTCCAAGCCTGGGAGAGGCGCGCCTGGTCGCGGTTGAAGGCGCTGACCTGCGCGGTGGCCCAGAAGGCAAGGCTGATGGGCTGGGCGTGCTGGGTGTGGGTATAGCCGGGCATGGCGCTCTCGAGGTGCTCGCCCGCGAGCGACAGCAGCGTCCGCTGTAGGCGGGCGAGCGTCTGCTGGACCTCGATGACGCGCCGCCGGATGTAGAGGCGAGCGCCGGTGACGACCTGATTGTTCCGCGAACGCGCCGTGTGGAGACGGCCCCCGACCGCTGCCCCCGCGATCTCATTGAGGCGCGCCTCCACGTTCATGTGCACGTCCTCGAGTTCCTCGCGGAGGTTGAACTTGCCGGCTTGATACTCCTCGAGCACCTGCTTGAGGCCCGCCAGGAGGGCCCGGGCCTCCTTGTCCCGCAGTAGACCGGCGCAGGCCAGCATGACGGTGTGGGCCTGGCTGGCCCAGACGTCTTCCGCGAACATCCGCCGGTCCACGGCGAGGGACTCGGAGTAGCGCAGCGCGAGCCCCTCGAGATCAGCGGAGAAGCGGCCGCCCCGCAGTTTCACTACAGCCCTCGCTTGGCCATGATGCGGTAGGGGATGGCGTGAATCTTGGTGGCTGGGCCGGAATCGCGCTGGTCGAAGCCCTTGGTGGCGAGAGACCGTAGTTCGGGGCTGAAGAGGCTGTGCTCCGACTCGCGCTCGAGGATGTCAATGTTGCCCCGGTAGATGCGGATCTTGTGGCGGCCCGCAACGAAACGCTGCGACTCGGCGATGAAGGCGTCGAGTTCGCGCTTGAGCGGGTGGAACCAGGCGCCGTGGTACACCAGTTGCGCCCAGCGGTCGTCTATCCCGTGCTTGAAGAGCACTTCCTCTTTGCTGAGGCAGAGTTGCTCGAGGTCGCGGTGCAGGGTGAGGATGACCTCCGCCGCGGGCGCTTCGTAGGCCTCGCGCGACTTCAGGCCCATCATGCCGTCCTCGATCATATCTATCTTGCCTACGCCGTGGGCGCCGGCGGCCCGGTTGAGGTGCTTGATGATGGCGGCCAGGCCGCGCTTGCCGTCGCAGCGCACGGGCACGCCCTTGCGGAACTCGAGGTCCAGTTCCAGCGCTTCGTCGGGCGCCCTATCGGGCGGCACGTACCAGAGATACTCCTCGGCCGGGATCTGCATCTTCAGGTTGTCAACCTCGCCGCTGCCGATGGAGCGGCACCACATGGTGCGGTCGTCGCCGATGCCTTCTTTGTAGGGGATGCCGTAGCGCTTGGACATGCGCTTCTCTTCGGCGCGGGTGAGGTTGAAATCGCGCACGGGACAGATGACCGCGAGATCGGGGGCAAAGATGGTGAAGACGTTGTTCATGCGGTACTGGTCGTTGCCCTTCCCCGTGGAGCCCTCGCAGATGCCGTCGCAGCCGTGCTCCACCGCATACTGCGCGACCTTCTGCGCGATCAGTTGGCGGGTCATCGAGGTGGCCACGGGGTAGCCCTCATAGGAGGAGTTCGCCTGAATGGCCTTGGCGATCCACTCGTTGGCGAACTCGTGGGTGCCCTCGATGAGTGTCCAGGGGACGCCCAGGATCTCGGCCTTGGAGCGCGCTTCCTCGATCTCGTCTTGATCCAGACCGACGTTGACGGTCACGCAGTGGACTTCCTTCGCGCCGTACTTGTCAAAGAGCAGCCTGACACAGAGGGCGGAGTCGAGTCCCCCGGAGTATGCGACCGCTACCTTGTTGACCTTCGGCAGTTTGCTTGCCACCGCTTCAACTCCTCCTTAGTTGCTCGCAGTATACGCAACGTTCGCCCTGTTGTTCCACCGCCGCCAGGGGAACGTGTCTTTCGTGGTTGAGCACGCAGCGCTCGTTGGCACAGAGCCTTTGGTCGGCGCCGCGTTCGACCGTCTCCGGCGACTCCCGTCTAGCGCGTCCCACCGCGTAGGCCAGCAGCGTGGCGATAAGGGCCATGCGGACGGGCACGCCGTAGGCGGCCTGACGGAAGTAGAGGGCTCGCGGGTCGGCGTCCACCCGCGGGTCAATCTCGGTCACGCGGGGCAAAGGATGGAGCACGAGGCAGTCCGGCTTGGCGGCGGACATCAGGGCGCGGTCCAGGCGGTAAGCCTCGCGCACCGCTTCATAGGCTTCCGGGGAGGGGAAGCGCTCGCGTTGCACGCGCGTCATGTAGATGAGGTCGAGGTCTTTGACGACCTCGGCCAAGGTCTCGGCGGTGGCGGACACCCCTCCCATAGTCTGTTCGACCTTTGCCGTGACGTAGTCCGGCATCCGCAGGCTCTGGGGCGCGACGAAGACGAGTTTGGCGCCGAAGGCGGCCAGTCCGGGCGCGAGGGAGTGCGCCGTGCGGCCGTAGAGCAGGTCGCCGACCAGCCCGACGGTCAGACCGGCTATCTGCCCCTTCTCCTTGCGGATGGTGAAGAGGTCCATTAGGGCCTGCGTGGGGTGTTCGTGCGCGCCGTCGCCGCCGTTGATAACGGGAATCCAGGCGTACTCCGATGCCAGGCGCGCGGAGCCGTCGAGCGGGTTCCGCATCGCCAGCACGTCCGCATAGGCGGAGAGCATGCGCACGGTATCGGCCAGCGTCTCCCCTTTGGCAACGGAGGTGCCGCCGGTCCCTGAGAAGCCCAACGTCTTGCCACCCAGGCGCAGCATGGCCGAGGTGAAGGACAGATGTGTCCGCGTGCTCGGCTCGAAGAAGGCGAGGGCCATGATCTTGTTCGCGGGCCCGGTGTAGGGCGGCTCTGCCGCCGGCGAGAGCCGCGGCGTGAAGTCGCGCACCGTGTTGGCTATCCAGTCCACGTCGGTGAGGTGGGAAGCACTGATGCGGTCAGCCAGGTCGAAGAGGCGCGTCATCTCTTCGGTGGTCATGTCCGCAATCGAGAGGTAATGCCTCACCCCAGGTTGTCCTTTCCGCTACACGGGAGGGGCGCTGCGGGCCGCCGCCTCTGCGATGGTGCGTCGCATCTCTTCGGCCGCTTGTTGCGCGGCCTCGGCGTAGCCTTCGCCGTCGGGGTCAACGTCTTGCCGGTTTTCCCAGGCGTAGATGATGGAACGGGAAGCGTTGACCAACACCCCGGCGCCATTCTTGTCGAAGCCCGCGACCACGTCAAGCGGCCCGGCTCCTTGCGCCCCGTAGCCGGGGAGGAGCAGCCAGTGGTAGGGGAGAATCTCGCGCACGCGCCGGAGTTGTTCGGGGGCGGTGGCGCCGACGACCGCACCCACGTTGGAGTAGCCACCGGCTTCGACGGCCTCCTCTCCCCACTGACGCACAAGTTCCGCCACGGCTTCGTACAGGGGCATCCCCTCGGCAAGCGGGCGTTCCTGCAACTGCGCCGCGGAGGGGTTCGAGGTCCGCACCAGGACGAATATGCCCTTGCCTCGGTCCCGTGCGCGGCGGAGGAAGGGCTCGAGTGAGTCTGCTCCCAGGTAGGGGTTGACTGTTATGGCGTCCACCCACGGGCCCAGGCCAGAGTCGTCTAGGTACGCAGAGGCGTAGGCCTCCGCGGTGGAACCGATGTCTCCGCGCTTGGCGTCCAGAATCACCAGCAACCTGTTCTCCTTGGCGCAGCGCGCGACCTCAGCCAGCGCCTCCAAGCCGGGTGGCCCCCAGCGCTCAAAGAAAGCGATCTGCGGTTTCACCGCCACGGCCGCTGCCTTGGTTGCGTCAATGATGCCCCGGCAGAAGTCAACGAGGGCGCGGCTGATGGCCTCAGGCTGCGGAGCCTTGGGTTGCACGCTCGGTGGAAAGCGGTCGAGTGTCGGGTCTAGGCCAACCACGACCACCGACCGCTTCTGGCGCACTGCTTGAAGAGCGGAGTCAGCGAAACCCATGGGTGTTCAGTTCTCGGCGGCCGCGAGGTGCAGGCCGGCGTAGTAGTCGCTCAAGGCGGCGGTGGAGAACTCGCCGCGCCGGACGCACTCGATGGCGGCCACGGCGGCCATGGCGCCCGAGATGGTGGTCACGAGCGTGACATGGTTCTCGACTGCGGCCCGGCGAATGCGCATCTGGTCCTCGCGCGGCGCCTGACCCGAGGGCGTGGTGATGATGAGGTTCACCTGGCGGCGGTCAATCAGGTCGAGCACGTTGGGAGTGGCTTCATAGACGCGGTGCACTACCTGCGCCACGATGCCGTTGCGACGCAGGACGCCCGCGGTGCCCTGGGTCGCCACAATGCGAAAGCCCATATCCCGCAAGGCGCGCGCGATGAAGATGATGTACCGCTTGTCGTCGTTGCGCACGCTCAGGAACACCGTGCCCGTGGTCGGGATACGATGGCCCGCGGCTCCGTAGGCCTTGGCGAAGGCGCGGCCGAAGTCCACGTCTATGCCCATCACTTCTCCGGTTGACTTCATCTCTGGGCCCAGCACCGGCTCGGAGCCAGGCAGCATGGTGAAGGGGAACACGGGGCACTTGACCGCCGTGTGCTCCATTCTCGCCTCCTCGGTGAAGCCCAGTTCCTTCAGCGTCTTGCCGGCCATCACGCGCGCGGCCAACTTGGCCAGCGGGACACCGATGGCCTTGCTGATGAAGGGGATGGTACGCGAGGCGCGCGGATTGACCTCCAGCACGTAGAGCACGTCGTTCTTCATGGCGAACTGGATGTTCATCAGGCCGATGACGCTGAGTTCCTTGGCGATGCGACAGGTCTGCTCGCGCACCAGGTCCAATTGGTCCTCGACGAGCGAGTAGGGAGGCAGCACGCAGGCGCTGTCCCCGGAGTGGACGCCCGCTTCTTCGATGTGCTCCATGATGCCGCCGATGACCACCAGCTCGCCGTCGGCGATGGCGTCCACGTCAATCTCGATCGCGCCCTCGAGGAACTTGTCAACGAGCACCGGCCGGTCGGGGGAGGCGCGCACCGCCTCGGAGAGGTAGTTCACCAGGCTGGCCTCGTCGTAGACGACCTCCATTGCCCGGCCGCCGAGGACGTAGGAGGGCCGCACCATGACGGGGAAGCCCATATCGCGCACTGCAGCCAGCGCTTCCTGCGCGGAGGTGGCCACGGCGTTGGGCGCCTGCACCAGGCCCAACTTGTCCACCACGCGCCGGAAGCGATCGCGGTCCTCGGCGCGGTCTATGCTGTCGGGCGAGGTGCCGATGATGGGCGCCCCTGCCTTCTGCAGCGGCACCGCCAGGTTAAGCGAAGTCTGCCCGCCGAACTGCACGATCACGCCTTCGGGCTTCTCCTTCTCGATGATGTTCATCACATCCTCGAAGGTGAGCGGCTCGAAGTACAGTTTGTCGGAGGTATCATAGTCGGTGCTGACGGTCTCCGGGTTGCTGTTGACCATTATGGTCTCAAAGCCGTCGTCCCTGAGGCCGAGGGCGGCGTGCACGCAGCAGTAGTCGAACTCGATCCCCTGGCCGATGCGATTGGGCCCCGCGCCCACGATGAGGATCTTGCGCTTGGAGGACACGCGCGCTTCGTCCTGAACGGTTGTCTTCCACACGCCATCCTCAAGGCGCAGGAACGGCTTCTCGTAGGTGCTGTAGTAGTATGGGGTGTAGGCCTCGAACTCCGCCGCGCAAGTGTCCACCAGTTTGTGGACCGGGGTAACGCCCTGCCGGATGCGCAGCCGGCGCACTTCTTTTTCGGTGCGCCCGAGCAGCCTGCCCAACTGTGCGTCCCCGAACCCGCGCTGCTTGGCCTCCCAGATGACCTCGCGGGTGAGCCGCCGCCGCTGCCCGTTGCCGTTGGGGCGCGTAAGGTGGCGCTCCACGTCCGCGATGAGACGCATCTGGTCAAGGAACCAGGGGTCAATCTTGGTGGCCTCGCCGATGCGCTCGGGCGCAATGCCTCGCTTGAGCGCTTCATAAACCAGCAGCAGGCGTTCGGGGAGGGGCTTGGCGACCCTCTCCAGTATCTCGGCCTCGCTCAGCCCTGAGAGCATCTCGCCATTGTTGCCCGAGAGCCCGTGGAGGCCGGTCTCCAGTGACCTGACGGCCTTCTGCAGGGCCTCGGGGAAAGTGCGGCCGATGGCCATGACCTCGCCCACCGATTTCATCTGCGCGAAGAGGCGCCGATCCACTCCCGGGAACTTCTCGAAGGCCCAGCGCGGGATTTTTACCACGGTATAGTCCAGGGTAGGCTCGAAGGAGGCGGGCGTCTCGCGCGTGATGTCGTTGGGGAGTTCGTTGAGCGTATAGCCGACGGCGAGTTTGGCGGCGATCTTGGCAATGGGGAAGCCGGTGGCCTTGGAGGCGAGGGCGGAACTGCGCGAGACCCGCGGGTTCATTTCTATGACCAACATGTGGCCGTCGGCGGGGTTGACGGCGAATTGGATGTTGGAGCCGCCGGTCTCCACGCCGATGGCGCGGATCACCTTGGCGGAGGCGTCGCGCATCAACTGGTACTCGCGGTCGGTGAGCGTCTGCGCGGGAGCGACGGTGATACTGTCGCCGGTGTGAATTCCCATGGGGTCGAAGTTCTCGATGGAGCACACCACGACGACATTGTCGGCGCCGTCGCGCATGACCTCGAGTTCGTACTCCTTCCAGCCGATGACCGACCGCTCAACCAGCGCTTCGTTGCGTGGGCTGGTGGCGAGGGCGTGTTCCATCACGCGGTCGAGTTCGTCACGACTATAGGCAATGCCTGCGCCGGTACCGCCGAGGGTCAGGGAGGGGCGGACTATGAGGGGAAAGCCGATGCGGTCGGCGATGCGGTGGGCGTCGCGGACGGTGGCGGCGTAACCGCTGGCAGGCGTCTCAAGGCCGGCGGCGGCCATTGATTCACGGAAGAGGTCGCGGTCCTCGGCGCGCTCGATCGCTCTCTTCTTGGCGCCGATGATCTCCACGTTGAAGCGGGAGAGAATGCCGCGGTCGGCAAGTTCCAACGCGAGGTTGAGGCCGGTTTGTCCGCCGAGCGTGGGGAGCAGCGCCTGCGGGCGCTCGCGTTCGATGATCCGCTCCACACTCTCGGCGCTCAGGGGCTCCAGGTACACCCTCTGCGCCATGTCCGGGTCGGTCATGATGGTGGCGGGATTGCTGTTGACCAGGACGACCTCAAAGCCCTCTTCCCGCAGCGCCTTGCAGGCTTGCGTGCCGGAGTAGTCGAACTCGCAGGCCTGGCCGATCACGATCGGCCCGGAGCCGATGATGAGGATCGTCTCGAGGTCGGTGCGCCTGGGCATGGTCAGCGCGTCCCGAACGATTCCATGAGCAGGCGGAACTCCTCGAAGAGGTAGCGGGCATC
>CAZGSV010000128.1:0-8653 GCA_964528605.1 uncultured Armatimonadia bacterium
CCAACCCTGGTGGCCTACGCCGCGCCGCTGCAGCGTGAGGCACAGTTCCTTTATGGCCTGGCGCAAGGGAGCCGACCCGCGAGAGGTGAGCGCCTCAACCACCGCTCGCTCCCACTGTCGCACTGCGGCTAGGCTGGGCGGGCGGCCGGGGATGCGTTTCTGGCAGACGCGCAGCCATTCACGGGCGGCGTCTGTGACCACTCGAAGCGGGGTCGGAGACGTCAAAATGCGCTCTCCTTTTGGTTTATATACCATAATTGAGCCCCAGCCCTGAGCCTGAAGTTGTATTAAGCAGGATACTACGTTAAGTTGACTGAGGCCGCAGCGCATAATGGAAGAGTGCCCATGCGGCCTGCAATCCAAGGGAGGTGCCTGAGTTGCGCACGTTCTGCATAGTTGCGACGTTGCTACTGGCGATAGCGGTGGTGGCGGCCGCGCCTGCCGCCGCGGATCTCTCGTTTGGTTCTGCAGCGCGACAGGCCGGAATGGGAGGCGCGGGGCTCGCCATCGTGGACAATGCGGGCAAGACCGCCTTCCTGAATCCCGCGGCTCTCGCCTACACGGGGAGTTACTTCCGCTTCCCCTCGCTCGACTGGCGCTACCGCGGCGCCCCCCTGGGTGACATCATTGACAAAGCGATTCAGGGGGGGGACATAAGTGGGTCCGACGCCGACACGTGGGCCCGGGACTTCGCCTCGCAAGAGACCCAGTTCGCGCTGACCGCCGATTTGGGCATCAAGATCGGCCCCGTTGAGATCGGAGCCCGAGGCTATGGTAGAGCCCTGCTCAGGCCGGACGCTGCGCTGCAGGCGTGGTCACTCACGAGCGACCCGGATCCACCCGTGGGCGCGTACGCGGACGTCAGGGCGGCTGCCGTCTACTCACTACCGACCATCGGCTTCGCGCAGAAGTTCGAGATGATAGACAAGAACACCGGTCAGAGCCGGGGAACGATAGCCGTGGGCGCGCGAATGCACTGGCTGCACTCGGTAGAGAGCCTGGGAACGATAACCTACAACGGGTCCGGTGTGGATCCGACCAATACGGTGGCCGAGGTGCCCGAGAACAGCGACTGGAGCCTGGATGCAGGCGTGATGTTCAGCCCGGTGCAGGTGCCCAACCTGACCGTCGCTGCGGTAGCCACGAACCTGAGGGCGGCCACGCTCGGCGACCTCAAGCAGGAGACCGTTCTGGATGTCGGCGCGGCCTACAGCATGAAGCCGTTCATCTTTGCGGCCGACTGGCGCAACCTGACCGGCGCCTATGACGAGGGGACGCAGTTGAATGCCGGGGCCGAGTTCAAGCCCTTCAGCGCACTGGCGTTGCGCGCCGGCTTCTCCAGCCGCGGCGCGGGCATCTCCTACGGAGCGACTCTTCTGGGGATAGACCTCGCCCTGACCGGCGAGCGCACCTTCGACGCGGCTACCACGCTGCACTTCTGAGGCGCTAGCACCGCGACCGGATGGGTGGTGACCGCGGAGGAGCATCAGATAACCGGAGGCCTGGGCGGAGCGGTTGCCGAGGCATTAGGCGAGCACTGGCCCGTGCCCCTCGAGCGCGTGGGTATGCGCGACTGCTTCGGCGAGTCCGGCCCCCCCGACGAGTTGTTGGTGAAGTACGGCTTCAGCAGCGAAGAGATCGTCGAGGCCGCGCGGAGGGCGATCTCGCGCAAGTAGGGGCGGACGGCTGGGTGGCCGGTGACCGGTGGCTACCGCGTTGGGGTAGTTGCGCGAAGCGGGTAGAGGCCGGTGGCGGCTGGCGCGGGGGGGGCCGCTAGGTCCGAGGGACAGCGCAGGGCGTACACAATGCGCGTACGGTTCGCCTGGGCGTGGTTTTTCGGCCGACGGGCGTGCTCCCGTCTGGCTGGGTGAGCGGAATAGCACAGGGTGCAGTGGCGAGGTGCGCTCGCCGCAGTTTTGTCTAGGTCGGGGCGCCGAGCCGAAGCAGGGCGCGCTTGCCGTCTGGAGCGGGCGGGCCGGTGGCCAGCGCATCAAGCCTAAAGGCTTGAGTTACGGTGCGGGGCGCGGCCCGGCGAGGTGCGGACGGCGTGTTTATTGGGCCGAGGGGTCTCGTCGGCGGCCTATGGAACGGGCCCTGCGTCCTGAATTGTCGCCGGGCGCGGTTCATGGGCCATTCCGCACCGGCCGAAGGCCTACCGAGGCGAGGGCTCGGTGGTCTGGACGTGGCTGAGAAGCGGTCAATCCAGAGGTGGGGGTGCCCGCCGTACGGCGGGCGGAGTTCAGTCCGAGTATTATAGCACGGAGGCGGGAAGGGCGTCAAGAGGTTAGCGAAAACATTTTTGCCCTGGGGGCCGGGTGAGGGCGGAGAAGGATGTCGGAGCAGGGGGGAATCGGGCTAACGTGGATGGGTTTGGGTCTGTTGAGAAGGTGGGTGAGGGGGGTGGTTGGGGGGCAGGGAGGTGCGTTCTCGACGGTTGGGGCGCTGGTTGAGTTAGGCTAGGTCAAGGTGCGTGGCCGATGTGGGTGTTATCAAGCCTAAAGGCCTGAGTTACGGGGCGGGCATCAAGCCTAAAGGCTTGAGTTAGGCAATAATATACTTGACTCACCCAGGGGCTAACAACCTAGGTTAGCGGCGCAGGTGCGGGTTATGCTCCAGATGCCTTGACACGGCCTGGCTGCTGCCGGAAGCTGTTGGCCGCTGGGAGGTGAGCCTGATATGACCGTACCCTGGTTCATCGCGGGCTGGTTCATCGGCCACACCGACATGACGGTGGGTCTGTTCATCGGCGTGATAGGATTCGTCGTCATGGGGTACTACCTGGGCCGTGCCGGGGAACGCGAGGCGCAACGCCAGCGGTTCATGAAGGAACTGGGGGAGCGGTACTACGACCTGCCCGCTTCGTTGCGGTCCGGGCTGTCTCCTCCAGCGGACCGGTAGCCTCCTTATCGCGGCGGGGAAAATGGAGGTCGGTTTGTGGTACCGCCTTTCGTCTGCTAGGGAGTTTGGGTCTTTCATGTCCCCTTCTTCCTTTCTGTCTCCCTTGCCAGAGCGTTGAGTTATCTTCTTCAGAGGTCCGGCCTTGGGGACAGCGAGCAGCCGCTGGAGGAGGTTCTTGAAGTGCTGGAACTCGGTTGCCCGGCTTGCGGGGTATCATTGAGGTTGACGAAACCTACGTGAAGGGCGCGGGCGTGCCCAAGGGTGAGAAACTAAAGGCCGGACGCGGGAGCCAGCGCACAACGCCGGTTGTGGGCGCTAAGGAACGGGGCGGGCAAGTGCGTGCAAAGGCTGTCCCTGCACTGAAGCGCGACGAAGTCTGGCCCTGGCTTAGACAAACGATGCAGATAGACCAGGTGGCGAGGGTCTACACAGATTCCAGCAATATCTACGACCACCTAACGGGCATTCTCTGGCGTGGCCGCATAGATCACTCGGTTGCCTATGTCTGGGGGGACATTCACACAAACGGTATCGAAAGTTTCTGGGCGCTCCTAAAGCGGGGGATCATCGGCAGTTACCACCACGTTTCACCCAAGCATCTTCAGCGGTACGTGGACGAGTACTGCTGGCGGGCGAACCAGACCAATGGGCGCACGTTCGACGCGCTGCTGCGGGCACAGGGCGAAGCGGAACCTATCACCTATCGCCGCGTGATCACCCGATAGGTCAGCTGCTAGTCGCTTACAGTGGCAAGGTATTGCCTAATTCGGTCCTTATCCTCGCCAGGCCTCTCGCCCTTGAAGTAAATCTCGATGAACTCCACCCTCGGACCGGCAGTACGATAGGCGTAGATGATGCGGATACCGCTACGGACGCCTTTGGTCTTGAGCGCTTGGCAGGCAAACTTCTTGAGTTTGTAGACTTGTACTCCTTCGACACAGTACCCAGACATGGGGGAAACGCTCTGGTTGTCTATGCCCTTCACATGATAAAGTTCAATTGCGTTGATCTTGGCTGTTTCCAGATCCTCCGCCAACGTGGGGAACTTCTTCTGGAGTCGGTTGAACTGCTTTTGGAACTTGGGAGTGCTCGAATAGTTAATCTCCGTCAGCCTCGTCATAGTGCCGAACTGATGTGTCGTGTGTGCGGTAGAAGACCGCTTCGTAATCAATCGGTTCGCGCCACTTGGCTGTGATCCAGGGCACGTCCCTGTGAGAGAGGTCCGAGAGTTGCGCGCCCGTCATGTCCGCAAGCCGCGCGATCACCCGATCAATGTGGTCCTTTTCGGGAGCAGTCAGCAAGCTCAAATCGGGCTCAACGACAGGCAGATACTTCGTTTGGGGATAGTGATAGAACTGGCTCGTGACCTTCACGACTTGCCCCGCACGTATCATGTCCTCCATGACCGGCTTGAAAAGGCGTGGGGTCGGCCCATACTGATTCTTCAGGTACTCCAGTCCCATCAACTGTTCTTCGTACTTTTCGTAGTAGTCAAAGTCAATGAAGTATAGGAGCTTGTATAGCGCGGTCTGACCGATGTTGGGCTTGGAGCCGACCACCTTCAAGATGTAAAGGAGAACTTGCCGAAACTTCCCTTTGTTGTTTTGCGGCACTCTGATGCGCATTTCTTGCTCCTGCTTATTTGCCATCACATAACCCCCTCTACCCGGCTGGGGCTCTGCGACGATCGATGTGTCGAGACTGCTCGCTCGCCATCTCGCTAACGTTGACGCCCTGTGCGGCGAGATAGTCCTGCAACTCCCCTGGTATCCCATCCTTGCCGTCCTCGATCAAGCGCAAACTGGCCTCGTCCAGGCCACAGGCCTGGGCCAACTGTGCCAGGGTCATCCCGTGCGCTATCCGCCAGGCCACAACAGGGCTTGGGTGTCCCGCTAAACGCATACCCTCAGTCTCCCAACCAGCTATAATATACCATACAACCCATCTGCATCCTCAGATTGTGCCTAAGTACCCATCTTCCAGCACCTTTAGACGCGCCTTTTTGTTCACACGACTGTTCGCCATGTGTGAAGTGCATAATCGCCAAACATTTTTGCCCTAGGGGCGGGGTTAGGGCGGAGAAGGATGTCGGAGCAGGGGGGAATCGGGCTAACGTGGATGGGTTTGGGTCTCTTGAGAGGGTGGGTGAGGAGGGTGGTTGGGGGCAGGGAGGTGTGTTCTCGACCGCTGCGGCGTCGCGGACCCCGCCAGGGCGGGGTCCCTACGGGCGACCCGGGCGGGTCGCCCCTACAAAGGTCGCGCTCTCCTAAGGCGGGTAAACAAGCCACGGCCCCTGAGCGCTTCGCGGACGGGCGGGGCGTCCCCCTCGTTTGCGAAGACATAGGTGAGCGTGACGAACCCGCCGGGCCGCGCCTGCCGCGGCGACATCTCCGCCTGCCTCACGGTGAGGCTCGGCCCTGGCGCCAAGGTCAGGGACGTGGCCCCGATGACGAGCATCAGCAGGTTCACCCAGAGGCCCCCGTTGCGGGCGCTACTCCGGCGCCGCGCTCATGGTGCGCCACAAGTTGACCGCGAACAGGAGCAAGCCCAGCGCTACGAGCCCGGCGAATACGCCCACCACCTTCGGTTGCGTCGAGCCCTGCCAAGCGATGGAGGCGCACACCCCGACTATTCCCACGTTGGCCAGGTAGAAATGCCACACCGCCATGCGCCGGCTGTGCAGCGGCTGCCCTACGAAGCGGGGGATGGCGTGGTAGGCAATGCCGCACAAGAGCATCCCCAGCCAGCCCGCGATGAGAAGGTAGAAGTGAATGCCCGGGCCGGCCGGGGTCATCTCTATCGGGGGCAGCCAGAGCACCCCGGCCACCCCGCCGGCGACCCCATACACCAGCGAGCTCTGGATGAACCTCAGCGGAGCCTTCTCCATTGCTTAGCCTCCCCGGTGCGGCCGTTGTCTGCGACGCGATCCTAATGGGCAGCAGTTTAGCGCCTGGCGGCGCTGTCGTGTAGTGCGCTAGGCGAGCAGGCGGCGAGGGTTGCGGCTTTGACGCTCGCAGGCGACCCTCCTATAGTCGCTCTCGTGCCGGCGAACCACTGCGACACTGAGCCCTGATGGAAGTCGCCCTGCTATACCACCCCGCTTGCCTGGGACATCACGTGCCCGGGCACGTGGAGCACCCGGCGCGGGTGCTGCGCACCTGGCACTATCTGGACGCGTCGCCGCTGCGCCACCGCCTTGAGTTCCCCGAGGTCTCGCCGGCGACCGAGGAGGACCTGCTTCTGGTCCACAGCGAGGCGCACGTGGATTACCTCCGGCGCAAGTGCGCGCTCGGCGGAGGGTGGGTGTCAATGGACACCGCTGTCTCCGAGCAGAGCCACGAGGCCGGCCTGCACGCCGTCGGGGCTGGCCTCACCGCGCTCGACTGGGTGGGCGACGGTCCGGACCGCGCCGCCTTCTGCCTGATCCGCCCGCCCGGCCACCACGCCTCGCGTGCCCTCTCCACCGGCTTCTGCCTGTACAATAGCGTGGCCATCGCGGCCGAGCGGTTTCTTCGCACGCGCAGCGCGGGGCGCGTTTACATCTTCGACTTCGACCTGCACCATGGCAACGGCACTCAGGACATCTTCTACGACCGCGCCGAGGTCTGCTACCTGTCCCTCCATCAGTTCCCGGCCTACCCGCGCACCGGCCGCCTACACGACCGAGGCGAAGGCGAAGGCCTCGGCTTCACCATTAATGTGCCCTTGCCCGCGGGCCGCAACGAGCCCGACTATCTTCTGGCCGCCCGGGAACTGATGCTGCCCTCGCTGGCGGCCTATGGCCCCGACCTAGTCTTGGTCTCGGCCGGCTTCGACGCTCATCGCGACGACCCCTTCGGCGGCATGGAACTACCGACCACGACCTTCGGGCATATGGCAGCGCTGGTGCAGCAGGGGGCGGTGGCCGCGCGGGCGCCAGTCATATACCTGCTCGAGGGCGGATATGCGCTTGAGGCATTGGCCGCCAGCGTGGCTGCGGTTCTTCGGGCCGCGTTGGGAGATGCTCCAGCCGCCGCCAGCAGCGAGCCGCTCTCCGCGGAGGCGGCGGAGATCGTCGCGCGCGCGCGCGAGTTGCACGCCCCGCAGTGGGAGACCTGGTGATGAGGCGACTGCTGGCCGCCGCCTGCCTGGCGGCATCGCTGGTCGCGTTGGCTCTCTTGTGTCCTCCGCTTGCGGCGCAGCAAGGGCCAGAGGACAGGAACCTCCTGCTCGCCAGCGACTTCGAGACCGAGTCGCAAGGCCTGCCTTCCGGCTGGCATCCCGCCCCGGCCATCGCGGACCCGGGCAGTGCGGCCTGGGCGCGTGGAGAGGGCCTGCGCGGCACGCGCTGCCTGCGACTAGATGTTGCGGTCTCCTATTCCGCCTGGCAGTCCAACGCCATCAGCGTCCGCCCGGGCGACGCCTGCGAATTCTCGGCGCAGATAAAGGGAGAGGTCGAAGGCTGGGCGGCCCTCGCCCTGGCGTTCTACACCGCCGACGGCGAGCCGGTGGCCTGGACTGAAGGGCGAGTCATGCCCACCGAAGAATGGGCGGCCCGAACGGTGAGCGGCCAAGCCCCCCCGGCGGCATCGAAGGTCACCGCTCTCTTCCACGCGGTGGGAGAGGGGACCTGCTGGCTGGACGGGGCGGTGGTGCGCGCGGTCTCGCCGCCGCGAGCCAACCTCCGTGTATCCGCGCCGGAGACCGTTGCGGCGGGCAACATACTGCGCGTGTGGGCCGAGGTCAGCGGGCCGCGCACCTCCACCCCGCGCACACTTATCGCCGAACTCGTGCAGCAGCGCGAGCACCAGTTTCTGGTCGTTGCCCACAAGGCGCAGGAACTGCCCAGCGCGCCGGAGCATCCGCGGCTGAACATGTCCATGGCGGTTCCCGCGTACGCGGAGCCCGGACCCGCGTTGCTCCAACTCCGCCTCGAAGGGGCCGCCTGGGCGCCGGATTCCGAGTTCATTAGGCGTCTCGAGATCGCCCCCCCGGCCGCACGCCAGCGGCCGGGCGCAAGCCCGTCAGAGCCCCCTGGCCCTGGGAGGGAAGCACGTTACCTCGACTACCGGGGCCGTTCCCATTCCTGGACCGTCAACGACGCCGGGGCCCTGATCTGGAACGGCAAGCCGTACATACCCGCCGGCTGCGTCTTCTCGCCCAGATTCCTCACCGAGTACAACCCCTCTCGGCCGCTGGATAACGAGGCGCTCTGGCTCGTGTGCAGGCGTTCGCTGTCGTTGCTGAAAGGCAGCGACATTGGCCAGGTTCTTGTGCGCGCGGCGCGCCCTCTCACCGATGTTCCCCCCCCGGCGCTGCAGCGTCTGCTTACCGAACTCGACTCCGAGGGCATGACCTACGGCATTGACCTGACCGACGGCCCGCGGGCGCTGTTGGAGGGCTACTGGGTCAACCGCATTCTCGACTTCGGCGCGCTGCCGGGCGCCGGCGCCTTCAACTTCCGGATATCCCAGCCCGCCGCCGACCTGGGCGGCCACCTATGGCTGGCGCAGGATGACCAGGGCGGCGTGTCGGCAGGAAGGAGCCTCGTTCAGGGAGCAGGCCGCGGGGCGGGCCAGGCGGCTGTGACGCTGGAGGCGCGAGGCCCCGTTCAACTCAGCCTGAGCCCGTGGATCTTGGCGCCGTTCCCGGGGGGCATGGATTACTGGGCGGCCGCCGACGAATACCCCACTCGCCTGCGCGACTATTTGTCTCGCCTCCGTCTGGGGCCGGGCCTGCGCTTCTTCCTCGATCCGCTCGGGCCCGGCTGCGGGCT
>CAZGSV010000129.1:0-8485 GCA_964528605.1 uncultured Armatimonadia bacterium
CAGCCCCGCCCCCGACCCCGGCGCCCACGAGAAGTACGACGGGTCCCAGGAGTAGTACGACGTGATCAGGTTCGTCCCCAGCACATACTGCCAGTTGATGGTGCCGCGCAGGTGCTCCCAGCCAATCTGCACCTTCGCATTGCGCTCCACGTAGTCGGAAGTCTCGCTCATCACCTGCTTGCGGCCGGCAAGATGGGCCGCGGAACTCACCAGCTTCGGCGGGGGAATGGCCTCGCGTTCGTTCCACTCCTCCGGCCGCGAGGAGAGTAGGTCAAGCCCTGGGAGCGCCATCTCCTTCAGGCACTTCAGGGTGTGGCCGTCCGACACGACCTGGCCCCATAGGTTCTCCTCCAGCAACGCGTGCCCGGAGGATTGAATGCCGCGCTTCGCGCACCACCGCTCGATTTGGGCGAAGTAGGCCTCCGCGCACAGGTCGCTTATCAACTCCCAGAAGTCGCAGCGCACTTGGGCCGCATTCTCTGCCTGCTCGCCAAAGAGCACAGGCAGATTCGGCACCAGGTCGTAGCCCTTCCGCTGCCGAAAGACCTTGGGCAAATCCGCGCGCCAGGGCACCACAGGCGCATACTCCCCCCCCGCCAAGTAGAAAGCCATCAGCGACGGCTCGTCGGTGAACGTGGACCAGATGACGCCTCCCATCTGCTTGGGGAAGCGCCGCTCGTACTCCGCGTGCGTCAGCCGCAGGAACGCGCGCACCGCCTCCGGCCTCAGGATGTTGAGGTAGCGCCGCTTCTGATAGACGTTGCCCGTGCAGTGGGTGCCCTCGTACATCCGCTGCTCCACGTAAGCCATGCGCTTCCCCTCCGTGCCCTCTTCCACCAGCCACACCTTCCCGCCCAAGGCCGTGGCATCCGCGACCTCCGGCACCTCAACGCGCGCCAGCCCGAGCGCCTCGTAGTCCGGGTTCTGCTCCAGCGTCAGCCCTCCGGCCGCGCCGCTCGGATACCCCTCCTCGTCATACAGCCAGAAGCCGAGCCCGGCTTCCTCGGTCAGGCGCAGGCCGTCGGCAAACTCCCGCCAGTGCTGCTCGTCGCGCAAGTAGTTGTGGAAGTTCACGTTGCCGACGATGCCCGCGAAGCCTCGCTCGGCCAGGGTGGCCACCTGCTGCGCGCGCCCCTCGGCCGTGGTGTCGAAGTTGTGAATGATCTGCCAGATGGCGTAGCGCCGCGGCGGCGCCAGGAACTGCTGCCACAGTTGCGTCTGCGTCGCAGGCTCCGTCGCCGTCGTGGAACTCGCCAGCACCGCTGCCAACGCCAGCATCATGTTGCTCAGCCCCTTGCAGTCAACGGCACACCGCTAACCGCGCAGCGACACCCGCAGCCTCACCGGCCGGCCTCCGCGCGCTAACCGTCCCGCCGCACGAACATCGGCTGCGTGAACGCCCGCAGCCCGCTGTCGTCCGTTACCTCCGCGCGCACGTAACCCTCGCCGCCCTTCACCTCGTACGCCGCCGTCTTTCCTTTCACCTCGGCCAAGGTCTCCCCCCCCGCGCCCACGAAACGCACCAGCGCCGCCGTGGGCAGCGTTATCTCGTGGCGGCTGCCCGGCCTGCCGTCGCCGCGGAGGACCGAGACCGGCTCCGCGGCGCATGCCCGCTCCACCGCCACAAACTCGCCCGCGCGCATCGCCTCCAGCAGCGCCGCCTGCTCCAGGCGATCGGCCCAGACAGTGACGTACCCCACTGCCTCAATGCCCCTGAACCCGTGGATGTCCGTGCTCAGCGTTGCGTAGAGAAGCAGCCCATCGTTGAGGCATTCGTCCCACTGGTCCACCGCGAACTGCATCGGGTTGGCCGCGGGGTTCAGTTCCCAGATGCGCGCCTTCTGCGCCACCGCGTCCCGCACGTCGTCCAGCGTCCACCGCCCGTCCGCGGGATGGTCAATGCGCGTCAGCGCCCCCGGCACCCGCTCGTTCACCTGCGCGAACCCATCCGGCACGTGCCAGTAGTCCGTCTCCGTGTCCGGAATCGGAATCAGCAGCGGCTCAATGCTCAGATGATTCCAGGTCCCTTTGCGCCCGATGAAAGCCTGCTCGGTACCGGGCACCACAAGGAAGTCCGGCGTGCACAACGTGGCCGGGTCCAGAATCAGCGAGGGATCGTCCTCCTCCTTGTACTCCAGGAAGACGAAGTCGTCGCCCCGCCGCCGCAGGTAGTCCAGCGCGTCCTCCACCCCGATGTCTTTGACCTCGTGATGATGCGTGTCCCCGCGATAAGCGTTCATGCAAGCGATGCCTCCTATCCTGCCCTAACTACCACATCAGGGCACCGCCTGGGAAGGGCCGCGGGGAGGCCCGCGCGGCTCGCAGGGCGGATCTCTCTGCTTGTGCGCTCCCCAGGCGCCGCGCCGTGGTGCCGGGGGGGGGCCGGACGATCGAATGAACCTGCACCCCCCTGGGTAGGCGTTATCATCACAGGTCCGCGAGGGAGCGTGACACGAATGCCCCAGTCGCGCCTGGCCGCTGACGCCGAACCTGACATAAGACAGTTCGAGGAGCGGGAGGCGAGGGCGAGCGAGCTGTGGTGGCTCGCCGTGGCCCTCATCCTGGCCCTGGGCATCGGCCTGGTGCTCGCCGAGTTCTCGCGCGCGCCCGCCATCGTCTTCGTCAGGCGCACCCTCGAGTTGCCCGGCGTCGCGGCGGGCCTGGTCGTGCTTTTCGTTCTCGTGGCCACCTACTTCCGGCAAAGCGCCAACAGCCTCAGCCGCGAGAACCGCCGCCTGGTCGCGGCCCTCAAGCAAGGCCAGCAGAGCCTCCAACGCCACCTCCAGCGGCTCGATACCCTCTACGAGGCCAGCCGGGCCCTGGGCGGCACCCTCGACCTCGATGCTGCCCTCGATCTCGTGGCAGACATCTTCAGCCGCGCGAGCGGCGCTAGCGCAGTGCTCGTGGGCCTCAAAGGCGAGGGCGAGGGCTTCACCGTGCGCGCCCGCCGTACGGCGGGCCTCCCTGAGTGGGACGGCGCGCCCAAACCCCTCGAGGCACACGGCCTCTTCTTCCACGCCATGCATGGAGACAAGGTAACCTATCTCGAAGAGGTCGAGGGTCTGGCCTCGTCGAGCCCCTTGCTTCCCGGCTTGGCGGCCAAAGGCGTCCTGGTGGTGCCCCTTCAGGGCATCCGGGACTATGTCGGCGCCGTCGCTCTCTGCTACCCCGAGCGCGTGAGCGTGCCCGAGGAAGAACTGCACATGCTCTCCACCCTCGGCCGCCACGCGGGCGTCGCCGTCGAGAACGCCCTCCTGCACCGCCGCATCGAGGCCGAACTCGAGGCCAAACTCGGCCAGCTCTCCGCCATGGTCGAGATCGCTCGTGATGTCAATGCCGCCCTTGAACTCCCGGAGGTCCTGGCCCGAATCGGAGAGAAGGCTCGCCAGATGGCCGGCGGCGAGGCCGCCTCCGTGCTGCTGCTCGATCCGGGCGCCGACCAACTCCGCTTCCAGGTGGCCCTCGGCGAGGCCGGCAGACAGGTCGCTCACTATGTCGTGCCCCTGGGCAAAGGCATCGCCGGCTGGGTCGCCGAGGAGAAGAAGCCCGCCCTGGTGCCAGACGCTCCCGCGGATCCCCGCTTCATGAGCGAGGTTGACGCGCAGGTCGGCTTTCGCACTACCTCGGTCCTAGCCGTTCCCATCGCCGGCGGCGGCAGGGTCCTCGGTGTCATCGAGGTGCTCAACAAGGTCAAGGGCGGCGCCTTCACTCACGAGGATCTTGCCATGGTCGAGGCGGTCGCCGAGCAAGCCGCCACTGCCGTCGAACACGCGCGCCTCTACGAAGAGGCGCGGTCCGTGCATTTGCGCACCCTTCGCGGCCTCGCCACCGTCCTCGCTGACCGCACCCCCCATATGCGCGGCCACCTCCAGCGCGTCCGCGATTACGCCCTGCGCCTCGCCCTTGCCCTCCGCATGGCGCCCGAGGAGCAGGCGGCCCTGGCCGACGCCGCCATGCTCCACGACATCGGCCTCATTGCCGTCCGCGAAGAAGTCGTCAACAAGGCGGGCCCGCTGACCCCGGAGGAACGCGCCGAGGTCGAGCGCCACCCCGTCGTCGGCGCCCGCCTGGTCGAGTCCACGCCCAGACTCGCCGTCTGCGCCCCCACGATCCGCCACCACCACGAGCGCTGGGATGGCACCGGCTACCCCGGCCACCTGAGGGCGGATGACATACCCCTCGCGGCGCGTGTCCTGGGCGTAGTCGAAGCCTATGAGACGATGACCGCCCCCACGCCCTATCGCCCCCAGCCGCTCTCCCGCGAGCAGGCCATCGCGCAACTGCAAGAAGGCGCTGGCACTCAGTTCGACCCCCTCATCGTGTCTCGCGTCGTCGCCATGCTCTCCGAGCCCGATAGCACCGTCGGCTTGGCCGCGCCACCGCCGCCTGAGCCCACTTAGCGCCCGCTGATCCGAATCGCCGGGGGCGCCCGCTGCTACTGTCCGTAGAACCAGGCGGTCGGCACGATCCTCTCCTTCAGCGAGATCATCCCGGTGCCCGTCGGGTAGTCGTAGATGAAATAGGTGATCAGCGCCTCGTCTCCCACGAAGAGCACGCTGGCGTAGGCCGCTTTGTGGGCCGCGTCCGTATCTAAGTCGCGGAAGCACTCCCACGTCTCCCCCTCGTCCCGCGATATCGCCGCCGTCATCGGCGTGCGCTGGTCCGGCGAGTTGTTCCAGACTATCAGCAGATCTCCCGTGGAGGGGATACGTTTGATCGTCGCCGGTGATGAGGGCGATCGCAGCGGCATCGCCTCCGGCGCCGACCAGGTCACGCCGCCATCCACCGAGTAGGCCTTGTAGACGTGGCCCTGATCGGACCGGATCACCATCAGCACCCGCCCCTCCCTCAGTTCCACTACCCCAGGCTCGTCCGCTCCGCTCCCCGGCAGGTCAACCTTGCCCGCGCCCTCGCGCCAAGTCCGCCCCTCGTCATCCGAGTAGCAGCAGTAGGAAGTGAAGTGATAGCTCGTCGCCACGTCCGGCGTGTACGACGCTGGCGCCAGCAGTCTCCCGTTGCTCAACTGCACCACCCGGTCGTTGTTGACGCAGTAGTAACCGGGCGCAGGGATGCACAGCACCTCCTCACTCCAAGTCAGCCCCTCGTCAGCAGACCTGCGCATCCGCAGGCGGCAGTCGCTCGTGCTGTTCTTGCGCAGGTAGAAGATGCCCAGCGCCCCCGATTGCAGCCGCAGCAGGCTCACGTCCATTAGGTTCATCGCCGCGTCATTCGCCACTAGCGTGAACTCCGGCCCCCAGGTGCGCCCGCGGTCCTCGCTGATTCTGCCCGATATCTGCGCCCAGGCATGGTCGTCACCGCCCGGTCCGTAACACGACCACGCCAGCAGCAGCCGCCCGTCCTTCAGTTCAACGAGCGACGCCTCGGAGTTCCGCGCGTTTCCCTCGCCCGCGGGGCAAACGATCAACTCGTGGGGCGCGTCCGCCGCCGGGCCGCCAATGGCCAGTGACCAAACAAGAATCAGAGGCGCCATCGGTTCCTCCTTACGGCCGCGCCCAGGGAAAATGGGCACCGCAACCCATTTTCGTGCGTCGGAATGCACGAGACGCCCGTCTAACCGAAAACGGGTTGCTGTCCCTCGTTTGCGGGGGCACCGCCGCTAGGTCACCAGGAAAACCTGGTCCCCCTCGTGCACCTTCTCGAGCGCCTTGAGCCCGACGTCGTCCCCCACCTTCGCCTCCTCCACGTTCACGTGCTCAATCTGCATGGAGTCCACCGCCTGGGTGAAGTCCGTGTGCGCGCCCTTGAAGTGCACCGTCTGGCCGACCTTGAGCGGCTCGGTCAACTTGATGATGGCGACGGAGATCTTGCCGAAGTAGTGGGTCACTTTGCCAATGGAGACTTCCGGCATTCCGACACCTCCCCGCGTACGCAGGCAGTCTGGCCGCCTGCCGCTCGCCCCCATTGTGCCCCAGCGAGCACCTCAGCGCAAGCGGGCGCGGCCAGCCCCAAGAGCGGCCCCCTCGCCTCGCAATTTGAGCCTTTAGGCTTGAGGTGGGAAGATGCGGACGCCCTCACCCTCGTAACTCAAACCTTCAGCCTTGATGGAGTCACCGCCCCCCCGTCAGACCCAAAGGTTTGAGTTACGTGGGTGTGCCCGCCGCCAGTCGTAGCGGCGGGCCCTCCGTTGGCGGGGTCTGGCTCAGGCACGCTTCTACGCTCCATGTTGCCCGCCAGGGCGTAGGGGCGGGTTCTTAACCCGCCCGCCGTTCGCGTGGCGAACGGGGGTGCGAGCAGCCCGCTGGCAGCACAACTCGGCGCCTGGCGGCGCCGCGGGCCGCGTAAGATGCGGCCCCTACGCCGCCCCGCCAACGCGGGGCGGCCAACGTACGAGGCTTTAGACGATCCCTTCCCGAGCCCGGCCGTCGTGCCTCGCGCGTCGGCGCCGACTCCGCGCTAGTCCTTCAGCAGTCCCTTCTCCCGCGCCACCTTGGGCGCCAGCGGCTTCATCGACTTCGCGAGCCGGATCGAGTCCTTCTTGGACCCACCGCGGCGCATTCTGAACGGGCCCATTATCACTTCGTTGGCTCCGCTGAGTTGTATCTCGGTCTGGGCGAGCACGAAGTCCAGTTCCCGGTCCCTCTTGAGGTAGTACCCCGTGGCCCCATTGAGGGGTACGCGCTCTCCCTCGTCGCCCGGAGGGGATTCGGGATCGTAACGCCCCTCCCAGATGACAATCTCGCCAGCGATGTCCGGGTACAGGACGCTTATCTGCGCAGGGGACCCTCCGCCGCCGGGCGGGCTCCACTCAGCCATGAAGTCAACACTGGCGCGCGCAGCCTTGTCGGGGGCGTCGGTCGGCAGGTATATGACAAACTCCGCTTGGCGTTGTGCTTCCTCTACGGTGAGCGTCCTGTACTCGGGCTCCTGTGCCGCTGGCCCAGCGGACGCGGCTTGCGGGCCTCCCGGGCCGGGAATGGTCTGGCGCACTGAAACCGCCCCAGCGCGCACCGACCACATAAGAGTCAACAAGATGAAAGCGACGAACAGCACCCCCGCGACCACACCTAGGCCGATGATCAGCGCCAGCCACTTGCCTCTCATCGTGAACGCCTCCCCTGGTCGTTCTCCGCTCCATTATAGCACCGCGCGTGTCAGCGAAGCCCGGCTCTCGGCAAGCCCGGCCGATTCGAGGGCCGTGCCTGGCCGCCCCCGGAACCTGACCCTAGGCCCGCACGAACACCGGCTGCGTGAACGCCCGCAGCCCCTGTCCGTCGACCACCTCTGCCCGCACGTACCCCTCGTTCCCTTTGATCTCGTAGGCGGCGCTCGTCCCCTCCACTTCGGCCAGCAGCGCGCCACCCGAGCCGATGAACCGCACCACGGCAGGGCAGGGGAGGCTGATCTCGTACCGGCTCCCCGGCCGTCCGTCTCCGCGGTGTACGCACAACGGCTCCGCCGCACACCCTCTCTGCACCGCCACGAACTCCCCCGCCCGCATGGCCTCCAGTATCAGCCCCTGCTCCAGGTCCTCCGCCCAGACGGCTACGTATCCGGTGGCGTCAATCTGCGTGAGGTGGTGAATGTCACTGCTCAGACTGGCGTAGAGCACCCAGCCGGTGCTCAGGCACTTGTCCCACAGGTCCACCGCGAACTGCACTCCGTTCTCCGCCGGATTCAGTTCCCAAATGCGTGCGCCGCCCTCTACGGCTTCCCGCAGGTCCTCCGCTGTCCACCTGTCGTCCGCCGGATGGTTGATCCGCAGCAGGGCGTTGGGCACCCGCTCGTTCACGTGCGCGAAGCCCTCCGCGATGTGCCAGTAGTCCGTTTCCGTGTCCGGAATCGGCACCCGCAGCGGCTCGATGCTGAGGTGATTGTAGATGCCTTTCTCGCCCAAAAACGATTGCTCTGCCCCGGCTATCACCAAGAAGTCCGGCGTGGAGAGCGTAGCCGGATCGGGAATCTGCTCGGCCTTGGCGCGGTCTTTGTACTCGAGGAACACGAAGTCGTCGCCGCGCTCCCGCAGCATTCTCATCTGTTCCTCTATGCTCACTTCCCCGACCTGATGATGGTGCGTGTCTCCTCGATACACTCGCATGTGCCCCTCTCGCTGCGCGCATGGTGGAGTCGTCTCGGCCGGGCAGCACGCCTGTCCTGGATCGCCGCTAGCACAGGGCCCAGCGATGGCCCGGCTGAGCATCACGATGCCCAGCACAGCGACCGCAATCACAGCAACCCAATCGCGCTTCATCGTCACCGTCTTCCCAGCAATCGCTCGCGCGATTATAGCGCATCGGCCACTCTCACAGGCTCTCCCGCGACCACCCTCGCAACTCAAACCTTCAGGTTTGATGGAGTCACCGCCCCCCCGTCAGACCCAAAGGTTTGAGTTACGTGGGTGTGCCCGCCGCCAGTCGTAGCGGCGGGCCCTCCGTTGGCGGGGTCTGGCTCAGGCACGCTTCTACGCTCCATGTTGCCCGCCAGGGCGTAGGGGCGGGTTCTTAACCCGCCCGCCGTTCGCGTGGCG
>CAZGSV010000130.1:0-8276 GCA_964528605.1 uncultured Armatimonadia bacterium
AAGTACCCCACCGCCAGCGGCACCACGCTCGCCGGCCGCGTGTAGAAACTGTGCCACCCCGTGTTCTCCATGATCGGCCCCTGGTCCGCCGCTTGCCACCCCTCCCCATCGTCGCTGGTGAAATGGTAGGCGCGTTCCACCCGATCGCTGCCGATGACGAACATATGCCACCGGCCCCGGTCCCAAATCGCGAACGGGTCCTTGTACCCGGTGACGTGCACGCCGCCGTCATCCGGATAGTCCGACCACAGCACCCGCCTCGCCGTGCGCGCCTCAAACTCGGATGGATCGCTCGCGTCATCGAACCTCAGTATCGCCCATCCACGCTCGAAGCCCGCGCAGCCGTAGAGGCGATACTTGCCGGTTGCGGGGTCTCTCACTATCGCCGGCCGCTCGAACCCGGCTACACCAGCGTCCTCCCGCCGCAAGCGGTTGACCACCTCGAAGCGCCGACCGTCGGCGCTCTTGAGAATGCGAATCTCGTAGCCCCTCTTGCCCTTGGGCGACTTGTTCTCGCGCATCCGCGCCGCCAAGTAGAAGGCGCCGTCCTCGGCCAGCGTGACCGAGGGCGCCCCTGCCCACCATTCCGACACGTTCTCATCCGGCTCCAGCACAACCTCATACCGCGCCATCGCCGCAACCAGGTCCTCGAACAAGGCCCTCACCTCGCGCTTACCGTAGTCCGCACGCCACACGCCACCGCCTATCCCTTGCCCTCAGTCCACTCCGGCGTCAAGACCACGTGCTTGATCCGATCCCGCTTCCCCGACTCCGACTTGAACGCGTAGGTCACCTGGATGAGGCCCGCGCGATCCTGAATGATCGCCGGATACTCGTAACTCCCCGGCGGCGTCTCCAGGTCTCGCATCACCGGCCAGGTCTCCCCCTCATCCTCCGAGAGCGTCAGCGTCAGCCGCGAACGGTCCGTCTCCGACCTGTTGAACGCAAGCGCGGCCCGGCCGTCCCGTAGTCTCACCATATCGAGCGCCGAACCATGATTCGGCAAGTCGGTATAGACGCCCGGCGTCCACGTCCGCCCGTTATCAAAGGACTGGCTCCGCCCGATGCGCGGCAGTCGCTCCGGTGTGGTGGACTTGTGCTGCGGCCGCAGCAGCGCAAAGAGAGAGCCGTCCGCGCGCTGGATTAGGGTAGGGTGCCGGTGCGGGACACCACCCACCGGCGGACTGTAGAACCAGGTCGCCCCCTGGTCGTCCGATATCAGGAAGCGTGACCCGCCCTCATCACACCCGACGCCCAGAATGAAATCCCCGTTCTCCAGCACGATCGGCTTGGTGCGAAACACGTACCCCCATTCCTCTCGAATCATCACGTCGTCCGACCAGGTGTGACCGTTGTCCGCGGATAGCCTGTACTTCTGATCCACGCTCGACCAGCGCACCCCCGGCCCCGGCGGCCCGTCGAGCCTGCCGTGCATAGTCCCGTAGAAGCAGAAGAGCCTCCCCGCAGGATCAACGAACAGCACCGGGTTCCCCTCCGGCTTCCCCGGCGTGTCCGCGAAAACCACCGGCTGCTCCCATCCGTCGCTGCCGGCCCGCTTGCGCACCAGGAGGATCGCCTGGTCCGGATGCGCCTCGTAGGTCCCGGCGTAGAACGCCGCCAGCAAGTCCCCGTTCGGCAACTCGGCGAGGCTCGAACAGTGGCACTGCGGGAACCGTGTCGTCGGATGGAAGATGAACTCGCTCTGCAGCATCGTCTCTCTCCTCCGTGCCGAGGGTCTTCTCGCGATAATGCCAGCATACGGCCCGCCGCGCCAGTCCCGCCCTTCGCCCTCGCAAGCCGTCATTTGACACGCGGGCCTCCCCCGCCACACTAGACCGTCATGCGGATCATTAGCCTCGTTCCGACAATCCTAGCCGTCACTTTGGGGTGGGCTGCCTTGTTATCCAGCGACACAGCGCAAGCAGGCAAGCAAGCGAGCGTCTTCTACCCCGCCGGCGTCATCGAGAAGGCCAAGGCCAACGCCGCGAAGTACCCGTGGGCGGCCGCAATCCAGAAGCAGACCGTCGAGGCGGCCGCACCCTGGCTCAAGTTCTCCGACGACGAACTCCGGAACCTCATGTTCGGCGCTACCATAACCCGCTCCTGGATGGTCTGGTCCAACGGCTACTGCCCCGCCTGCAAGCAGTCCGTGCCCATGTACACCTGGGAGGTTGACGCCCTCAACCGGCCGTGGAAAGTCCGCTGCCCGCACTGCAAGGAAATCTTCCCCAAGAACGACTTCTACGCCTTCTACCTCTCCGGCCTCGACGAACACGGCGTCTTCGACCCTAAGCGCGCCGACCGCTCCCTGCTCTTCAACGTCGAGCATCCCGACCCGAACGATCCCTTGCGCACCTTCGGCGTGGACGACGGCGAAGGCTACCTCGAAGGCGAGAACCGCTGGCGCTTCATCGGCGCCTACCTCATCTACGGCCAGTGGAAGCAAGCCATCGTTGACGGCATCTCCAGGCTGGCCGCCGCCTACGTCGTCACCGGCGATCCCGCCTACGCCCACAAGGCCGGCATCCTGCTCGACCGCGTCGCCGACCTCTATCCCACTTTCGACTTCGGGCAGCAGGGCAAAGTCTACGAGCAGCAAGGCGCCGCCGGTTACGTCTCCACCTGGCACGACGCCTGCGAGGAGACGCGCCAGATGGCCCTCGCCTACGACCAGGTTTTCGAGGGCCTGCGCACCGACGCCGAACTCATCTCCTTCCTCTCGCGCAAGGCCGCACAATATGGGCTGGAGAACCCCAAGTCTTCCTTCGCCGACATCCAGCGCAACATCGAGGACCGCATCCTCCGTGACGCGCTCAACAACCCCGCCAAGACCCACACCAACTACCCTCGCCAGCCCGTCGCCTTCGCCTTCATCAACACCATCCTGGGCTGGCCCGAGAACCGCGAAGTCGTCTACGCCATCATTGACGAGATGCTGGAAAAGGCCACCGCCGTGGACGGCGTCACCGGCGAGAAAGGCCTGAGCGGCTACTCCTCCTTCACCGTCGCCGGCATGGCCGAACTGCTGGCGCGCTACTCCGCCATGGACGCCACCTTCCTCCCCGAAATGCTCAAGCGCCACCCCGCGCTCGCCAATACCTACCGCTTCCACATAGACCTCTGGTTTAACCAGCAGTACTATCCGCTCTCCGGCGACTGCGGCGCCTTTGCCGCACCCTCGACCGCCTACTGCGGCGCCTGGTTCCGCCGGCCCGCCTCTCCCACCGAGCCCTCCGTCTTCTCTCTGTTCTGGCGCCTGTACCAGGCCACCGGCGACCCCGCCTACGTGCAGGTCCTCTACCTCGCCGACGGCAAGACCCTCGACGGCCTCCCGCACGACTTCTACGCCGACGATCCCGAGGGCTTCCAGAAGCAAGTCGCCGAGGTCATTGCCCGTGTCGGGCCCGCGCCCCAGGTCGGCAGCGTCAACAAGCAGCAGTGGTGCCTCGCCATGCTCCGCTCCGGCAAAGGTGACAACGCGCGCGCCCTCTGGCTCGACTACGACTCCGGCGGCGGACACAGCCACGCCGACGGCATGAACCTCGGCCTCTTTGCCAAGGGCCTCGACCTAATGCCCGAATGCGGCTACCCGCCGGTGCAATACGGCGGCTGGGGCTCGCCGCGCTCGCGCTGGTATGCGATGACCGCCGCCCACAACACCGTCGTCGTTGACGGCGACAACCTCGACTCGGCCGCGGGCGCCACCACCCTCTGGGCCGACGGCAGCACCTTCCGCGCCATTCGCGCCTCCTGCCCTGAACTCATCGAAGGCAAGCAGTACGAGCGCACCGCCGCTCTCATTGATATCTCCGACCGCGACTCCTACGTCGTGGACATCTTCCGCGTCGTCGGCGGCGCCGACCACGCCAAGTTCATGCAGAGCCACTTCGGCGCGGTCACGACGCAAGGCCTGACGCTCCAGCCCGCCGAGGACTACGGCCACGAGACCCAGATGCGCAACTTCCGGCGCGACCCCTCGCCCAAGCCCGGCTGGAGCGTGGACTGGAAGGTCGAAGACCACTACAAGTTGCTGCCGCCGGGCGCCGACATCCACGTCCGCTACACCGACCTCACCGCCGACGCCCAAGCCTACCTCTGCGAAGGCTGGATCGCCGTCGGCGGCTACAACGACACGCAGGAGGTCTGGATCCCGCGCGTCATGGTGCGCAGACAGGCAGCGCAGCGCCCCCTCTCCTCGACCTTCGTGAGCGTCATCGAACCTTATGAGCGCAGGTCCAACGTCGCTCGCATTCGCCGCCTGCCGCTCGAGGCTCCCGCTGGCGTTCCGTACGGCGACTCCTTCGTGGCCATTGAGGTCCAACTAGCCGACGGCCGCCGTGACTTGCTCGTCGCCGCCGACGCCGAGAGACCCCTGGCTCTCGGGCATTCAGCCAAGGAACCTCCCACCATGTTGCAGAACGACTGGGGCCTCCGCTTCCAGGGCGACCTCTGCTGGATCCGCCTCAGTGAGGTCGGCGAAGTCGAGCGCCTCGCCCTCTACGGCGCCAAGTCCCTCGCCCTCGGAGACCTGCGCCTCGAGCCACAACAGGGCAGCGACTTCCTCGAGATGTCCTATCCCTCCAAGCCTTGATTCCCAAGCGGGCGGTGCAGCGGCCTCCCCTTCCGCGGAGGTGAGCGATCCTGCTTAGGGCGCTCCTCATTGGATTCTTGGCCCTCGCGCAGCCGCCCCCTCGCCCCTCGTAGGGGCGACTCGGTGAGTCGCCCGCTGCACGGGCGGCTCGAAGTTTACCCGCCTCAGGCGGGTGGCCGCCCTCTCGTAGGGGTGAGGCGCCTGCCTCGCCCGCCGAAGGAGGGTGCCTGCCCACCGTAGGGGCACGGCATGCCGTGCCCGACCGCCGAAGGAGGACTCGCCCGCCCTCGTAGGGGCGACTCGGTGAGTCGCCCGCTGCACGGGCGGCCCGAAGTTTACCCGCCTCAGGCGGGTGGCCGCCCTCTCGTAGGGGCGTATCGCCATACGCCCCTACCTGGGCGCCTCCTCCGCCATCCGCTCCCGAATCCTGCTCCACGTCTTCGTGCTCAGGAAACTCTCCCCCGCGTTCTCCAGCATCTCCACCCACATCGCCACCGGCGCCGCGAAACTCAACTCGTCCTTCCCTACGAACGGCCGCGCCGACGGGTCGAACATCCCCAGCACCGCCCGCGGCTTCTCCCTCCGCGCTTCCGCCAGCGGCAGCGCGACTATCGCGCCGCAGCCCGAACTGAACGGGCAGATCACGCCCTGCTCCGCTCGCGCATAGCCCGCTAGGGCCACCAATCCCGACAACTGATCCGCGCTCGCGAAGCAGATGACCACCGCGGGCGTTTCATCTGGGGCCAACGCCGAAACCGGCTTGAAAACCGCATAGCGTGCGGGCGCAGGCTCCACCCCGGCCTGCTGCATCGCGGCCCGCACCATCTCCGGGGACTTCTTGTAGCGCTCCCCCGCCATCTTGCCCGGAATCCCCGTGGACACGAAGTACTCAACGTCGGGCGAAGGCGGCGCGAAGCCCAAGTAGTACGCCCCCCCTCTGCACGCGACGTGGTCCTTGTCGTAGAAGACTGTCTCTGCGCGCCGCGCCCGCGTGAGCACCCCGATGACGCAACTCCGCCCCTCCGCCGAGGGCAAATGCCCCTGCGGCTGCCGGTCCGAGTAGAAAAACGCCAGGGGGTCCTCTGCCAGTCCCATCATCTCCCTCAGCGCCGCAGTCGCCTTCACCAGTTCCGTGGTCTCCATTCGCGCACGACCTCCAATGGGGCTGCGGCCCGCTACGGCGCCGCCAGCCCTAGTATCTCGCTCAGCGATTCTACTGTCGGCCCCTCCCAGGCGTCCTCGTCTACCCGGTAGGCGTCGTAAGTCTCCTCGTGCGGCGAGCGGATGCGGATCGGCCGCATCCCCACCCGCGCCGCGCCCGACAACTCGTGGCTCCCGCCGTCGCCCACGTAGACGCAGTCCTCAGGCCCCACGCCCAAAGCCTCGCACGCTAGGTGATAGATGCGCGGCGCCGGCTTCCTCATGCCCACCTCCGAGGAGAAGACCGGCGCCTCCACCAGCGGCGCCAGCGCCGTCTCCCGCCACAGCCCCGGCACCTCCGGCGAGCAGTCGCTTATCAGTCCTATCCTGCGCCCCCCCGCACGCAGTTGCTCCAGCACTTCGACTGCGTCCCCGCGCGGCCTCAGCCAGCGCCGCGAGGCCTCCACTCGCAGCCGCACCGCCTCCTCAACCTGCTCCCGTGGCACGGGCAGCCCCCCCGCTTGCAGCAGATGCTCGAGGTTGTCCTCAAGCGTGAGGAACGCCCCCGTCCACCGCAACTCTCTCAAACCCGGCTCGCTCCAACCCGCCAGGAACTCCTCCCGCGCCACACCCAGCACCGCTGCCATCTGCGCGAGCACGCGCTCGTTGTCCGCGTTCGACACCGAGTCAACCAGCGTGCCAAACAGATCGAATATCACGGCCTTACACTTCATCAAAGCGAGCCCCTATCGAACAGCTGCGGCGCAATCCGCGCCAGTTCCGCGAAGTCCCGCACCTCGAAGTCCGGGGCGAAATCCTCCCTATCCTCCTCGCGCGCAAACCACACCGTCCTCATGCCCGCCCCCGCCGCCGGACGCAAGTTGCGCTTCAAATCGTCAACCAGCGCACAATCCCGCGCCGCCGCCCCGGTCTTCTCCAAGAGTAACCCGTAGATGCGCGGGTCCGGCTTCCGCAGCCCAACCTCGCCGCTCACCACGATGACCTTCAACAGGTCCTCGAGTCCGTGCTTGCCCCGCAGGTAGGCCGACCATTCCTTCAGGTCGTTCGACAGCAACGCGAGCGAGAACTCTCGCGCCAGCAATCGCGCCGTGGGCAGAAAGCCCGCGTCCAGCGTCAGCCGCGTCTCCAAGTACTCCCTTTCGATCCGCGGATGCCCGTCCCCCAGCCCGACCTTCTCCCAGAACTCGCGCGACGACATCTCGCCTAGGCTCGCGCGCAGGTACAAGTCGTTGATCCTCTCGCGCGACACCGCCACCCGCTCCTGAATGTACGGCGCCAGCAGGTCGTTGGTGTCGTCCCCGACCTCAAAGATAACTCCCATGGCATCGAAGACTATCCACTTCATCGCTGACACCTGAGTTCCTCAACCAAGGAACGCGCTGCAGAGACGCAGGGCGCTATCACCGGATGGGCAGTCCGCGGCCGATCGGGTTGTGGCGCCCCCCGCCGCTGGCGGGGTGTCGGACGCCACCCGTGCCGTCCATCGACATGGGTAGAGCCGCGCCCTCGCGCCCCGAGCGCGTATGTTGTGCCGGGGCGGATGCCGTAAGATGGCGTCCCTACGGTCTGCGGCCAAGGGCAGACGCGTTGCGCCCTCCGCTACCCAACCTTCTCCCCGCACTCCGCACAGAACTTGGCCTCGGGCGCCAACTTGGCCCCGCACTTGGCGCACTTCTCCGCCGCCTTCAACTTCGCCCCGCAGTTGGGACAGAACTTGGCGTTCGTCTGCAGCGGCTGCTCGCACTTCGGGCACGTCGCCCGTATCGTCTCCCGCCAGTTCTCCGTCGCCAGTTTCTTGTCCTCCTCCGCCATCGCCGCGTGCGCCCACACTTCCTCCACCGACCGGCTCGCCTGCGCCGCTGACATCTCCACGCCCAGGTCCGGCGCGCACTCCTTGCACAGGCCCCGCTTCGTGTTCCAGCACGCCTTGCGGCACACCCACGTCGAGCAGCGCGGGCACTGCACGAAATCGGGCTTGATCTCCTCGCGCGCCTCCTCGTAGGCCTTGTCGTGCGCCTTCTGCCAACCGGCCGAGCGCACGTGCTCGCCTACGTCCGCGGCCCGCCCGAGCACCCCGCCGAAGATGCCGCCTGCCGTCTCCAGCACGGAAGCCGCGGTGCCCGTGGCCCACGCCTTGAAAGGCGTGCGGTAGCCCGTGCCGCAGCGATCGCATTGAAACTCGAACTGGAACCCGCGCTCCGTGCTCAGGTCGTCGTAGTTCTTCACGAACTCCATCTTGTCCGCCATCGCGCCGTATCCTCCTCGACCAATAGCCAACCCCATCTTACCACGCCTCGCCCGCCGGTCGTAGGGGGCGAGGCACCTGCCTCGCCCAGTGCCCCGTAGGAGCCCGCCTCAGGCGGGCCGCGAGGCGGCGCCCTCGGGCGCCGCGGGGTAAGGGCGGTCCGGTGTGGCCGCCCCGGCTACGTCGCGGCACGACTCACCGCTGCCCTTCGTAGGGGACGGGCGCCTGCCTCGCCCAGTGCCCCGTAGGAGCCCGCCTCAGGCGGGCCGCGAGGCGGCG
>CAZGSV010000131.1:0-8261 GCA_964528605.1 uncultured Armatimonadia bacterium
GCCGGCCAGGTATTCCACGTTACGCGAGGTGGCCTGCACGCTGCGGTAGGTGACTTGGACTTCGCCGGCAGTCCAGGCTCGGCGGGCGGCGTAGTCGTACCACACTTCGTTGCCCCGCATGGCCACGCCGTGGGCGCTGGCGACGGTGACATTGCCCTGGAGGACGGCGCGATGGGCTTTGCCTTCGACGCGGAGGCGGTCGCCGCGCATGCGGTCTTCGGTGGTCGAGGCCTCCACTGCTTTGCGGCACTCGAGCACTTGGTCGGGCACGGAGTAGCGCGCCGACTCGGTCTGCACGCGCATCTCGCCGAACTTGAGCCTCAAGGCGCCGGGCACTAGGACGGCCTGCTGGCGGTAGACCCAGGAGACGACGTCGGTCTCGAAGAGGAAGCCGTCGGCGGAGAGTGCCTTCACATTGCCGGAGAGTTGGGCGTCGCGCGTGATCTCGTTGTAGGAGCCGCTGTCGGCGCGCAGGACCATGGCGGGCTCGCCTTCGCGGAACAAGGTGGCGCGCTCCAAGCCTTCGATGAGGTAAGTGTGTCCGTCACGGGCGATCTTGGCGACGCGACAGACAATCTCGAGCACCTTAGCGCCGGTCTCGTCGTAGGCGACCAGTATGGGGCGGAACATGGTGACCAAGGGTCGCTCGCCACCGGGTGCGCGTGGCTCGCGGCTAGGCCCTCGGGCGACGAGCAAGAGCAAGGCCGCTACTGCCGCGGCCGCAAAGCCCAAAGCCGCCAGAGCGCTGCGGCTCTGCAATCAAGGCACCTCGCTGTCAAGAACGAAGCCGCTAGGAGGTCCAGGGAGGAGGAGGCGGTCCGTCCCCGCCACCGCCTCCGGTGGGTACCAAGCGGATGGTCGCCAGCGTGGTGACGGGCTCGGCGGTGACCTGGATGGTGGCCAGGTAGTCCACGTAGCCTGTCTTGGTGACGGACAGGTTGAACAACCCGTCCACCATCCCGTCGAAGCGGAACTCGCCGTTGGCGTTGGTAACTGCTTGCGCGCTACCGATGACCACGGCCGCCCCGGGGACCGGGGCGTTGGTATCGTCATCCACTACAGCCCCTACCACCGCGTGGTCGCCCCCGCCTCCACCACCACCCCCGCAACCGACGAGCAACCCCATCAGCCCGAGGAAGACCAGCCACCCTAGAGTTTGCTTACGCATTTCCTTGTCCCTCCGCAGGATCGGCGGCAATGTTACCACCCTTGGCGCTTTGGCGCAACTGCGCCGGCGCGCCCCACCCCGCTATTGGCTTGCCAGGCTGAAGTCGGCAACGGCGGTGCCGCCCAGAATGAGCACGACCTGGCGCTCCTGAGCGACATAGCCGGTCTTCTCGGCGCGCAGGAGGTAGGCGCCGGGGAAGTACCAGAAGTAGTAGCGGCCCTCGCTGTCGGTGATGGTCTGCTCGAGGGTTGCGGCGGCGCCGCTCTTCAGTATGAGGGTAACGCCGGAGTAGTCGGTGGCCCCGGCCAGGGTCACGCGGCCGGAGAGGTTGTAAGGCAGCGCCGGCGGCGCGGAGGCGGTCGCGATGAGGCCGAACTCAAGCGCGGCCATATCAGGGGCCACGGCGACGGCTCGGGTAGCGCTCTCGTAGCCGGACGCAGTGACTACCATGGTCTGCGGGCCGGCGGGCACGTTGGCGATCTCGAAGGTGCCATCGCCGCCGGTGGTAGCCTGCAAGCCGGTGCCGGCCGAGACGGTCGCGCCGGGCACGCGGGCGTAGGTCTGCAGGTCGAAGACCAAGCCGGTCACGGTCACCAGCAGGGTGCCCAACTTCAGGCGTATCTCTATGGGCGGATTGGCTTCCCCGGCATTGACCGTCAGGCCAGCCTTATAGGGCAAACGGCCTGAGACCTCGACGCGGACTTGGGCGGGGCCGGTGGGGAAGCCGCTCAATTGAAACGCACCGTCGTCAGCAGTGTGCGCGGTCATGCAGGAGGCAACGACGTCCCCAACCAAGGCCTCCGCGATCACGGGGGCCTGACCGATGCCGGCGCCGTTCTCATCCGCGAGTACACGCCCTGTGAGCGTGCCGGCGGCGCCCGGATCAGACACCGGCTCCAGCAGTATGTCCACGTTGGAGGAGACGTTGGGGACGATGGTGGAGTCGTAGGTCAGGTAGTTGGCCCCGGAGACGGTGATGGGCACCGGCTCTTCGCCCACGGGCACACCTTCGACGCGGAACTGGCCCTGGGCGTTGGTGAGCGCCTTCTTTCCAGCGATGATGACGAGGGCGCCTTCGACAGGCTGCGGCCCCCCGGACAGGTCGCCGCTGACGGTGCCCACGATGGCTTTGCTCGGCGTGCCGTGACAGCTGCCGCAGCCGGCGGCCAGCAGCGCGGCCGGGACGGCCGAGCAAACCAGCAGGATACCTACTACGCTCCTCACCTGTTGCACCATCCTAGGGTGCTGACACCAGCATGCGCACGCCGCCCTCCACAGTGACGAGAATCCAGTAGCCCCTCCAAGGCTGCAAGCGGTCAACTGTGGAGTAACCGGCGGCCTGAGTGTACTGATAGACGCTGGGGCCGACCCAACCCTTGTCCACGGCCTCGGCCAGGGAGATGGGCCCTTCGCCCTCCCGGGCGAAGCGGAGGTCGGAGACCAGCACCTCCTGCTCGAAGGGATCGCCAATGAGGTTCCAGCCTGGCGGCAACTCGATGACGAAGGCCTGGGCGCGGGAGACCGCGACGCCGAGGGTGCTAAGGCTGACATCGGCGTCCAGTTTGAGGAAGTAGCCGCGCCCGGGCTCGAGTTCCGCCACTTGCGGATAGAGGCGATAACGCCCTCCTCCCTCAGCGCTCTGCACGTACTCCGCCAGCAGCAACCTGTCAGGCGGCAGGCCGAAGACGGCCGATGGCTCGGCCTGCGCGGGGTAGAAGGGGATGGAGACGAGGTTGACGTCGTTGGAGCCGCGCAGGAAGAGATGCTGGAAACCGACGCGGGTGCCCGCGGCGGGCACCGCGGCGACGTAGTAACCCCAAGTTACATTGCGCTGCGCCTTCACCTGCTGGCCAGCGGAGTTGGTGTAGGTCAGGGTCACTGCAGAGGGCTGCGCGACGGGGTAAGTCCCGGACACGGAGAAGGCGCCGTTGGTGGCCGACCCCTGGGGCGTCTGGCCGGGCAGGCCCTCGACGGTGAGGCTGCCGGAGTTGTCGCCTTCGAGGTAACCGTAGATGGGCGCGCGCACGCCGCCGGGCGCGCGCACGGCGTAGGGGAAGTAGTAGGTGCGGAAGAAGGAATCGAGGTCCACCTCGACGGCGACTCGCTGGGGGCCCCCGATGTTGAAGAAGGTGGGCGCGAGGAAGCCCTGGCCCACGTCAGCGCCGCTCCCGGGTATTGCGATCTGGTAACCCTCCTGAGCGAAGAGGGAGTAGGTGTGGGTGTAGTCGAAGTACTCGAGGTTGGCGGTGCCGCCGCGGCCCGCCTCCTCCCCCCCCGGCGAGGTGTCGTAGTAGTCGAGGGCGAGCAGGAGGGTCTCTTGGAGCGGAGACTGGTAGGCGAAGAGTTTGCGGCCCAGGCGGACGCTGGTGTCCATGGCCCACTGCTGCTCGAACCACTCCTGAAAGTCCTTGCCCTCGACCAGAGGCGCTGCGCCGGCGGCTATTGCCCGCAGCGCCGGCACGTTGCCGGCCAAGGCGGAGTCGCCGGAGGCGGCCGGGTAGTAGGCGGCGTTGAAGGACTGGAAGAAGTCGGGGTGCTCGACCCAGACCTTGAGCCACACGGCGGCGGACATGCCCACGCGCCAAGGGAACATGGCTTGATACTCGGAGAGCGCCGCGAAGACGGGATTCCCCAGGGCGTCTTGATTGAGCAGATCGTAGAAGGGCATCAGGTAGAAGGGATCGTCGGCGAGGTCGAAGTTCGCGTCGAGGTTCATGGTGATGATCTCGGCCGCCGCGCGCGCCATGCCCTTTTCCCAGGCGTCGTAGTAGAGCATTAGGGAGTCACGGAAGGCGTGGAGCATGAGAGTGGTGGCGACGAACTCGTCGTGTTGCTGGTTGCCGGTGAGCGGCGAGAGACGCATCTGGTGCGCGCCGGCAACGTATACACCGCCGAGAAAACCGGTGATGGCCGGGTCCCACACTACCTCGACGGTCAGGTTGAAGGCCGGGGTCCCGTAGAGCGCCTTCGCCGCGGGATAGGCCACCGCGAGCCAGCCCTGGAGGAAGGCCTGGTCGCCGGCCGACCAGCCGGTGAAGGTGAAGGTCAACTCGTTCTGGGCCTGGGCGACGGTGGGGCTGGTGCCGGCGGTGACGAGTTTGCCCTCGCTCGAGGCGACCCAGATTGTCTCCGTGAAGGCCGGCGTCTGGCGCACGCCGCCACGCCGGCGGAGGAAGTCCACCAGCGGGCGGAGGCCTTGGAGGCGCGCGGAGATCTCGGCATCGGCCTGGGCCAGTCTGGACTCGGCTCCTGTCCTGGCTCCACCTGTGTCGAGCGTGACCACGTATCCGCTCTGCGGGCCTTTGCAGGTGGTGGCGAAGGGGCGGTTGCCCACGTTTGCATAGGGACGGCCGAGCACGCCTGCGTGAGCCGCCAATGGCCAGTAGAGGCAAGCAAAGAGCAGGACCAACGCAACTCTCTTGACCAGTTCCCGACCTCCGGTTCGTTGACGCCGCCTCAGCCAGACGAGGCTGAGCGCGCGCCTGCTTGCTGGGTCAATCATACAACATCGCGCAAAGGAAGTGTGGGAGAGGAAGCCGTCCGACATGACCGAGCCCGTACAGTGGCACTGAGGGGAGCGCGAGCGCCGAAAGGGCGCTGGCGGGAGGCGCGGACCCAGCACAGCCACCACGTGCCAGCGCGAGGGGAATCAGATGAGCCGTCGGACGCTGCACATGTCATGCAACCCCGTCGGCGCCTCCCGCCGCTTCTGGCCAGACTCTACCCCGCCAACGCGGAAGCCTATCTTTCCGAACGGAGGATATTCGGCGGCTTAGGCGCGGGCACTAGTTCGATAACCTGCTCGGGGCAGATCTCGACGCAGAAGCCGCAGCCCGTGCAAGCGTCGCTGATCTCGACCCTGTCGTCGAGCAGGCTTACGGCGAAGTGGCCGCAGGCGCGGTAGCAGTCCCAGCACTGCGAGCAGCCCCCGCACATGAGGCACCTGCCTGCCTCCAGACTGGCCTGCTCGTCCGTAAGGCCGAGTTCGACGAGGGCAAAGGTGCTGACTCTCTCGACGCCCGGGCGCCGAGGCATGTCCTGCCTGACGGAGCGCGGGACGGGTCCGCGGATGGCCTTTTCTATGGGCGTGGGCGGAAGGGGCTCCTTTGCCATGGGCACGGGCTGGCCGCGAAGGAAGGCTTCAACCGCACGGGCGACTCTCCGGCCGTGGGCAGCGACTTCGATGGCAGTGGCGCGAGCGCCCGCGAACTCGCCAGCGAGGAACACCTTGGGGGTGGTGCTGGCGCCGGTCTCGGGGTCGCTGGAGACGCCTCCGACCTCGGTTGGGGTGAGGCCGAAGCCACGGAGCCAGTCGGCGAAGCCGCGCCGCTGGCCCACCGCGACTATCACGTCGTCGGCGACCAGGCGGAACTCCGTTCCTGACAGGGGGACCGGCTGCCTGCGGCCACCCGACTCGAGGCAGCCGGCTATGGTGGTGACGAACTCGACCTCGAGCGCGTCACCAGCAGCGCGCACGGCGAACGGCATCGCCCTATCGTGAATGCGGACGCCCTCTTCTTCGGCCTCGACGAGTTCGTACTCGCGGGCGGGCATTTCGGCGCGGCTGCGGCGATAAGCGATGACGACGCTTTCGCCGCCGCAGCGTCTGGCCGCGCGCGCCGCGTCCACGGCGGAATCGCCACCGCCAATGACCACCACGCGCGGGCCGAGCCGCACCTGCTCGCCGGCATTGATCCGGCGCAGCAGGGGCAAGGCCTGCTGCACGCGAGGCAGGTCGTCGCCCGGAACACCCAAGGGCACAGGCCGCAGGGCGCCGCAGGCAATGACGACAGCGTCGTAGCCGTCGAGAATCCCCTGGGCTTTGGCCTCGTCCACGCGCTCGCCGAGGCGAAACTCGACACCGAGGGCTTCTATGGCCTTGACGTCTTGGGCCAGTACCTCCGGAGGGAGGCGGAAGATGGGTATCCCCTGGGCGAGCATGCCGCCGACTTGCTGGGAGGCCTCGAAGACGGTGACCGTATGGCCCGCGAGGGCGAGGTCGTGCGCGGCGACGAGGCCGCCTGGGCCGGAGCCGATGACCGCCACCCGCTTGCCATCCTGAGGCGCCGGCTGCCGGTAGAACAGGCTCTCCAACTCACGCGAGCGGTCGTGGGCGAAGCGCTTGAGGGCAGCGATGGCGACGGGCTCGTCCACCTGGCCTCGGACGCACGCCTGCTCGCAGGGGCGGTCGCAGATGTAGCCGCAGACGGCGGACAGGGGGTTCTTCTCGCGCGCCATGAGCGCCGCCTGCCAGACCTTGCCTTCCGCGATCATCTCGATGTAGCCGCAGGCGCGGACGCCGAGCGGACAGGCCGCCTGACACGGAGGCATGCCCAGAGCGTTGATGCGCGCGACCACGCGCTTCTCGCGGTCAATCTCCTCCGTCTTCTTGACGCGGGCGGCCGCGATGCCGCGGAATTGCTCGATGGAGGAGTAGCCCTTGCGCTCCATCCACTCGGCGATGCCGTGGTTGAAGAGGCGGAGGACCTCCAGGCCCTCAAAGTAGATGGCGGTGCCGACTTGGACGGTCTTGGCGCCGGCAAGGATGAGTTTGACGACGTCCTCCGCACTGTGCGGGCCGCCGCTGGCGCTGATGTCAAGGGAGACGTGGGGCGATGTGGTCGCGATC
Organism: uncultured Armatimonadia bacterium; assembly: GCA_964528605.1. Lineage (GTDB taxonomy): Bacteria > Armatimonadota > Zipacnadia > CAZGSV01 > CAZGSV01 > CAZGSV01. The sequence goes on from CAZGSV010000131.1 coordinate 6,798, forward strand.
CAGCGGAGGGAGTATTGCAGCGCCCACGCCCCCCCGTGGCCGGCGAATCCGCCGTGCAGGATGGGAGCCTCGGTCTCGACGTCTATGTCGAGGCCGCTGAAGCGGTTGAACATGACGACGCCTTGGATGCCGGTGTCTTGGAGGCGGCGGACCATGCTCGCGGGAGTGGTGAGTTGCGGGGGCACCTTGAGGATCAGAGGCAGGCGCACCGCCTGGCGCACGAGGCCGGCGACGCGGACGATGTCGTTCTCGACGTCGCCGCCGAAGAAGGAAATGGAGCCGTGCGGGCAGGAGACGTTAAGTTCCAGGGCGTCGGCGCCGGCGGCTTCGACGGCGCGGGCGGCGCTGATCCAGTTTTCGTCGTGGATGCAGACGATGCTGGCAATGACGGGTATCTTGAGCAGGCCCTTGGCCTTGGCGATCTCGTCGGTGAAGGCCTTTTCGTCCATGGCCGGCGCCTGCTCGTAGGAGTAGAAGGTCGTGGAGCCGATGGTTCCGCCGCCGCGCCGGATGACCTTGAAGCGGGGGGTGGGCGAGGCGCGCATGATGGGGTCGTCGGTGTAGGATTTGACGACCACCGCCCCGGTGCCGTGCTCCTCGCAGCGCCGCATCCGCTCCGCCGTCTCCGTCCACGCGCACGAGGCGACGAGGAGGGGAGAGCGGAGCGCCAGGCCGCAGTAGGTGACGGCGAGACGGGGGTCAACGACTGCTTTGCCGACGGCCATGTATCAGGGAGACACCTCCGGGAGGAATCTAGGTGGCCCGGGGCGGGCAGTCAAGGCGCAAGGTGCGCTGCTCTGTTGAGAAGGTTCTACAGGAGCAACACGCCCGGCACGATGGCACCGAAGTGTAGCGCCCCCCGCCGCTGGCGGGGTGTCGTGCCTGAGGCAGACCCCGCCAACGGCGGGGCCGGGCGCAGAACGTCCGGCAGGGACGCCGGACGCTACAACCCAAAGCCCCGGGCGGGGGTGTTCTTAACAGAGCAGAGCACACCCGGACGCTACCGCGCACCCCTGCTGCGCAGTCCTACTCTGTTGGCCTCCAGGCGAGGGCGTCGAAGCGATGGCCGCAGTCGAGGCAGCGGTATGGTCGGCGCAACGCGCGCCAAAGAACCCAAGGGATGAGGCACCCGAACAACTCGGGAAACGCCGCCGCGAGGGCGCACCCCATCTGGTCGGACTCCTCGTCGCGCTTCCAGCGCTCTTCTATCCGCTGGCCGCCGCACCGAGGGCAGGCGCGTTGCGCTCCGACGTCCCCTGGTTTGGCCATTAGCGCCCCTCCTATCGGCCGCGATGACATTGTAGCACGGCCAGCGGGCGGCATAAGATGCCGCCCCTACTACCGGTGCCGCAACGCCCTCCTCATTTCCCCGGGAGTGTGAACAAGGTGCGTCAGTACCACAACTGGTGTCTGTGCCCGGCGGTACGTGCTGGGAGGCGCGCGCTATAGGTTCAGGCCAGCGGC
>CAZGSV010000132.1:0-8032 GCA_964528605.1 uncultured Armatimonadia bacterium
GGCCTATGCGGAGGACGGCCTCGATTGGCGCACCGTGCTCAAAGACAGGGTCTTTCCCTTCCTGCCCGAGCGGGTGCCGCTGATGGAGGAAGCAGGACACCGATTGCTTGCCTGTATCCCGGCGGTTTACGGCAAGGCACAGGACGTAGTCGGCTTGGATTTCGACGTCGTGTTCGTGGTCTTGGCCATCGGTTGCGGCGGCTGGGCCACACAGTACCAGGGCAAGCGCGCCTGCCTGCTCGGACTGGACACCATTGTCGAACTCGGATGGACGGAGAAGAAGACCATGTCCGGCCTCGTCGCCCACGAGTTAGGCCACCTCCTCCAATTGGAGTGGCGAGCCAGGAGAGACTTGCCCTCCGGCGAGGGGCCGTTTTGGGATATGTATCAGGAGGGCTTCGCCCAGCGTTGCGAGCATCTCATACTCGGCGACGACACCTGGCACATGGCTGCCGGACAGCCCACCTGGCTGCCTTGGTGCCAGAAGCACCAGTCCTGGCTGGCAAGCGAGTTTCTCAGAACTGCTGCGCGGGGGCACCCCGTCTACAACTTCTTCGGCTCCTGGGCTGAGTTCAACATCTGCGGCTACCACGACTGCGGACGCTTCCTCGGGCACGAGATGCTCCGCCGCTGGGAGAAAGACACCGAGTTCAGGGATATGGCGTTGCTGACCCCGGCCCAAGTGGATGACCGCCTCAGACAAGCCCTTGAGGAAATGGCCTCCTCCCCCCCCGAGGCAGCCTCCCGCTAAGGAGAGTAGCAATCTCATGAGCGATGACATTGACATACGGGATTCCTGGAACCGCATCGCAGCCGAGTACCAGCGCCGCAACCAGATCCCCACCGAGTACGTCCACTACGGCCCGCACTGCCCGAATGAGGACCAACTCCAGTTGGTCGGCGACGTCCGCGGCAAGCGCGTGCTCGAGATCGGCTGCGGCGGCGGCCAATGTGCCATCGCCTTCGCGAAAAGGGGCGCCATCGCCACCGGCATTGACCTCTCTGATGCGCAGGTTGAGTTCGCCCGCAGCCTGGCGGAACGCGAGCGCGTGCAGGTGACGTTCCTGCGGGGCAACATCGAGGACCTCTCACCCCTCGCGGACGAGAGCCAAGAGGTCGTCTTCTCCGCTTACGGCCTTGGCTACGTGGAGCATCTCGACCGCTGCTTCGCCGAAGTCCGGCGGGTGCTGGTGCCTGGTGGGTTGTTCGTCTTCAGCGGGGACCACCCCTTCTGGCACTGCCTCGCGGAGCAGAGCCTCACCATAGCGTGCAGTTACCACGACCGGTCCCCCGACCTCTGGCATTGGACCTACGAGGAGATGGGCATACGCGCGCCCATGCGCTCCTTTCACCGTACGGTGGGCGATTGGTTTCGCGCCCTGACGAGCGCCGGGCTCGAGGTGCTCGACATCGTCGAGCCGGAGCCTGTCGAGTCCGGGAGCGGGCAAGACTGGGGGGACTACTACTCCCCCGAGCGGCAGCGCATGGTTCCCGCCACCATCATCTTCAAGTCCCGCAAGCCCGGGTAGCCTTCGGAGCAGCGAGGCGCACGTCCTGTCTTGTAGGAGCGGCATTCCTGCCGCGAATGCTTGCTCCCCGGGAGCGGCGTTCGTGTTCGCCCGCCGCGCCCCGCGGCGACGTAGGAGCCCCCACCTCTCGGGATCCGCGACGCCGCCAGGCGTCGAGCGTAGGCGCGACCCGGCGTGGTCGCCCTCTCACGGGGACTGTCCCGCTGCGCTGCGCGCGCCCTCGTCCCGCCTCCGACGGGGCCGCATGCGGCCACCAAAAACAGGAGGCCCCGGGAACGCCATCCCGGCTGGCGGAGTCGGCATAACCCCGCACCCCGCAAGGCTCTAGACATCCCGCCTTGAAGGCACACAGGGCACTCATATTCACCGCCCAACCTAGGCACAGCAACCCATTCCCAACCGGACCGCTGCTTTGCGCAACATCTACCCCGAGAATGGGCCGCCGTGCATAGTTGCCCCCCACTCCCCACACTTGGTCACCCCCGGGTGCGCCGCTATAATCTCGCCCAACGCCCACCCGCGTCGCACCGCACGCCAACGGGGGACATCGCACATGGCCAAACTGATCATCGCCCACGACCTGGGCACCACCGGCAACAAGGCCACCCTTTACGACGCCGAGGGGCGGCTGCTCGCCTCCTGCTTCTCTGCCTACGACACTGCCTACCCGCGCCCCGGCTGGGCTGAGCAGAACCCTCACGATTGGTGGCGCGCCGTCTGCGAGTCCACCCGCGGCATGCTCGCGCAGGCCAACGTGTCGCCCGCCGATATTGCGGTCGTCTCCTTCAGCGGCCAGATGATGGGCTGCCTCCCGCTCGACCGCCGCGGCGAGCCCCTGCGCAACTCCATCATCTGGGCCGACCAGCGCTCCCTCGAGCAGGCGCGCGAGATCGAAGCCGCCCTCGGCATGGAGGCCGTCTATCGCATCACCGGCCACCGCATCTCGCCCGCCTACTCGCTCACCAAGATAATGTGGCTGCGCGACAACGAGCCGGAGGCATTCGCCCAGGCCGCGGTCTTCGTGCACGCGAAGGACTACGCCGTTCACCGGCTCACCGGCGCCATCGCCACCGACTACTCCGACGCCTCGGGCATGAACCTATTCGACCTCTCCAAACTGGAGTGGTCGCGGGAAATACTCGAGGCCGCGCGGCTGCCCGAGTCGCTTCTGCCCCCGCTCCACACCTCCATCACGGTCATCGGTGAGGTCCGAGCGGCCGCGGCGGAGGAAACCGGCCTCAGGCCCGGCACGCCCGTGGTCATAGGGGGGGGCGATGGCCCCTGCGCCGCGGTCGGCGCCGGCGTAGTGAGGGAAGGCACCGCCTACTGCTACCTCGGCTCCTCGTCATGGATAGCCCTGGCCGCCGACAAGCCCATCTACGATCCGCAGTTGCGCACCTTCAACTTCTATCATCTGCACCCCGAGCGCGTGATGCCCACGGGCACGATGCAGACGGCCGGCGGATCGCACGCCTGGGTGAGAGAGTTGTTCGGCGCCGACTATGACGCACTCGAGGCCGACGCGGCCGCCACCCCTCCAGGGGCGGAAGGCCTGCTCTTCCTGCCCTACCTAATGGGCGAGCGCAGCCCGCATTGGGACCCGTTCGCCCGCGGCGCGTTCGTGGGCCTGAACCGCCGGCACACGCGCGGCCATCTGGTGCGCGCGGTGATGGAAGGCGTCGCCCTCAACCTGCGCATCATCCTCGACGCCTTCAGGCGGCAAGGCATTAGCCCCCCCGCCATCCGCCTCATCGGCGGCGGCGCTAAGAGCCGCCTGTGGAGGCAGATCATGGCGGACGCCTGGGGAGTGCCCGTGCTGCTCGCGCGCTATCTGGAGGAAGGGACCTCGCTCGGCGCCGCCATCGCCGGGGGCGTCGGCGTGGGCATCTTCCCTAGCCTCGAAGTCGCCGAGGAGATCGTACAGATGGAGGAGCAGTTGGACCCGTCAGGCGCGCAGTCCGTCTACGAGGATCTCTATCCGCTCTTCGAGCAGTCGTACGCGGCGCTTGCTCCCGTCTACCAGCGGCTGGCGCCCCTCCAGGGCCAGACCTGAACGGACTGCGGACAGCAACCCGTTTTCCGCGCATTCTGGCTTGATGGCGTTCGGTCTCAGGAGAATGGATTACTGTCCCTAGTTTCCGTGGATTACTGTCCCTAGTCTCCGCTAGGCGAGGTGGCTGTTGAGGAACGCGAGCACGCGCTCAAAGGCGTCGGCGACTATGGGCGCGTCGCTTCCGTCGAAGCCGTGCCCGCCACCCGGAATGGTGATCAACTCGTGCTCCACGCCGGCGGCCGCCAGCCTCTCCCCCATGGTGACGGAGAGTTGATAGGGGACGTCCGTGTCCTGGTCGCCGTGCAGCAGCAGCGTGGGCGGGTAATCCTTGCTGACGTTGCGATCGGGGCAGAGCGGATCGAACGCCTCGGGCTCCGCGTCCGGATCGTGTCCGGCCACTTCCCTGGGCCACAGCCCCTGCTGACGGCAGTAGAGGTAGAAGCGGCCGCGATTCTGCGAGGCGAGCGGCTCGGAGATGACCTTACTCCCCACTGCGGCGTAGGCCTCCTCCTTGGGGACCGGGGTCAGGCGGGAGTAGAATGGATCGGGCCGGCTATACCAGGGCCCGGCGATGTCGCCATAGCCGTAGAAGGAGACCAGGGCGTTGGGCCGGGGCTCAACGCGGAAGCCGCTCATCAGAGTGAGGTAGCCGCCGGCGGAGTGGCCGACCACACCCACGCGAGCCCCGTCTATGCCGAATAGGTCAGGGCCCTCCTCGCGCAGCCAGGTGAAGGCGTCCTGGAGGTCCTCGACGATGCCGTCGAGTTTGGTCTCGGGCGCCAGGCGGTAGTCCATCGAAGCGACCACGTAGCCGGCGCCGACGTAGCTCTCGCGCTGCCTCGGGGACAGGTTGGAGCGCTGGCCGCTCATGAGCGCGCCTCCGTGAATCCAGACGATGACCGGCCTGAGCAGGCTGTCGTCCAGCCGGTGCAGGTCGGCCTTGATCTCGCAGTCGCCGACGACCTTGTAGGTATGCGTCTCGGTGTACGTGGGCATGCTCGAGCCTCCGCGGGCAGCGCGCCTCGCGCGGGCAATCTACACGAGCCGCTTGCGCGCCGCAATGAGAGAGCGGAAACTGGGAACAGTCCGTTCCTAGTCTCCGCCGATGCTCAAGCACGTGACACCTTGGTGGTTCGACTACCTGCTGGACAACCCCTTGCGGCGCGTCCTCCATAGGCCGGAGAGGCTGCTTGCGCCCTACGTGCGCGAGGGGATGAGCGTTCTGGACATCGGCTGCGGGATGGGGTTCTTCTCGATACCGATGGCGAGGATGGTGGGCGCATCGGGCTGCGTCGTGGCGTTGGACATTCACGAGCGCGTGCTCGAGGTGCTCCGCAGGCGCGCGCTCCGAGCCGGCGTTGCCGAGCGCATCCGTGCGCACGTCACGCGGCCGGACGACCTAGGGCTCACGGATGAGTTCGACTTCGCGCTTGCCTTCTGGGTGGTGCATGAGCACCCCAATCCGGCGTTGCTTCTGCGGCAAATCCGCGCGTGGCTGAAGCCGGGGGCGCGGCTCCTGCTGGTCGAGCCCAGGCTCGACGTCGCGGGCCGCGAGTTCCGGGAGGTGGTCGAACTTGCGGAGGCTGCGGGCCTCCGCCTCACCGCGCGCCCACAGCTCAGTCTCAGCCTCGCCGCCCTCCTCCAGGCCCCCGGAGAGTAGGAAAATAGGGACAGGAACCATTTTTCTCCGCATGGTTACGGGCCGAAAAATGGTTCCTGTCCCTATTATTCCGGGCGGCTCAACGTTGGTCCTCCGCCACCGGTCGCTGCCGCGGGCTCCTACCAGGTCGGGGCCCGCAGGCCGTCCCGCCGAGGCGGGGCGGCTACCCTCGTAACTCAAGGCTTCAGCCTTGATGTCGTCAGCGAATCACGAACAGCAAGCCGTTTCTGCACGCAGCAGTGCGCGGGCAGACACGCCCCCGGGAGATGGCTTACTGTTCCTGGTTTCCGCCTGCGGGGCCGTTGTGCGACAATGGCTCGGGACCACGGGTCGCGGTCTCTAGTCTGCCACCAGCGCGGGAGGAGGAGAGCGATGTGCGAGTTCTGCGTCAAGCACGGCGAAGGCAAGAAGTGGTACCTGCAGGCCAAGAACTACGCGGAGGACCTCTGGAGCGACCTGCGGCGCCGGCGCATGACCGCCGACTTCTTCAACAACTTCAATGTGACCATGTCGCGCAACCTCGCCAACCTCGACCGTCTCGCCCGCGCGCCACGCTTCGTGCAGGCGATCGTCAGAGGCGTCGTCACCCGGCAGCAGAAGAAGACGCACTTCGGGCAGGTCGTGCCCATTGAGGATGTCGAGCGCATCTTCGAGTTCACCGACTCCGTCACGCGCACGCCCTGCGTGTGCCGCCGGGTCACCCGCGGGCGCGAGGACCGCTACTGCTTCGGGGTGACGATGGGGCCCACGGGGGGGCTGATCGGTCAGGTGGTGGACCCGAGTTACTGGCAAGGGCCCGACGGCGTGGGCGCGGAGCGTCTCGACAAGCCGACCGCGCTCCAGATGATGAAGGACTTCGAGAGCGAGGGCTTGGTGCACTCGGTGTGGACGTTCGTGACGCCCTTCATCGGCGGCATCTGCAACTGCGACCGCACGGACTGCATCGCGATGAGGACCACGGTGGGGGCGGGCGTGCCGGTGATGTTCAAGGGCGAGTACGTGGCGAGCGTGGACTGGGACAAATGCACCGGCTGCCGCTCGTGCATGAGGGTGTGTCAGTTCGGAGCGATCGGCTACAGCGCGGGCCCGCGCAAGGCCTCCATTGACGCGCTGCATTGCTATGGCTGCGGTGTCTGCCGGTCGGTCTGCAAGCAGGAGGCGATCGCCCTGCGCGACCGGGCCTCGGTGCCGCTGGTGGCGGGCAACTGGTAACGGGAAACCAGGGATAGGAACCCGTTTTCGTTGCGCGCCACGGGTTTGCGGAGAGCCATGCGGAGAATGGGTTACTGCGCCGATTTTGCGGGGTGAGTGGTTGTGAGGTGCCCGGTGTGCGTTGAGGGCGGGATGTCGGTAGCCTTGGGGGGGGTGCGGGGTCGCGGGCGGAGGCGAGCCTGCAAGTGGGCACGGCGGTGCCGTGCCCCTACGGACGGGACCGCCCTCCTACGGCGGGGTAAACCCTTCTTTGGCGGGCACGGCGGTGCCGTGCCCCTACGGCGGGCGAAGCGGCCAGTGCCCGGAGGGAAAAGAGGCAAGTAGTTGTCCTTCAGCATAGTGGGGACAGGTAGACGGCATACGGTAGATGGGGGGAGAGCAGAGGGCGCAGGTAACAGACAGTAGATAGCAGGTAGGGAGGCGGAGGAGGGCGGCGGGAGCGGGTTACTGGCTGGGCGTGCGGCCCATGATGACCAGTTCGCGGCGCACCATGTCGAGGAACTGGGCGGCGGTGAGGCCTTCTTGGGGGAAGGTGAAGACAGAGGTAGTGACACCACCCTCTCTGTCGGGCCCCACGGCACCGTGGGCTTCCTCGACGAGTTTGCTGGCGGCGACCTGCGCCCCCTCGATGGAGGTCTCGGGGAGCAAGGCGGCGAAGACGCAGTCGTTGTGGCGGGTGAGGATGTCGGTGGCGCGCACGACCGCGGTGATGCGGCCGGCGACGGCGGTCAGCTCGTTGCTGCTCACGCCATGGAACTCGCCGGGGATGAGGCGGCAGACGCCGACGATGACGACGGAGAGCGCGTGGCCGTAGCGCTGGCTGCGCTCCAGTTCCTCGCGCACGCGGTATTCGAAGTAGGCACCATGGCGCAGGCCTGTGAGGAAGTCGGTAATGGTGACTTCGTCGAGGCGCAGGTAGAGTTCGATCATGCCCGCAGCCTGGTTGGCGGCGAGGTCTAGGAGTTCGAGGTCGGAGCCGCGGAAGGCATTGCGATCGCGGTGAAAAGCGGCCATGGCGCCGATGATGGTGCCGGTGGCGAAGAGCGGGAACCAGATCATGGCCCGCGCCTGCGGATGCAGGACGAAGGGGGCGACGCTGGGCTGGCGGGCGGTGTCGTTGATGGTGAGGGGGGTGACCGCCTCGCGCACCCAGGTGAGCAGCGCCGGCTGACCGGATATCTTCTCCCATTTGGAGTACTGGGGCGGCAGGCCGGCGCTGGCGAGCACGCGCAGGCACTCTTCACGGGCATCGTAGAAGAGCACGGCGCAGCCGATGCAGCCGAATGCCTTGGCGACCTTGGTAGCGAAGGAGTCGAGCACGGCGAACTCATCGGGCGGGATGAAGTAGTCGGGGAGCCTAGCCTTGCGCCCCATGGGAGGAGTCCTTTGCGTGCACGGTCCAGACGCCGCCGTCGAGCACGCGATTGGGGATAACGTGGAGGCGGCCGTCCTGGTCGCGCAGGCGGGTCTTGGTAATGCCGACTTCCTCGACTATGCCCTGGACGCCGGCGGCGGTGACGCGGGCACCGAGGAGCAGGTCGCGGTCGCCGGCCAACATCACGCCGCTGAGGATGTCGC
>CAZGSV010000133.1:0-7961 GCA_964528605.1 uncultured Armatimonadia bacterium
AACTGCTGGAAATAGGGAATGCTGTCCCGCGTGTTGTCACCAATAACGCCGATGATGGTGCGTTCGACACCGATAGACGGGTGGGCCCTGAAGCCACGCTCTTCAATCTTGCTGAGAACGAAGTCAATGTCCCTCTTCGGGGCCCCGTGCTCCATCAGGATAATCAACTGTCTCTCACCCTTTCCTCAGGCTCCGACAGGCTTCGCACGATGGTCCCTCCGCCCAACACGAGGTCCCCTCGGTAGAAGACTGCCGCTTGCCCTGGTGTGATTGCCCTCTGTGACTCAGCAAAGTCAACGCGCGCCGAGGCTCCGTCGGGAGATACCGTAGCCTCCGCCGCGCGCGCACGATAGCGAATCCGCACCTCGGCCTCCAGCGGCTCGTGTGGCGGCTCGATCAGCCAGTTGACCTCGCTCACCAACATTGAGCGGCTCAGCAGCAGGTTCTCCCGGCCCATCCAGACCTCGTTGCTGTGCGCGTCAATCGCCACTACGTAGAGCGGTTCCCCTGCGCTTACTCGCAAGCCGCGCCGCTGCCCAACGGTGTAGTACGCGACGCCCCTGTGCTCGCCGATGACCTGGCCGCTGCCTGCCAGCCGAATGGCCCCGGGCTTGGCGGCCGCCCCTAGGTAAGCCTCCGTTATGGTCTCTCTCTTCGTCGGCGGCAGAAAGCAGATGTCTTGGCTCTCCGGCCGCGCCGCCGTGGCCAGGCCGCGCTCCGCGGCCAGGCGGCGCACCTCTACCTTCTTCATCTGCCCCAACGGGAAGAGGAGCCGCGGCAGGAGTGCACGCGGCAGCGCGCACAGGAAGTAGGACTGGTCGCGCGTCTGGTCCAGGGCGCGGAGCAAAGCCGGTCGGCCATCACACGCCTCGATGCGCGCGTAGTGCCCCGTAGCCACTCTCTCGGCCCCGATCTCGCGGGCTCGCTCCATCAGCACGCCGAACTTCACTGCCTCATTGCACGCGACGCATGGGTTGGGCGTCGTACCGGCCGCCAGTCCGCTAAAGAACGGCCTCAGCACGCTCTTCTCGAACACCTCCTGCGCGGGCACCAGATGCCAGGGCACTCCCAGTTGCGCAGCCACCTCCCGCGCGCCCGCCACTGCCTCCGCGCGGCAGCACGCCTCGTACTGGGCCGGAAGCAGGCTGTCTATCAGGGGGGGCAGAAGCCGAAGAGTAAACGCCTCCACCTCGTAGCCCTGCTCCTTCAGGAGCGCACAGGCGACGCTGCTGTCCACCCCCCCGCTGAGCGCCACCGCAACCTTCTCTCGGCTCAAGCAACCAGCCTCTGACAGGGGCCTAATCCTCTCAGCCTGGCCTGGTGGCTAGAACTTCCGGCGCCCCCACACGCCCAGGAAGAAGTCACCGTCCACCCATCCCCATTCCAGCCCCGACCCCGCGCCCAGACGCATGGCCGCGTTGAAGTCGTCCGCGCTCCAATCCAGCGCCAGCACGCCCAGATTGAGTCCCACAAAGGCGCCGTCCAGGCGCCCGCCTTGCTCGCCGTTGCCGAAGCCGACGGAGATCACCGAGGGGGTGAAGTACTTCCACGCGAGCGACTCCAACTTCTCCTCCTCGCTCTGCTCGCCTTGGTGCTTGCTCCTAGCCTTGCACTTCTCAACATCGTAGAGCGGCCCGATGCTGGCGACGGCGTAGTAACTGCGGCTGATCTCGTTGGTCAGGTCCCAGACGCCCAAGGCGACCGGCAGGTCCCCTCGCTGGGTTGGTTTGAAGACCACCTTCACGTTGGCGATCGTGTCCGCCGGAGCGTCCTCTGAGTCAAGGCGAACAAGGCCCACCTCCACGCCCTCGGCAAGCCCCAGATTCGCGCCCACGCTCCACCACTCGCTGGCTCCGCCCACACGCCGCATGAAGCCCTCCACCGTCGCCCGCTCCACCGCCGAGGCGTCAGGCACCACCACCACTCCGCTCGGCCCCAGCACGGAGGGCATCGCCGAGCAAACTCCACCCCAGCATCCCAGGGCCGCGAGCGCCGCAATCACCGCCAGCAGCCGCCCCACCATCGCCCCATGTCCGACCTGCGCGTGCCTGTCTGTTGTCTTCGGGTACATACGCTTGAGCGCCTCCTAGCACGTTCTCTAGGCTGGGGGGGACGGAATCCTCAGGCGTCCCCGCAACCTGTGCCGGCGCAATGATGATAACATAACAGGTGGCGTCTGTTGCTCCTTGACCAGCGCCCGCCGGTGGGCTAGCCTGGCCCGTAGACTCTTGGCAGAGGGGTGTGGCCAATGCCGGAACTGCGACGCGATCCTCTCTCCGAAGGCTGGGTCATCATCAGCACCGAACGCGGTAAGCGCCCCTCCGATTACGGCCGCGTGCGCGAGCACCGCAAGCCCGGACCGTGCGTCTTCTGCGAAGGGCAAGAGGCAGCAGCGCCCGTCGAAATCTGGGCCCTCCGCGACGGCACCCCTCCCGGCGGCCCCGGGTGGCGGGTGCGCGTCATCCCCAACAAGTTCGCCGCCCTCCGCGTGGAAGGCAATCTGGACCGCCGCGGCGAAGGCCAGTACGACCGCATGAACGGCATCGGCGCCCACGAAGTCATCATCGAGACCCCCAACCACGATGAAACCATCATGGACATGTCCGTGGAGCGCGTCGCTGAGGTCATGCTCGCCTACCGCTCCCGCATCGAAGACCTGCGCAAGGATGACCGCTTCAAATACGTGCAGGTTTTCAAGAACCATGGCGAAGTCGCCGGCGCCTCCCAGCCTCACGCTCATTCCCAGGTCATTGCCCTTCCCGTCACCCCGCGTTGGGTCAAGGAAGAACTCATCTCCTGCCGCAAGCACTTCGAGGCTAAGGAGCGCTGCCTCTTCTGCGACATCATCAACCAGGAACTGGATCTGCCCAAGCGCATCGCCTATCAGAACGATCAGTTCGTCGCGTTTCTCCCCTTCGCCTCGCGCTTCCCCTTCGAGACCATGATCCTGCCCAAGCAGCACGAGAGCGACTTCACCCGGGTGGACGATGCCGGGTTGCGCTCCATCGCGGATTGCCTGAAGACCGTGCTCATGGCGCTCGACGATTGCCTCGAGGATCCTCCCTTCAATTACGTGCTCCATTCCGCCTCCGTGCGCCGGCCCGGACGCGGCTACTGGCAGAGCATTGATTACGACTACCACTGGCACCTCGAGATTATCCCGCGCCTGACCAAGATGGCCGGCTTCGAGTGGGGCACCGGCTTCTACATCAACCCCACGCCGCCCGAGGAAGCCTGCGCGCACCTGCGCCGTTCCGTGGCCCGCGTCTCCGGCGAGAAAGTCTCCGACGAGACGCCCGCCTCGCCCTTCGATATCTGATACGCCGCTCGTCGGTGGCGGGTCTACCGGCGCGCGGCGGTTACGCAAGTCCTGGCGTGCGGGGAGGAACTGGTGAGATGGCGGGAACCAGACCCCGCTTGCTGGTGGTCGCTCTGGCCCTGGCGTCTTCTGGCGGCGCTGCTGGGGCCCCGGTATATCAGGCGCGCGGGCGCCGGCCGGGCCAAGACCGAACTCAACTCCGAGGGGATGGCCGTCCAGGGGAACCAGCGCCCGGGTTCCTGCGACACGGTCGGTAACCGGCCGAAACCTCCGCCCGCCCCTGACTGTTCCGCGGCGCTAGCCCGGCGGCTGCACCGGCACGCGGAACTTGAAGGTGCTGCCCTTGCCCGGGTCGCTCTCCACCCAGATGCGCCCGCCGTGCGCTTCTACCACCATCTTGCAGAAGGTCAGCCCCAGGCCGGTGGACATCCTGCGCCCCGACTTCCGGGACTCCACCTGGCCGAACTTCTCGAATACCCGCTCCAGCCAATCCGGCGGTATGCCCTCGCCCGTGTCCGCGACCGCGAACTCCATCTCTTCCCCGCCTTCGACCACCCGCGCGCTCAGTCGCACCTGCCCCCCCGTCGGCGTGAACTTGATGGCGTTGCTCAACAGGTTCACCAGCACGCGGCTGAACTTGTCCCCGTCGAGCCGCACGTGCGGCAGGCCCTCGGGCAGATCGGCTGTCAACTCGAGTCCCTTCTCGCGCGCCAGGTAGCCCGCTTGCTCCAGCGCCCCCTGCGCCAGTTCCCGCACCTCCACCTCCTCCAACTCCAGTTTCATATCCCCGCTCTCCATCTTGGTGATGTCGAGCAGGTCGTTGACCATCCCCAGCAGCCGCTTGCCGCTCAGCAGCGCCATCTGCATGAACTCGGCGGTCACCTCGTCGCCCTGGGGCGGCCTGGCCGACTCGAGCGCGCCGATGATGACGGTCAGCGGCGTCCTCAGGTCGTGCACGATCATGGCGGTCAGGTCGTCCTTCATTTTCTCCAGCGCCTGCAACTGTGCCTTCTGCTCGTTCACGCGCTCGATGGTCTCGGCCAGCAAGTGGCGGAAGACGGAGCCGCGGTAGTCCGTCAGCAGCAACTCGAAATCCTGTCTAGTCCAATCCTGCTTGGGCGCTCGCATGGCTACTTCCCTCCCGCCTCCAAGTCCCAGCCGCATTTCAGGTTCCACAGCGTATCGAAGTAATCGGCGATCTGCCCCTTGGTGATGATCGAGCCGTGCTGGGGCGCGATCAAGTCTATCTCCAAGCCCTTCAGCCGCTCCAAGCCCCGGCGCAACAACTCCTGACAGGGCATCAGCCTCCGATGGAAATCGCACATCCCTTCTTTCGCTTTCGCCCTGGCGTACAAGGTCCACTCGGTGGCGAGCCCGCCGAAGAGGTCGCCGGAGAAAAGCGTGCGCGTCTGCTCGTCGTAGGTGGCGATGGCGCCGGGCGCGTGCAGGTTGGGCAGGTGGATGAAACGCAGTCGCCTGCCTGCGCCGAAGGTCAACTGGAACTCATTCTGGTCCACCGCGTAGAGGGGCGACCTGATCCCATAGTAGGTGATGAGATAGATGGCGGTCGAGTGTGCGGCGATGCGCAGGCGGTCGGTGCCGATAAGTTCCTCCAGCACCGGGAGTGCCCCGCAGAGGTCGGGATCCTGGTGCTGCACGATCATGGTGGAGACCTGCGCCGGCTTGACCGTGCTCACCACCTTGGTGGCCACGATGGGGAAGTGGGGCACCGAGCCGGGGTCAATCAGCACGGCCTCTTCGCCGTCAACCAGCAAGTAGGGATTGCACGGCAGCAACGAGTTGGGGTCGTAGAAGCCCACCCAATAGACCCCCGGGGCTATCTCCACCGCCTCTTGCAGGTTCACCTTCTGCGCGCTCACGCGGGCATCCTCCCTTTCCCTCCGGCGCCTCGGCGCACCGTGGGGACAAATGGTAACACAGGCGGGAGCGGCGGGCACGGGGCACTCCCTAGTTTCCGTTCGCTCCCTTGCTCGCGCCGCGCGGCAGCCGCTATGGTATCCGCCAACGTAGCCCTCAGAGGAGATCAGAGCCTTGGCTCAATCACCATCGCCCGCACCCCTGCGCATGCCGGCGCAAGCGCTCGACATCGTCCGCGCGCAAATCCTCGAGGACCACAACGGCAGCGTGGACCCCACGCGCTTTGCCTTCATCTTCCACAGCCCTTCCCACCCCGACCTCGTCCGCCTCCGCGAGCAGGAGCGCCTGGACGACGTGGTCGCGGCCGCGGCCAGTCACCTGGAGAAGGTGCTGGCCCTCAAGCGCTGGGCCGCGCTGAGTACACCCACTCGCTCCGGCCGCCGCTACCCCACCTGGACCGCCTGGCGGCTGCTCGAGCAGATCCGCAACGGCGACGACATCATCGTCTTCTGCGGCCACTCGGCCCAACTCTTTCTGCAAGCGTGCTGCGCCCTCGGCGTCCAAGCCCGCTACCTCGAGATCGGCAACAAGGCCAATCCTTACTGTCACTTCCTCACCGAGGTCTTCCTCGAGGACTTCGGCAGGTGGGCCGTAGTGGACCCGACTCCCGGCGGCGCCTTCAACGCCTACTTCCTGCGCGATGGCGTGCCCCAGAGCGCGCTCGAACTGCACCAGGCCTATCTGAGCGGCGACTCCGCGGGCCTAACCGCCGTCCACGATGCGCAGGTCTGCGACCCCTCCCAAGACGCGACCGTGCCGCACATCCTGCCCATATACTACTACCTCCGCATCCTCTTCACCCAAGACCACCAGACCCTCGCCCCCCCCTACTTCGACCTCGAGAATACCTTCGATCGCTACGAAGAGGCCGTCGAGTGGGAGGACGACCTAACCGTTCCTTGGTGCGAGAACCCTGACACCACCAACTACCGCCTCCCGCACCGCCGGCTCACCCGGCGCTCGACCTCGGACCCGGGCGACCTCTACTGGCGGGCAACTGACGCGACCGAGATCGAGCTCCGCTGGCTGCGTGATACCACTTTCCGCCTGCGCCTGCGCACCCTCTGCCCCGACCTCGACTGCTTCCTCGTGCGTCTCGACGGAGGCGCCTGGGAGCGGCGGCTATACATCTCGGCGTGGATCCCTGGCCTCGGCGAGCACACGATCGAGGCGCGCACGCTCACCGGCGCGGGCCACGAAGGTCCGGCCGCCTCGCTCCGCTTTCGCCTCTTGCCTCCCTGACCCTAAGGAGATGATGCTCGGTGCCCTCTGACGAAGCCCCGCAATGGGTCCGCGACGCGGAACTCTCCTACCCTCTGCCGGCCGACCGGGACTTCGCCGAGGTCATCAAGGAACGCGGCCTCGTGCCTCCGGATGTGGTCCTTGACGGCGGCCCGACGGCGCAGGCGCTGCACGACCGCTACCACGAGATCGGCGCGAAGGTGCTGCCCTACATCACCTTCTCCAACCGCTACCTCGACCCGGATCAGAAAGACGACTGGCCCCGCTTCCGGCTGGCCGACCGCCCCGAACTGTGCGTCTACAACATCAAGTCGGTGCGCGAGCGCTCCCTGTTCGCCGACAGCGTTGACCCTCGCCGGATGGAAGTCTGCTCCAACACGGAGGACTTCTGCGAAGCGATGATGGAGGAGGTGCGGCACTACATGGAGGCCGGCGCCGACGGCCTCTTCCTCGACCACGCCTTCGGACCCGAGAAATGCTACGGCGAGGAATTCGGCATCCACCCGCACCTCTACCACGAGCGGGACCTCGCTCCCTACACCGAGCAGCAACTGCGCTTCGCCCCTGGCGCCGCGGCTCCCAACGACAACGCGCTCGGCAACTTCGCCTACGCCATGCTGCTCCAGCGGGCGCAGCGGCTCATGGACGCCTATGGGCCCGACAAAGCGATGATGCTCAACACCACCTACTGGCCCTTCCGCTACTCGGCGTCTCCGATACGGAAGTTCGTGATGTACGCGCCCACGCACCCGCGCCTGGTCCCCGACATCATCTGGCAGTCCGGCCACATCTGCATGGTCGAGTCGCACGTGGTGGTGCACAAGTACCTGATCGCGGCCGACAGCGACGAGGAGATACCCGCGCGCTGGGGCAACTTCGATCTGTGGTCGAGGCTCGACCAAACGCCCGAGCGTTACCACAAGGCGGGCAAGCGGCAAGTGGCCCTGCCTTACTTCGCCAAGGCCGGCCTGGGCGAGTTTCGCGAGGACGCCTTCTACTCCTACGCGACCGCCAAGTTGCACGACATGATCTGGATGACGCAACTCGGCGGGCCCGGGGAGGAGTTCCTCAAGTTCCGGCTGGGCAAGCCGCTGAGCGACAAGTGCATGTGCACCGACGGCCTCTACCTCCGCGCCTACGAACGCGGGGTGGTCGCGGTGAACTTGAATCCGAAGGCGCACCGTCTCGCGATCCCCGTGCCGGGCCGCAGAGCCAAAGACTTGTTCGAGGGACGCGACCTGCCGGTGCATGCCCGCGACCTGGACGTTGCCATCCCTCCCGCGTCAGGGAGGGTCTATCTGTACTAGGAAAATGGGGACAGTAACCGCTTTTCGACCCGTGAAGAACGGCCGCTGGAAGACCGCTGAAAAACGGTTGCTGTCCCTGTTTTCCAGCCCGGTAGGGGCCTGCCGGCGGGGTCAAGGCTGAAGATCCGTTGCCCGAGCCGCCCAGCGGCTTCCCG
>CAZGSV010000134.1:0-7957 GCA_964528605.1 uncultured Armatimonadia bacterium
GTCGTTCCCGGCGCTGGACAGCGGCCTGCCCTGCAAGCACGGCGCGGGCATGCGAGTGGCCACGCAGGAGCAGAAGGCGCGCTGCTACGAGGTCTTCCAGCGCACCATCTTCCGGCTGCCCTTCATCGTCGGCTCGGACTACTTCATGTGGGTGGACGAACCGGTGCTGGGCATCTCTTCCACCTTCCCGGAGGACAGCAACTACGGGCTCGTCAACGAGCGCGATGAGGCCTACGAGGCGCTGACGCAGAGGGCGACGCGGGTGAATCCGCGGATGTACGACCTGCACGCCGGGCGCACCGCAGCGGTCAGTGTGCAAGAGTCTGCCTCAGGCAGATTGCTGGTGCGCAACGCCGGTCCGCTGGGCGCGAGATTGCGCCTGCAAATCTGGATGAATGGCGAGGCGTCGCAACGGGAGATAGAACTCCCGCCCAACGGCTCGTGGCTGGTCGAGCCGCCCAGCCCGGAGCAGCCCGGCGCCAACTTGCTCATCTGCAGGGCCGAGATTGTGGGCGGCGCCGAGGACCCGGATGACGCGGACAACGAGGGGCTGCGGGTGTGGTTCGAGCCCCTGCCCCAAGCGCCGGACGGAAGGCTGCTGGCCGTCTACAACCCGAGCGATCGCGACCTAAACAGCGTGCCGATGGTGCTGCGAGGCGAGGATCTGGCTGGGTTGGGTATCACCGAGGGGCTTATCTTCGCCTGGGTCGTGAATCGCGACGGCGCCGCGTGGAACGCTCCTAGCCAGGTGGACGAACTGCCCGAGGGCAAGGAGTTCTGCTTCATCGTGCCCAATCTGCCGGCGCGGAGCGCGGTGCAGGTGGCCCTGCGGCAGGCCCCCCCCGCGCCGCACGAGTCGCCGATGTTCTTCCGCAGCGAGGGAAGCCGTTGGTGGGCGGGGAACGACCGCCTTACGCTTGCGAAGGACGAGGAGGACGGCGACCTGATTGACCGCGTGATGCTCGACGGACAGGAGTTAGGCAACTTCGTCGCGCTGATGTGCCAGGGGCAGGTGGGCAACCTGTGGGTCGCCGCCGATCGCTTCCAGGGCGTGCGCGCGAGCGCGGGGATGGCGCGAGTTATCTTGGAGGTAACGGCCTCTTACAGCGGCCGCGAGGCGCCCGTGGATGAGGCCGGCAATCCGGCGCATGCGTTTCGGGCCACCTATCGCTTCGCCCTTTATCCGGGCCGCACATGGTTCTCTTCCCGACTGCTGCGGATTGAGAACGTAGACAGTGCACCGTTGTGGGCTTGCTCCTATTACCATTACATTCGCAGCAACATGGGCGGCGACGCCAGCGATGACCTGCCGGGGGGGGCGGAGGTGCCCAACTTCTACCTGCCGCACGGCGCCTGGAAGGACGAAAAGGCGGCCCTGCTCTACGGGGCGACTGCCCAGCCCAACGCCGGCTATCGGATGACCTTCTGGATAGACGACAACGGGAACCAGCATCCTGACATTGACCGCGACATTCGCCGCACCCTGGCCCCCGGCGAATCCTTCACCGACCCGCAGCCCGAGGCCTACATCTTCTCCTCCCACCTCGCCGAAAACCCCACCCCCTGGCAAACGGTGCAGGGCGTCGTGCGGGGGTGGGAGAAGGTGAGGTGGGAGAAAAGGTGAACAGCCGAAGGGCGCTACGGGAAGCGCCCGTCCTCGGCCTCCACCAGCTTTCTCAAGCGGAAGTATGTGGCAGTCAGCCTGCCACGTCCCCCTGAGTAGTCGAGATAGGCGCCGGTGAACGTCTCGTAACACCCGGTTCTATTGAGGCGCGTCAACACGCCGTCGATCTCGCCGGCAGGGAGCCCCAGGTTGTGTTCCAGCTCCTTTGTGAAGTCGTCCCAAAACCGATTCGCCCTTTGCAGTTCGTTCTCCTCGGGTCCGAGCGGGAATTGCCCTGTGTATCGCTCTAGGGTGGCGAGAACTAGAATCTCCCTGTACGACAAGTCGTCGAGTATGCTCAGATACTCCTCGTACTCATCGGTCCCAGAGAATGATAGCGGCATCGCCGACGACTTCAGAAGCCTCGCGAACATTTGGATCTTCTCCCGCCGCCTCGAGTTCAGCGCCGCTCGCACCGTGGCGAAGTAGCAGTGCAGGAAGTCCTCTGACTCGATGAGTTCGCGGGTCAGTTGGATCTTGCCCGCTTCGAGTTCATCAAAGAACGTCTTAAGCCTTTCTTCTCGCACGTTCTGGATTTTCGTGACAAGTCCGGCTTCGAGCGCCCCAGCGACACCTGTTGGTTCCCAATGAACCAGCAACTGGATCAGCCCCCTCAACAACGGGCTCCCCTGGTATCGCGTGACCAGCGCCTCAAGGCGTGAGGATTCCTGCACCTTCACCTCTCCCTTTCCCGAACACGCATGGCAGCCCTCGCATTATGCACCAGTCCAGGCCCCCTAGGGTCGCCAGCCCGCGGACACCAGAGCGTCAGGCGTCGGCTGCGGGCGGCCGTCGGCGAAGTTCATCAAGCCCCCCACGTTCCCGTTTGCCCAAGCGGCGTCGCCTGCTCAGCACCCACCCATAGCCGGGACGGGGCGTCCATGTGTCGCATCGCCACGTGTCAAGCGCGTCCTGATGGTAGACCCCGAGTCTGAGTTCCTCCAAAGGGTGACCCTCGGGCACGAACGCCTGCACCTCTTCCCTCTGCCCCACTGCCAAACGACGCGCCTGACTCTGGGCTCCGCCGCGCGGGCCTGCACCCCATCGAAAGAAGACAAAGCACTCTGGTGAGGGGCCGTGACCCACGTTTTGGACCGGCAGGCTGTACTTCGTCCCGCCGTCCACGGGGGCGTGGCGCGGCTCCTCCGGTGCGGGCAGAGGCGAGACCTGAAGCTCCAGGGTCTTCCGCTGCATCCGCGCGGCCCACGCGAGGACAAGCGCGGGGCAAATAGGACAAGAAGCATTAGCCATTGGATGATCACGTTCACCGTCGAAGCGTCCATGCTGCTCACCTCAGCCCGAACAACTCGCGGAGCGGCCAGGATTGGCCACGGCGCGAACACGTTGTTGCCGCCTCCCAAGGCCCGCCGACGCGGCGTCAACCTCCGGCTGCTCTATCCCAATTATACATCCCCACCGGACACCAGAAGCGGGCACGGCATGCCGTGCCCCTACAATCGAGGGCGAAACGCGGCTGGGTTGTTTTCGTCCTCCTCCCAGCGCCCCGGGTTCTGCGCAATGTATTCCCGGATCTCCTCCAGATCCTGTTCGTTTCGGATGATGTGCTCGTAGTAGTTCCGCTGCCACAGCGGCCTGCCGACTGCGCCTCGCAGGGAGCGCACCTGCCGCGTGACCGCGGATTTGAACGACCGGATGACCGTAGCCAAGGAACCCGCGACCGGTGCCCCGAACTGCTCAAGCCTTTGCCCCCCAACCTCGGCTCGGCCGCGTAGGGGCACGGCATGCCGTGCCCGCAGTTGTGGATGGGGTGCAACCGCGTCCGGTTCCAGAAGCACGATAACCCCGTGCAGGTGATTTGGCATGACCACGAAGGCGTCCAAGTCCGCGTGCCTGAGATGACGGGGAATCTCCTCCCAGCACGCTTCCACGATCTCGCCCCAGGCATTCAGTCGCATTTCCGCCTCCGCGACCTCTCCCAGTACGCATTCGCGCCCCTGGGTGCAGATCGTCACGAAGTACGCCCCTGCCTGCGAATAGTCGTAACCCGCCAGTCGCACCGACCGACGTTGCGGCGCACGCGGTTCATGGGGCCCGGCAGGTTGCCTCTCCGATGGCACTGTCTCCTCCCTATTGAGCCGCCCCGGGCACGGCCCGCCTGAGGCGGATCTCCGACGTGCCGTGCCCCTACATCAAGGGCAATACGCGTCGCATCCGCTCCATCTGCATAATCTGCGCGCGGTACTTGCTGAGGCTTCCGTCGCGCGAGCGCTGTCGGCCGGCGCACCGCCTGATGGTCAGGAGCCCACCGCCTCACGTCGCTCTGAGATGCCTAAAGTCTCCCGCAACCAGTGTTGTCTGCTTCACACGCTTTCCGCTCAG
Organism: uncultured Armatimonadia bacterium; assembly: GCA_964528605.1. Classification (GTDB taxonomy): domain Bacteria; phylum Armatimonadota; class Zipacnadia; order CAZGSV01; family CAZGSV01; genus CAZGSV01. Next base: position 4,004 of record CAZGSV010000134.1, read on the forward strand.
GAGGTCCTTGCGCATGGCCGCCACCAACTCGCCAAGCGCTCTTTCCTTTTTGGCATCTGGACGCTCCTCCCCGGTCCGCACCATGTCGAGAAAAGCGTATGCTTTTCGGATCACCTCATCGGGGCAGTACATCCAGCACAGGTTGACCTGATCCAAGAACCCCTGTTTCAGGTCCCTGTCGCGGGAGTTGACGTAAAACCCTCTTAGGCACCTGATCAGCTCTAGGTACATCTCCTCTTTCCTCTGGTACTCCCCATGGCTCCGCTTGCTGCGCTCGTTGAGGTACCAGCCCACCACGACCGGGACGACAACAGCAAGTAGTGGGACTACACCCGTAGATAACACCTCACGCATCAAATCCGCCTCCCCGTGCGACCGCTAGGCAGCCCGCACAGCAGTACGCCCAGCGTTTCGACACTTGCGGCTCAGTATACGGGAGGGTGCCCAGGGTGTCCGATCTCCGCCATCTGTGTAGTCTGTGGATTGGGTCCGTGCGTGTCCACGGGCGCCTGCCCCTACGGGCACTCCGGGGCTGAGGCGTCGTATCTGCGCGATCCGCGTAATCTGCGGTTCGACAGGCTCACCGCGGGCGGATGACGGCCCAGGGCGACCCAGCGGGTCGCCCCTACACCGGGGCGTATGCTATACGCCCCTACCGGTCCCGACCCCGCGCAGGGCGGGGTCGCGGGCAGAGCCCCTCCTGCGGTCGGCCTGGGCGACCTCCGGCGGGCAAGCAAGGCTCAGCCCCTACGTTCAAGGCGCGCCTTCAGCGCTGAGAACAGCCGTCGCACGCTGCAGCATGCTCCTACAGCCACAGCAGCCGCTTCTCGGGTTGGATGGTCTTAATGTCGGTGATGTCTTGGGTGACTTGGAGGCAGCGGAAGTATCCGCCGCTGGGCCCGGGGACGGGGAAGCAGCGGATGTGCATGAGCCTGCCACGTAAGTTGATGCAGAAGGAGGCTACGTCGCGGCGGCCCCAGTGGCCCCCGGGGCCCCGGTGCGAGCCCCCGTGCCGCTCCGTGCTCCCAGAGGTCGTGCCGGGTACGCGCACCAATCCCATGTCACCAAGGCACCGGCTGGAGACGACCGTCGCACATGAGGTAAACTGGCGGCTGTCGGTTGAGAGCCGGGTTAGGGAGGGATGAGGATGGAAAGGGCGGCCGCCGAGGAGGAGATCAGGATGGAGGAGTGGGCCTCCGCGGGGTGGCGCGAGCCGGATGAGGAGATCAGGCGGCTGCACGCGCGCAGGCTGGCGCTGGGGGAGTTGCCTCCGGACGCGGTGATTATGCGACAGGTGATGTCCGGGCTGGAGATATGCCACTATCGCTGGGAGCAGCACGTGGAGAACCTAATCCGCAGCATCGCAGCCGGAGGCCTGGTCAGCGAATGGGGCAGCAAGCGGCCGGAGCGGGAGGAGCGGTTGCAGCGCCTGCGCGCCTATCACTCCGCGGTAAAGGCCTGGTACTCGGGCAAGAGCGAGGAGGAGGCGCGCGCCGCCGATCCCGAGGCCGCCAAGATCATGGCGCGAGTCTACGACAGCCTAGGCGTGCCCAACGAGGCGAAAAAGGCGCTGGTGAAGATCATGCTCACCGGAGCCGAGGGGAGGGCCGCGGAGCACCTCCTCGAGAAGGGCGACTGGGGCGCGCAGGCCCTTGTAGGAGGCGCGCCGCCGACACCGGGCCCAGGCGAGGAGCAACCCAAGATGATGGGCGAGTACATAACGCTCCACCTGACCCAGCAGGGCTTCGTGCCCAACCCGTGCCACATCACCTTCTTCGAGAACTACGAGGCGCTGTTGGAGAGCATCGGCGAGGGTGAGATGGTGGAGTGGTTCAAGGGCTGCGGGATTCAGGGCGTGCCGCCCGAGGTGAGGAAGAACGCGGACGGCTACGTGGCCGGTCTGCTGGCTTGGCTCAAGGGGGAGAAGCGGGCGCCGGCGAGCGCGGGGGAGAAGACTCAGTTCGTCATGAAGACGCTCGAGGGGGTTGAGCGGGATCCCTTGCGCGTCTGGCTCGCCGGCTGCTTGCTGAAGAGCATCTGCGGGCATTTGGGCAAGACGGTGGCGGAGGCCGCGGGGGGGGAGGTCCCGTTCTAGGGCCGGCCTAGCGCCGCGCAGCACGTTGGGTCGCGGTTAAGGGCTGCGGCCCCCAGGAATTCGCTTCGGCAGCAAGCGTACCGCTAACGCCCGCAGTCGGCGCATTGACAGCGGAGCGTATGCCGGGTAGTGGTGGTCTCCCCAGCGACAACGGTGAAGGTGATGACAGCGGAACGTTCGCGACGCGAGTTATTGCGGATTTGCTTGCTGGCGCTCGCCCTGGTCTCGTTGGCCGGGGCGCGCAGCAGCGCCGCTGGGCTGCAAGAGCGGGAAACGAGGTGCCTGAGCGGCGCCTGGCAGTTCCAACCGCAGGAAGGCGAGTTCATCCGGCCTGAGGCGGGCTGGAGCGACATCCGGATACTGATTCCCTCCCCCTGGAACGCCAACGCCTTCGCCGCCGGCGGGGGGGGCGACTTCCGCTTGCTCCCGAGTTACCCGGTGGAATGGGAGACGGCCAAGCAAGGCTGGCACCGGCGCACCTTCTCGCCTAGCGGTGCGTGGCTGGGCCGGCGCATCTTCGTGCGCTTCGACGCCGTCAACTACTATGCGGAGGTCTATCTCAACGGCGTCCTCGCGGGCAGGCACGAGGGGGGCTGCACGCCGTTCGAGGTGGACATCACCAACTTGGTGCGCTTGGGCGAGGAGAACGAGTTGGTGGTCGGCGTGCGCGCGCCCGTGCTCTTCGATGAGGGCGGACGGGCGCCCTATCCCGCCGGCTCTTACTGGGACCGGCAAGCCTGGGGCATCTGGCAGGACGCCTGGTTGGTAAGCCGCCCGATGGTGCGGATTGACGACGTCTTCGTCACCACGTTCGTTCGGGGCCGGCGTGCGCGCTTGCAGGTGCGCCTGGTCAACCAGGACATGTTCGCGCACGACGTGTTCCTCAAGAACGAGGTGTTCGGACCCGTCGCGGGACAGGCGTTCGAGAAAGCGGGCGACGTGACGCCCTTCGACAAGGCGCCGCGGGCGAAGGCATTCCCCCTGGTGTCGCTGCGCCTACAGCCGTACAGCGCCGTCACGGTTATCGTGGCCGACGACTGGGAAGGCGCGCGGCTGTGGTCGCCTGACGATCCGACGCTCTATCTGCTGAAGACGGTGCTGACGGAGGCGGGTCGGCCGATTGATGCGGTCTCCACGCGCTTCGGCTTCCGTGAAGTGCGGGTAGAGGGGGCGCAGTTGCTGCTCAACGACAAGCCCCTCAAGTTGCGGGGCGATGCCTGGCACTTCATGGGCATCCCGCAGCAGCGCGAGGAGTACCCGCGCCTGTGGTATCAGATGGCGCGCGCGGCGAACTTGAATCACGTGCGCCTGCACGGGCAGGTCTTCCCTTCCTACTATCTGGACGTGGCCGACGAGATGGGAATGCTGGTCACCGACGAAAGCGCCATCTGGGCTTCGGGCGGCGACCTCCTCTACAATGAGGACTTCTTCACGCGCGCGCGCCAGCACATTCAGGAATGGGTGCAGCGCGATCGCAACCACCCTTCGATCATCGTCTGGGGCATCGCCGACGGAACGTTGGCGGCCCACGACGCGGCGCCTGGCGATGGCGCGACAAGTCGCCAAGACTTGACGGAGAAGATCGGCGCGCTGGGCACGCTCGTGCAGAACTTGGATGGCAGCCGGCCGTTCGCCTCGGAGGGCGACGAGGACTTGGGCGGGCGCGCCCCAGTGTACTCGCTGCACTACCCTGGCGCTGAGGCCCCCAAGGTGAGGGGCAAGCCGCTACTGGTTGGTGAGGCGGGCGGCCTGCCCGACGCAACGCCGCCAGAGGCCGCGCGCTGGAACGGCGAGCGCGCGTATGAGGATTCGCTCGGCAGGTTGGAGGGGCTCGGCATGGAAGTGTCGAACCTGGTCGC
>CAZGSV010000135.1:0-7926 GCA_964528605.1 uncultured Armatimonadia bacterium
GTTGTGCTCACCTGTGTGCATAGTCAACTGGCTGCGTTTGTGGTGGGACTGCGCGCGCTGCCCGGCGGCGGGGGTGTCCGCGCGGCGGCGGTGCTCACCGATTCGAGCGCTCTGCCGGCAGCGCTGAGCGACCTGCTGGCGAACCTGCGCGCGCGAGACTTCCTTGAGGCCACCATCACCGTCGGCCAGGCCTTCGGCGGCGACTATGAAGCAGTCAACGTTTACACGGGTCTGATCGCGGCGCGAGAGATCGCCACAGCACAGGTGGCACTCGTCGGCGCCGGGCCCGGGCACTGGGGCACCGGCACCCGCTACGGCTTCTCATCCATGGACTTGGGCGAGGCTGCTAGAGCGGGCGTGGTCCTGGGCGGCCACGTGGTCTTCTTGCCTCGGATCGACTATGCGGACCCCAGGCCGCGGCACAGGGGGTTGTCGCACCACAGCCTGACGCTTTTGCGGGAGGTCATCGCGGACGGGGTCACAGTAGTGCTCCCGTACCTTTCGGGGGAGGAGCGGGATCTGCTCGACAAGCAGGTGGCGGCCGAGAAACTGGCCACGCGCCATGAACTCGTCTACCGCAGTGGTGCCTTTATTGAGGGCGCTTTGCAGGAGTGCGGCTTTCCGGTGCTGCACATGGGCCGCTCCTGCGCGCAGGACCCCGCTTTCTACCATGCGGCCGGCGCTGCCGCGGGCTACGTGCTGGAGTGCGTGGGGGCGCAGCGGTCTCAGGCGCGGCCGGAGGGGCCGCAGGGGAGGTAACGGTGCGGGGACCGGAACGTCACCATATCCGGCCCACGCGGCTTGTGCTTTCCTCTCTTTGTGCTAAGTCGGTGGCGCGCCAGGGGGCGCCAGGGCGCAATGAGTAAGTGGCTCAGCGAGGTGGCGGCCATGTGGCCGCAAGTGCGCCTGGTGGACGTGCTCGACATCCTGGTACTGGCCTACGCCATCTATCGGGGGCTGCTTCTCGTCCGCGGTACCAGAGGCGAGCAATTGGCCAAGGGCGTCGGCGTCCTTTTGGTCGTTTATGTCATCACCCAGCCTCTGCGCACGGTGCACTGGCTCATGCAGTCTCTGGTCATTCCCGGCGTGCTGGTGATGGTCATCATCTTCCAGCCGGAGTTGAGGATGGCCCTGGAGAGGGTAGGACGGTCGGGGCCCTTCGGCTTTCGCGCGCGGCTGGTGCCCGGCGAGAGGATGACCGAGGTCATCAACGAGATCGTCGAGGCGGTGGCCCGTTTCGCGCGCCAGCGCATCGGGGCGCTCATCGTCATCGAGCGAGAGGTGGCGCTGCAAGATGTGGCGCGCACCGGTGTGCCGATGGACGCTGAGCTCACCGCCCCGTTGCTCGACAGCGTCTTCTTCCACGGCGGGCCCTTACACGATGGCGCGGTGCTGGTCCGCGGTGACCGCGTTGCCGCCGCAGGGTGCCTGCTGCCGACGACGACTACCCCGGCGGTCGGCCGCGGGCTCGGCCTGCGGCACCTGGCCGCCATCGGGATGTCGGAGCGCTCGGACGCGGTGGTCGTGGTAGTCTCGGAGGAGACCGGGCAGGTGTCGCTGGGCGCGGACGGCGCGCTGGAGAGAGGCCTGGACCCGGCAGACCTGAAAGGCGCGCTGCTCACCTACTTCGCGCCCCCTCCGCGGGCGCGCTGGTTCTCGCTGCTGTTCGGCGGCAGAGGTTAGGGCATGCTGCGGCGGAATCTAGGCCTGAAACTGCTCTCCCTAGTGCTGGCCGTCATCCTGTGGGCCTACGCCCTGGCACGCACCAGCCCCACGGCAGAGGTCACCGTGATGGTGCCGGTGCGGGCGGAGGACCTGGCGCCCCACTATTCCTACACTGTGGTGCCCGACCGAGTGGCGGCGCGCCTGCGCGGCCCCCGGGATCGGATCGCGGCGCTGGAGCGCGACCACGCCGGGCTGCTGGCGGTCACCAGCGCCAAGGGCTTTGAGCCCGGGGAGCACCAGGTAGCGCTCTCGCAGCCTGAACTGCCGCCCGGCATCCGGGTGGTCTACCTCGAGCCGGGCACGGTGCGGCTCCGCGTGGAACACCTGTTGGAGCGCAAGTTCCACCTGGTTCTCAGGGCACAGGGAGCCCCCCCGCCCGGCTATGGCCTGAGCGACCTCAAGGTGGTGCCGCCGGAGGTGCGGGTGCGCGGCAAGGACGCAGAAGTGGAGCGCATTGCCGCCGCGGGCGTGAGCCCGGACCTGGAGATGCTGGCCGTGCGCGGGGTCGTGGGCGCGCGGGTTGACTTCTACAACGGCCAAGGTGACCAGATCACGCCCGCGCTCGCCGAGGTGGACCCTCCGTTGGTGAGCGTGTACGCGGGCGCCATGCAGGTGAGCAGCAAGGTCGTGCCCGTGCAGGTGGATGTGCAGTACCCGCCGGACTCCGGGTGGCGGGTGCAGAGCGTCGAGGTGCGCCCCAGCACGGTTACGCTTGCGGGGTCACCGAAGATCCTCGGGACCGTTGAAACCTTGCAGGCTTCGGTTGTGGTGGACGAGCCGAGACCCCTCGTCGCCGAGGCGGTCACGCTGATGCCGCCGCAGGGCCTGCAACTGAAGGGGACGCGGAAGGTTAGCGTGCGGGTGCGCATGGCCCCGGCCACCCCCTGAAGACTCGGGCTCAAGGCCCCCTCAGAGCATCAACGTGCAGTCGCCGTAAGAGTAGAAACGGTATCGCCTCTCCACCGCCTGACGGTACGCCTCCAGCACCAGTTCGCGCCCGGCGAACGCGCACACCAGCATCAGCAGCGTGGAACGCGGCAGGTGGAAGTTGGTGAGCAGAGCGTCCACGACTCGGAAGCAGTGGCCCGGGCGAATGAACAGATCGGTGCTCCCCTCGCCCGCAGGCACGCGCCCGTCGCCCCCAGCAGCGCTCTCTAGCGCCCTTACCACCGTAGTGCCCACTGCGATCACGCGCCGCCCTCGAACCCGGGCTAGAGATATGGCCTCGGCCGTGACACGCGGAACCGAGTAGCGCTCTGAACCCATCCGGTGCTCCTCTACCGTAGCGACGCGAAGGGACTCAAAGGTAGCGGCCCCGACTCGAAGCGTTACCGAGGCAATCGCCACGCCTCGCTGCTTCAGCCGGTCAAGGACGCCTTTGGTGAAGTGCAGCCCTGCCGTCGGCGCCGCCACTGCCCCTGGCGTAGAAGCGTAGATGGTCTGGTAGCGGCGCCGGTCAAGCGGCTCGTCCGGGCGGCGGATGTAAGGGGGCAGTGGGACGTGCGCCTCACGGCTGAGCGCGCGAGAAACGGAGCCCCTGTTGGCATGCAGCCGCACTCGCACGCGGCCGGGGCTGAGCACTTCGACGATCTCGCCCCTCAGGCCCCCCTCGAGTTCGAGCCGCTGCGAGGGCCGTACCTTGCCTGCCGCAAGCGCCTCCCACACTTCGCCCTCACCTTGTTCGAGCAGAAGCAACTCGACCCGGCCGCCGCTTTTCTCCTTGCGTCCAAGCAGGCGGGCGCGACTCACCTTGGCGTCGTTGATGACCAGGCAGTCGCCGGGCTCGAGAAAGGAGGGCAATTCCGCAAAGCGGTGATGAGAGAGGGCGCCGCTGTCCCGTTCGATCACTAGCATGCGCGAGGCGCTGCGGCGCCTCAGAGGATACTGCGCGATTAGCTCGGGTGGCAGTTCGTAGTCGAAGTCGTCTACCCTCACCCGGCATTGCTCCCGGCCAGCGCGCTCGTGCAGACATGGATGTAGCGCACTAACGCCTGCGCGGAGAGGCGTGCCACGCGCGGCACGCGAAAGCCCGCCTGTTGCCACAGGCTCGTGCAATCCTCCGCGCATACGAATACCGCCCGCCTCACCTGCGCCGCCAGGTTCCGCGCGATGTCCTCGTAGAGGCCCGGCGGGCGGGCAAGGTACTTGCCGTAAGGCAGGTTGGTGGCGACGCCGTCGAACGCGCCGGCAACGCTACGCGCATCGGCTCTGCACACTAGCGCGCGCAAGTTCATCTGGCGCAGATTCTTGCGCGTGAGCCACACCATTCTCATGCTCAAGTCCGCCCCCACGGCCGTGAGCCCGATGCCCGCGGCCTGCAGCACCAGCGTGCCGCAGCCACAGCACGGGTCGAGGAAGGCGCCGCCCTCGGGGCAGGCCATGCTCACGCACGCCGAGGCCAATCGCGGCGGCAGCGCGGAGGAGAAGGTGTGTTCATGCGGCGCGAACCGGCGCCACGGTTGCGAGGCGCTGGCCTCGACTTGCCCAAACCACCAGCCGTCCGCGGTCTCGAGCGCCCAGAAAAGCGTCTCCGGGTCCGTGAGGTCGGCGCTGCCCCCGATCACTGAGCCCAACTGCGAGGCGAGTGACCGATACTCCGCACTCTTAGCGGTGTGCAGGTGACGCACGTGCACCATGAAGCGCTCAGCGCTCAGGTCCAGCGCCGCCACCTCTTCGAGCAAAGCGTCCGCGCTCGCCGCTCGCGCGAGAGGCAAGAGTCGCGCACTCAAATGAGCAGTATGCCTGGGCTCGCGCAAGACGGATGACACCGCGATCGGCCCCAGGAACTGTGCATCGCCGAGCAGAATCTCCGCTTCCGCCAAGGCGATGTCGGCCTCCGCCTCTGCGTAACTGAGCGGGTACCAATAGCGCGGGCTTTCTTGCTTCATCTCGCGCTCAGGACCGCGTACTCGATGCTGCTGTGCCTGCCGGCCACCACTTCTGCGACCGGCAGATCACGGAACAAGGCGGAGCCCCTGTTGCCTTTCACCACGACGCAGCGCCGGGCGATCTCGGTCGCCTTCTCGGCTGCGCGGCGAAGCGGGACCCAGTGGTGCGCCCCCAGGGCGCGCACGGGCGCGATCGAGGAGGAGCCGGCCACCGGCTTCTCGAAGAAAGGGTCAATGTAGATCACCTCGTAGTCGCCCGGGGTCACGCTGGCGAGAAAGGCGGAGGCCTCTGCCCAGTGGGCCCGGACACGGCGCATCGCCTCGGTCAGCCGCTGGTTGGGCGCTTCATAGGTGGCCAGGCCATCGGCGACCACGAGGAAGATGGGCAGCACCACCTCCAGCCCGTCAACCGCGCCCTTCGACCCAACCATGCTGGCGGCCACCACGGCATCCACGCCCAGCCCGAGGGTGCAGTCGAGCACACGGTCCCCGGGCTGGAGCCGCATGGCCGTCAGCATCGGATCACCTCGTCCGGACTCCAGATTGTGCAGCCGCATTCTGGTCATGCTCGGGTGGAAGGTCAGCGTGACCTCCGGGGTGACATAGCGGAGACCCTCGCGCCCCACGGCGAGCACTCCTTCGACGCCGCGCGAGCGGCGCAGGTCGGCTAGCGTCCTCTCGGCTCGCCGCTCGAGCGGAAGTGCGTATTGGGCGGCTATGCCCTCTGCCTTGGCGCGGACAGCGGAATCGGGCCTGGGGCAAGTAGTGACCAGAAAGGCGGGTTCGACCAGACCGGCCCTCACGGGAATCAGCCGAGCGCGGCGCGGACCTCATCCAGAAGCGCCACCGCCGCGTCCGCCATCATCTCACCGGAGCCGGGCGCCACCGGGCTCGAGCGCGCGGGCGTGGTCTCGTAACTGCCCTCCGCGTACGCGCGGGCCGTCCCCACGTAGCCCACATACCCGTTGGCCAGGCTGATTACGAAGGTGTGGGCGAAGGGCGAGTTGCGTTTGATCGCGAGCCCCAACTCGCAGAAAGTCTCGCTCGGCAAGCCCACTAGCGCCACCTCGGGCCCAAGGCACGCCACCCGCACGTCCGCATCGAAAGGCCTCCCATTTCTGGCGGCCAGCAACTGCCATTCCTTGGCATAGGTCCTCGCGCGGATGTCCGGGGCGTCGGTGCCGAGACGCTCCGCAGCCTGCCGGCGTTCGGCGGGGTCGGCATTGGGGTCGGTCACCAGTTGGACGAGCCGGCCCTGCTCCAGCATATCTTCCCTGATCTCTCGCGCCGGCAAGGGAACGACCTTTCGCGCGGCACGGACAGCCAACTTCGGCAGAGGCTGTGCGGACTCGTATGCCCTCAGGACGGCGTCGGCCAGAACCCGGCCGATGTGCTCGGGCATGGCGAACCCGCGGGGCTGGTTGCGGTCGCTGACGTTGATGTGATTGATGTCGCCGAAGGCGCCGTTGGCGAAGACGGTCTCCACATCCTCGCCCAGCGCCTCGCGCACGTTCGCCGCGAGGAAGGCCGGGTAGTCGGCGGAGACGACATCGCCGCCGATAGTGTCGAGATGGAGAGCGAAGTTGACCAGGAGGGCGCGCGGCCTGCCGGAGGCCCCGCGAGCCACGAGCACGAGCACCTGTGGGTCTATCGGCCCAGCCGGTTTGACGATGTCGGGGTTGCCGGTGCCGGGGTTCATCCGCACCGAGCCGTCCCGCATGTGATACCGGCGGTTGAAGGCGATGCCGTGCGCCTCGCTGACGCCTATGGCGAGTTCGGCTTCGTGGGGGGCGCTAGCGGCAGCGCGCATTGCCTGAGCCACCAGTTGCGGCAGTCCCGCGGCGTAGTCCTGCGCGCGCGGCGGGCTGAAGACCGAGACGACTGCGGGGCCCAGATGGGTGTGCGTGCAGCAGACGAGCGACTGCGCCTCGGGGCCTATGGCGGCGCCCGCCTGTTCTTCCGCGCTGCGCACCGTGGGGGAGTCCATGGCTATCAGGTCGCACGCCGTCACCCGCAAGTAGCCCCCGTCCGCGCCTAGGTAGAGAGACTTGCACAAGAGCGGGTCGTGCACACCGGTGGAATGCCTGTCCTCGAAGTAACCGGCGAGCGAGGTGCCGAGGGGCGGCGTCAAGTCCGCGCGCCCGAGACCCACTTTGACGGACATGGCTATCGCATCCTTCCTGCTCTCTTGGGTTGCTGCTGTCGCTCCGCGGCCTCGCGGCGCTGCGCCCTCTCTTCATCACGCCTCTTGATGGCCTCGCGCTTGTCGTAGAGGCGGCGGCCGCGGGCCACTGCCAGTTCCACCTTGGCCTTGCCTTGGGCATTGAAATAGAGGCGCAGGGGCACCAGGGTCAATCCCTTTTGCTGGCTGTCGGCGTGCAAGCGGCGGATTTCGTCGCGGTGGAGCAGCAACTTGCGCGGCCGCCGAGGGTCGAGCAACTGAGCGCGCACTTCGCGTGCCCGCCCGCGCTTGGGTACCAGGTGTGGGCCTACGCTGGGAAGAGTGACGTCCGGGCTGAGGCTGATGTGCGCGTTGAGCAACCAGGCTTCCTGACGCTCTATGACACCGTAGGCGTCACGCAGGTGCGCTCGGCCGGAGCGTAGGGACTTGACCTCGGGTCCGGTCAGAGCGAGGCCGGCCTCCACCGTGCGCAGGACGTCGTAGTCGTGGCGCGCCCGCCGATTCACACAGATGGTCTTCTCGCCCGCCATGGTTGCTCCCGCGTGAGACCTTGCCCGCTAACGCGGTTGGAGCCGTGCCGAACGGGCCTGGCGCGCGCGCAGCGCTGCTGCGCCGCGAACGGCCGGCTACTGCTCCTCTTCTTCTTCCTCGGCGGCGCCGCGGCCGATGACCTCAGGCTCCTCCGCCGCGGCCACAGCCGCGGCTTCGGCGGCGGCCTCTTCGGCGGTGACCTTAGGCGCCAGCACGGTCACCAGGGGGTCTTCCGCGGGCGTCACAACGCTGACTCCCTCGGGCACCTGCAGCGCGGAGACGGGAAGGGAGTCGCCGACATCGAGTGCCGAGACGTCCACCGTCAGAGCCTCGGGCAGCGCGGTCGGCAAACACTCGACCTCAACCTCGTGCAACACGAGTTCCAGCACGCCGCCGACCTTGACGCCGGCGGGGATGCCCACCGTCCGCACCGCCACTTCTGTGCGCATTCTCTCGGTCAAGGAGACCTGCTGGAAGTCCACCGAGAGGATCCTGCGACTCACAGGGTCGCGCTGCATCTCCTTGAGCACCGCCGGAATGGGCTCGCCGGTGTTGCCTTCCACGGCAAGGCTGACCAGGCCGGCGCGTCCATGGTGGGCG
>CAZGSV010000136.1:0-7695 GCA_964528605.1 uncultured Armatimonadia bacterium
AAGTGCGGACCTTCATCGCCTTGAGGTAAAAGGCGTCGTAGTAGCCGGCGCTGAGGGCGTAGGTGCCCAACATGATGCGCCGCTTCACCTCGGGCCCGAAGCCTTCTCCGCGCGTCGCCAGATACATCTCCAGCACGTCGTCGTCGTGCCCGGCGGCGCGGAAGCCGTACTTCACGCCGTCGTAGCGGGCTAGGTTGGAACTCGCTTCCGCGGGCGCGATTAGGTAGTAGCAGGGCAGCGAGTACGGCAGATGCGGGAGTGAAACCTCTTCGCAGCCCTGACTATGATCGGCGAGGAAGTCCGCGGCCTTTCGCACCGCCTGCAACACGGGAGCGTCAATACCCTCGCCGTTGAGTTCGCTGATGATGCCGAAGCGCAGGTCCTTGATGTCGCCCGTCAGGGCGGCGCAGTAGTCGGGCTTCTCCGTGGGCGCGGAAGTGCTGTCGAGCGGATCGTACCCGGCGATCAGGTCGAGAAGGAGGGCGCAGTCACGGACGTCGCCGGCCAAGGGGCCGACCTGATCCAGCGAACTGGCAAAGGCGACCAGCCCGTAGCGCGAGACGCGCCCGTAAGTCGGCTTGAGTCCGACGATGCCGCAGAAAGAGGCGGGCTGGCGAATGGAACCGCCGGTGTCGGAGCCGAAAGCCAATGGCGCCTCGCCCGCCGCCACCGCCGCGGCCGAGCCGCCGCTCGAGCCCCCGGGGACGCATCCGAGGTTCCAGGGGTTGCGTGTGGGCCCGAAGGCTGAGTTCTCCGTGGACGAGCCCATGGCGAACTCGTCCATGTTGGTCTTGCCCAAACAGGGCATTCCAGCCTCGCGGGCCTTGACCACCGGTGTCGCGTCGTACGGCGGCACGAAATCGGCCAGAATCTTGGAGGCGCAAGTAGTGCGGATGCCCTGCGTGCACAGCACGTCCTTGATCGCCACCGGCACTCCCCTGAGCGGCCCGCTGCCCGCCCCTCGGTCAACCTCATCGGCCCGCGCGAGCGCTTGCTCCTCCGTGACCGTCAGGTAGGCGCTCACCTGTGGCTCGACCTGCCTAATGCGCGCGAGGAAGGCTTCCGTGACCTCGCGAGAGGAGACCTCGCCCTTGCGCAGGGCCTCGGCCAAGTCGTGCGCGCGCCTCCGCCACAGTTCCACGGCCTACTCCTCCACTATGCGCGGCACGATGAAGTGCTGGTCGTCGCGCTGCGGGCCGTTGGCGAGCAGCGCCTCGTGGTCCAGCGGCTCGCCGGGTTCGTCGGCGCGCATCACGTTCGTCAGCGGCAGCGGGTGCGAAGTGGGGCTGACATTCTCGGTGTCCAGTTCGTTCAAGGTCTGAAAATGGTCGAGCATCCCGCTCAGTTGCTCGGCCATGCGCGCCTTCTCCTGCTCGCTCAGGCCTAGGCGGGCCAGCCAGGCAATGTGTTCCACTTCCTCAATCGTCAGGGGCATAGAATACCACCCAGGCAACGCAGAGGGCTGCGTATGCGGCCAACATTATAGCGACTCCCAGGGGCGGCGCAAAACCGCGCCCGGGCGTCAGGTGCGGATCAGTCGTACCGGCCGTGCTCGCGCAGCGCCTTGAGCGCTACCTTGTAGTTGCCGAGCACCACGGGATCGAGTTCGGGATAGGTGGCGTTGCGGAAGACCACGTTGGAAGTGGAGAAGATGTAACCGCCGCCGGGCTTGCCCGCCAGAATGCAGTTGCGCGCGGCGGCGGCGACCTGCTCCGCGGTGCCGACCTGCAGCAGGTTGCACGCCAGGTTGCCCATCAGGCACAGCCGGTCGCCGAACTCGCGCTTGAGCACCGTGATGTCCATGCCGGCTTGCGGGTCAAGCGAGTGCAGCCCGTGCGGAGCGCACTCGAGGAACTGATCCATGATGGCCATCAGGTTGCCGTCCGTGTGGATCATCACATAGGCCCCGTACTCCTTGAGCGCGCCCACCCACTGCGCCAAGTACGGCGTGACGAACTCGCGGAACATGCGCGGCGAGAGGAAGGGACCGTCGTTGAAGGCGAAGTCGGTGACCGAAAAGACGATGTCGCAGCCGGCGTCAATGAGGCGCTTGCCGTGCTCGATGCCGTCCGCGACCATGCGCTGGGCCCCTTCTTTCATCTCCTCGGGCTTGTCGTAAAGATCGTACACGAACTGCTCCATGTCCTTGCCATTGGGGATGCCGTAAGTGCCGCCCCCGTTGGCGGAGATGGTGTAGCGCCCCTGCGTGTACTGGTCGCGCAGCAGGCGGATGATCTGCAGTCCCGGCTCGCCGCCGACGTGCGAGAAGGCGATGTTGGAATAGCCGAAGTGCTCGGCGACGCGCATGAACAACTGCGCGTCGTGGTGGAGCATGCGCTCGCCCTCCTTCGGGCTCGCCTCTTCTATCTCGGGCGTGCCGTAGTAGCGGGCGTCTTGTCCGAACTCCAGTTCGGTCAACTGGAACTCCAACTCGAAGGTGGGCACCTGGTCCGGTTGCCGGCGGTTGAGCACCGCTTCCATTCTCTCGCGTGGGGTCATCGGCTTCACCATAGGGGCGGAGTATAGCGGCCGACCGTCACGATGCAAGCCGCTGAGAGGGGTTGCAGGGCCGTGGCTGCGGCCCTGGCGCTCATGGGGACACTGCTGGGGACGTGCTACGCGGAGTGGCAGGAGAGGCAGGCGCGAGAGGGGCCGGTGCAGGTGCGTATCGACGCCAGGCGGACGACGCTTTACCTGCCGGGAGCCGCTGGTGCTTCGGATAACCTGGCTGAACGCCGGCGCGGAGCCCGTGAGGGGATACCTGGAGCCGGGGTTCGACTTTCTTAACCTCGAGGTCTGGATATCGGATGACGCTGGCCCGCACTGGGAGGAGTTCCTTTGCCAGCGGGGGGCCAGGTGGTCCGACATGGCTCGGGCCGGGACCACGTTGCAACCAGACGAACGTAGGTGGGCCGAGGAGATCGTTGCCTATACCTTCACACCCCAAAGCGTGCATGGTGGTTGGGCCCTCGCCGACCCGGGCCGCCTCGCCTTCCCGGCGCCAGGCTCCTATCTGGTACGGGCGACCGCTAAGCACAACTACTGGACCGCCGCCCCGGTCATCTACCGCAGGCCCATCCGGACACCGAGACAGCTCGGTGGGCGCGGCTGGTACTGGCTCGCTCAATGCTCCCGGGACCCTATCCCGTTGGCGCCCTCGAGCGGGACCTAGAAGGCAGGGCGCACGCGATTGAGTTCGCCGCCCAGCCCGCGCGCGGGACAGTTGCTGAGGGAGATCCTGGCTGGAGGTCCCTTCGTTCTTGAGGACTACGTGTACTGGCACCTAATCCGTCTGTCCGGGCCGGAGGTCTTGCACCAAGACACGGAGGAGCGGGCGTACCAGGAGTTCATACGCCGCTTCCCTGATAGTCCCTTCGTCTTTGACGCCCGGAGGATCATGGAGACGCTCGCGGCAATGAGGGAGCGGAACCGGCAGTTGGTGCTGGAGGGAGTGATCAAACCACCCTCGGGGCAACGGGCCCCAGCGCAGTCGAAGCCAGAGGGTGAGTGACATAACGAGCAGGGCGGGCGACTGCTCAGCGCTGCCTACCTGCCCTCCACCGCGAGCACGCTGGTCTTCTTCTTGAGGGTCAGCAGCACAACGTAGGCGGCCGCGCCCAGCGCTAGGGCCACTCCCCAGGTCGGGTCGAGTCTCCAGTGTCCCTCGGATATGCCATCGGCTAGGAAATCAACGAGGGCGAAGGCCAGCGTTATCCAGAGAATCCCGGTGTGCTCTCGTTTGAGCACGGTCCTCCAGCAGAAGGGCAGCGCCGGCGGCTGCCAGGCGCTGAGGCGAGGGATGAAGGCCGGCGTCCGCTTGGTCCACTCGCGAAACGCTTCGCCGAACTTCGCCTCGAGATAGGCCTCCTCCGCAAACATTATCCTCTCGTAGTAGACCCAGAAGGCGAGGACGCTGATGACCACGAACCACCAGACCTGCGTGAACAGGGCCACGCCCAACATCGTCAGGAAGTTGCCGACGTAGAGGGGATGTCGGACCACGGAGTACGCACCGGTCGTGTTCAATTGGTCGGCTATCTGCTCAGTGGTGTTGCGGCCCGAGGTGCCGGCGGGCACGGTACCCCCAACGAAGCAGCGCACCGCGAAACCGGCGACGGCAACCGCGAGAGAGAAACCCTCCCACAGTGCCTCGGCCCGATGCGACACCGTCTTTTCCAGGCCCTCTGCGTGCGTTAGGGCAAGCAGCAGGAGCGGCACGATAATCAGGGGCACGTAACTCCTCCAGCGGAACAGCCAGTCTCCCTGCTTTTCCATCTCTTCCCGCAACGCCATCGTCCGTGCCTCCGAGTTGAACCGGGCCATTATACCCAGAGACGAGGATCAACGGGTATCGCGCGAGACGGAGCCGAGCCCGCGCGGGCAGCTTGGATGCCGCTCCCACTGAACGGCGCGAGCCGCGGGCTCTGGGCTCATTGTCGTCGCGGGCCGCTGCTCGTATAGTCGGAGCGCCCTGAGTCGGGATGCATAGGGAGGCCGCAATGAACCGCAAGCCTGCGCTGCTCGTCCTCTTCCTGATTTCCTGCGTGCTTGCTCCCGGCGCGATTGCTGCGTCGGCGGAGTCGCCCTGGTCGGTCATGTGGAGCGTGGAGGGTACAGGGCGTTACTACGCCAGCCCCGCGCTCGCCGACCTGAACGGCGACGGGCGTCTCGAGATCATCGCCGCGGCGGCAGGCCATGAGCACCGCATGAACGCCTTTCGCTCGGACGGGTCGCTGCTGTGGTCATTCTCGGCTGCCGGGGAACTGCAAAGTTCGCCTGCGGTCGGCGATCTGGATGGCGACGCGAGCCTGGAAGTCTTGCAGGCGGATGTCCTTGGTTATCTCTACTGCCTGCGCGCCGACGGCGCACTGCGGTGGGTGCGGTCGGTGCCCGAAGGGGTTCAATGGGGCTCGGTAGGCCTGGTCGGCTTGGCCAATGGGAAGCGCATGGCCGTAGCGGGGAGCACCTCGAAAGGGCTGTTCGCCTTCTCCCCCGATGGCGACCTCCTCTGGCGCTTCGATGTCGGCGGGAGCATAGGCGCGCCGTTGGCCGCCGCTGACCTTGATGCCGACGGCAACGACGAGATCTTTCAGGGCGGCGGCAAGCACCTCTTCTGCCTGAGCGCGAACGGGCGCCGGCGCTGGGCGATTCCGCTCATCGGCGCTCCGGACGCGGGGCCCGCGGTGGCGGACGTCAATGGCGATGGGCGTCTTGAGGTCGTCTTCGCGGATGCCGAGAAGAACCTCCGGTGCGTTCGCGCTGACAGTGGTGAGGAGTTGTGGCGCTTCGCTGCGCCCGCCAGCGTGGACTGCGCCATCGGCGTTGCCGACCTCGACGGCGACTCCAGGCTCGCAGTGGTGTTCGGCGACACAGGCGGTCACTTGCATCGCCTTGACAGCGAGGGCCGGGCCGTATGGAGCATTGACGCGGGCGGGCCCGTGTTCTCCGAGCCTGTCATCGTGCCCGTTCCAGGACCCGAGCGCTGGCAGATCGCCTACCTGACGCGCACTGGGATGCTCGAAGGCGTCAGCCCCAGCGGCGAGCGCCTCTGGTCCGTCAAGGTGGCGGGCGATGCGCCCAGCACCCCCGCGCTGGCAGACCTCGGCGGTGACGGCAAGGCCGAACTGATCGTAGGCACCTACAGTCGCCAGTTGATCTGCTTCAAGAGTAGCCTGCCGTATCGGAACGGCGATTCGCTCTGGGCGATGCGGCGGCGCGGGGGAGTGCAGTTGGGCTGCGCGCTGACGCCGGCGCAACTCCTGACGCCCTCGGGGAAACTCGGCGCCCCAGTGCCTGCGCGGCGGGTGGGCGCAGCCATTGACTGGAGCGGCCTGCCTGACCCGCTTCCCATGGGCGAGGCTGCGCTGAGCGTCAGCGCTCCCGCGGCGAGGACCGACGACGAAGGCTTCACGGTGGTGTCCGTCCGCATGCCTTCGGGCCGCCGCAGCACCTGCGCCAGGCTGACCTCCCCGCCGGAGCCGACCATCGCGACGGCATTCGTGGATGAGGCCGGCTCGGTTCTGGTCGAGGCCCAGGTGCTGGACGGCAGCGCAACGAGAGTCCTGGCCAGGGACTTCCGCCGCCTGCGCGCGTACCCCTTTGCCGCCGAGCATCAGCAACTGAAGCAACTCCTGGCTGAACTAGCAGAGCAAGGCGCGGCCATCGCTGCCGTCAGCCCGAAAGTGGCCGAGGCGCTGTCCGGCTGGTTCCGGCAGTTCGCCAACCAATCCGCTTCTTGGGCCGGACAGGCGCTCCGCCTGTCCGGCCGGCCGCAAGAGTTCAACCGCCTTCCGTACTCCACCCGGCGCTCACTCATCGAGCAGGTGAAATCGGGCCTGGCTGTGCTTCGTCGCGAGGCGGAGCGGGCCCGTTTCGCCGCGCAGTACCTGAGCGCCGCCGAGCGCAAGGACACGCCCGTTGCGCTGGGACGCGAAAGCGGGCTGGTCAAGATCTTCCGAGATGAGCCCACGCTAAGCCGGCCGCTGCTGCCGGGCAAGGAGGCCATCGAAATGTGCGCTGCCCGCGGAGAGGCCGAAGGCGCCCAATTGGTCGTCATGCCTCTCTGGCGAGACTTGGAGGGCGTGGAGGTCTCCCTGGCTGGCGATCTGACCGGCCCCCAAGGCGCTTCCATCGCCGGAGCGCAGGTCACGGTGAACCCGGTCGGCTACGTGAATTGCCCGCAGCCGCCGTATCCGGTCGAGCGCGTGGGCTGGTGGCCGGATCCGCTTATGCCCGCCGGTCCCACCGATTGCCGCGCCGGCGAAGTGCAGCCCTTCTGGGTAACGGTCAACGTGCCGCGCGAGGCGAAGCCCGGCGACTACGAGGGTTTCCTGCTGGTCACGGCCAAGGGCGATCTCAGCCTGCGCGTGCCGCTGCGCGTGCGCGTATGGAATTTCGCGCTGCCGCAGAAGCCCGCGCTCGAGACGGAGTTCGGTATCGGCTACTATCCCGACTGGTTCGCCAACCCGCCTGGCTACGAGGCCATGCGGCGGCAGTACCTCGACTTCCTCCTGCGCCACCGGCTCTCAACCGCATCCACGGAGAACTCGGACCTCGACCTCGTCCTCGAGCGCGGCGCCACCAGCATTAACGTGGGCCCAGACAATCAAGCGCTCTACGAGGAGATGAAGCGCCGCGGCCTGCTCCCCATGACCTATAGCTACATCATTGACGAGCCGCCGGCCGAGCGCTTCGACGAGGTGAAGCGCGTCTACTCCGAGGCGCGCAAGAAGATCCCCGGCGTGCGCTTGCTCTGCACGGTCGCGCCGCAGCGCAAGGAACTGCACGGCTACATTGATCTCTGGGTTCCTATCCTCAACGACTATCAGGAGGGCCGCGCTCGCGCCCGCCAGCGCCTGGGCGAGCAAGTCTGGTGGTACGTCTGCCTCTTCCCCTATCCCGACTACCCCAACTACTTCATTGACTACCAGCCGATACGCCAACGCATACTCTCCTGGATGAACTGGAAGTACGGCGTGACCGGAATCTTGTACTGGAGCACCACCTACGGCTGGACCGCCAACCCGCCCAAGGAGGGCGAGCGCTGGCCCGAGATCCCCTGGAACACCAACAGTTACATGGACTACAACGGCGACGGCAGCCTCATCTACCCGGGACCTAACGGTGAGCCCCTCAGTTCCATACGCCTCGAGGCCATTCGTGACAGCGTGGATGACTACGACTACTTCGCGCTGC
>CAZGSV010000137.1:0-7542 GCA_964528605.1 uncultured Armatimonadia bacterium
CGGGTCCTTCTTGCCGATGCGGGCCTCCACGCCGGAGGACAGGTCCACGCCGGTGGGGCGCACTCGCTCGAGGGCTTCGGCGACATTGGCGGGGTCAATGCCTCCGGCGAGCATGACCGGCAGGGGCGCTCTTCTCACGATGTCGGCGGCGACGGTCCAGTCGTTGGTAAGGCCGGTGCCGCCGTATTGCATGACGCCGCGCACCGTGGCTTTGGTGTCGAGCACCAACACCGAGACGCCGGCTTGCGCGTAGCGCTCCATGTCCTTGAGCAGGCGCTCGGCGTCCGCACCGGGGGCGCCGCGCGGCGGCATGTGAACGGATTTCCACAGGGGCGCGCCCGCCTGCAGCAGGCGAGGGACCTCGCTAGGGGGTTCGTTGCCCAGGAGTTGCACGGCGGACGGCCTCAGCGCCCCTACGATCTCGACGAGGCGGGTCTGGGGCGGCTGAAAGGCCAGTAGCACACGCCTGACCTTGGGCGCCTCGAACACCGGCATGGCCTGTTCGAGGGTCAGGTTGCGCGGGGAGGCGCGGACGTCCACTAGGGCACCGACGAAGTCAGCCCCGGCCTCCTCCGCCAGGCGGGCGTCGCCGGCGCTGGTTACGCCGCAGATCTTGACCAGATAGCGTTGCGCGCTCATTTTGCCTCACCGTTCGTGGCAGCCGGCTGGGGGTCCGGCTCGAGCCCGGCGTCGGCCGCTTGAGCGGCCTCGGCTTCCAGGTCGGCCCACAGCAGAAAGGCGAGCGCCGCGTGGGGGCAGGCGGGGCAGTCGTCCAGGCCGTGAGGGCCACAGGGCGCCTCGTCCACTTCCCAGCAGTCGCGGCCGGCGGTGAAGAAGGGCCAGCGCTCGAGGTCCTCGGGGCCGCACATCCAGGCCAACTGCGATATGGGCGGGGTGTGCTTTTCGTTGGCGCGCTGGTAGAGGTGGAGCAGCATTCTCACCACGTCGCTCTCGTCGCCGGAGGTGAAGCGGCAAGAGACGTGGCAGCCTTCGGGGGTCTGCTGAGAACCGACGACCACCGCTTCGCGCTCCAGGGGCGCGAGTTCGGGCAGGGAGGGTTCGAGCGTGAGTTGGAGGATGAAGCCCTCCTGCAGCATCTTGGGGGCGAGGAAGCCCATGCCGTTGATGCAGATGTCGGTGGGCAGGCCCTCCACCGGCGCGCCGGGGACGGCCTCGTCGTCGAGCACGCGGCAGAGAAGGCGGCCCTCAACGGCCAGGCGGCTGTAGTGTCTGCGCTCGGACATGGCTCAAGGAAGCAGGCGCTCCGGCGAGATTCTGCCCCAGGCGCGCAGCCCGCGGAAGCCCTCGGCGTAGCGCACGCCGCACTGCAAGCCGCGGAAGCGCGCCACCGTGTCCACGAACTCCAGGATGTCTATGTTGTCGTGCTCCTTGAGCCACTGCACCTGGCTCTGGTGCTGGGAAAGCATCTCGCGCTTGAGTTCGATGGTGTCGCTGATGTCCACGAACTCCTCGGGGAGGAACTCCACGCCGGCAAGGGAGTCCATGTAGTAGATGGGCGGTGTCTTGGTGTGATGGGGGGAGCCGGTCTCGACGTGGGCCACGGTGGCGACAAAGGTAGCCTCGAAGACCAAGCGCGAGACGCGGCGGTGGTCCATGATGTAGTCGTCGGGATGGTGCGTGAGCACGAGGTCGGGCCGGGCCTGGCGCACCATCTCGATGAACTTGAGCCGGGTGGGCAAGTCCTCCTCGACGAGTTGGTCGGGCAGATCGAGCCAAAGGAACTCGGCGCCGATGACCTGCGTGGAGCGCCTGGCCTCTTCGCAGCGGATGCGAGCGAGTTCCGGCGGCTGGATGACGAAGTGGCCCTGATTGCCGTTGGTGGCGTAACACATCACCACGGCGTCGCCGCGGCGGGCGTACTTGGCCAGGGTGCCCGCGCACAGGATCTCGAGGTCGTCCGGATGGGCGCCCACTGCGAGAACGCGCATGGCCTTCTCCTCCTAGGTTGCTTGCCAGGCTTGGCGCAGGTGCTGCAGGCCGCGCCGGGCCATGGTCTGCGGGTCGGGCTCGATCTCGAACACTTCGATGGAGGCGTAACCCTCGAAGCCGATGTCCTTGAGGGCCTGGAGCATGGCGGAGAAGTCGAGCGAGCCGGAGCCCGGTTCGCGCTTGGTGTCGTCGTTGGCGTGGAAGTGCGAGACATAGCCGCGGGACTCGCGGATGATGTCGGGAATGGGGCGGCCCTCGGAACTCATAGCCTTGGCGTCGAGGGTCATCCTGACGTTCGGGTGCGCCACGGCGTCAACCAGGCGGCGCGTCTCGGCGGCGGTGGTCAGGAAGTTGGTCTCGGAGGGCGCGAGCGGCTCGAGGCCTACCACCACGCCTCTTTCCTGCATGCGCGCCGCGGCGGTGCGCAGGACCTCCACCGCGTACGAGACCGCCTGTTCATAGGTGACGTCTGGGGGCAGGCTGCGCTGTTTGGGCGAGCCGAGCACCATGTGGACGCCGCCCAGGTCGGCGCAGAGGTCGGTTAGAGCGATGAGGTACTCTGCGGTGTGAGCCTGGATCCCCGCATCCGGGGAGGTGAGGTAGAGGCCCTGCGGGCCGACGAAGATCCAATGGAGGCCGGCGATGGCGATGCCGGCTTGCTCAGCCGCGCGCCGGATGCGACTTCTCTCTTGGTCGCTGATGAGACGGGCGTCTTGAGCCAGCGTGAAGGGCGCGATCTCCACCGCCTCGAAGCCGACCTCGGCCGCAAAGCCGAGCACGCGTTCCATCTCCCAGCCTTCGAACATCTCGTTGCAGATGGCAAAGCGCATTGCCTGCTCTCTCCTAGTGACGCCGGCCGGGGCACGCCGGCCCCTCAAGCGGAGTAACTGTCCTCCTGGCGGAAGGGCGGGACGCAGAAGATAGCGGCGGTGAAGTCGCCCTTGCCACGGTGGCGCACACCCGGCGGGATATGGACCGCGAGGCCGGGGCGCAGTTCGATCTCGTCGTCATCGAGTTCCAGCCGGCCCGAGCCCTCTAGGACGTAGTAGTACTCGGTGACCTCCTTGTGGTAGTGCTTCTCGCTGTCGCGGATGTGGGTGATGTGGAGGCTCGCGGTGGAGTTGTCTTGCGCGGTGAGCACACGGGTGCTGGAGCCGCACACGGAACGCACCGGAGTCACGTCTTCAATGTGGCGGGCGACCCAACGCTTGGCGGCCTTGACTTGCTCGCTCATATGGCTAGCCCTCCTTGGCGAAAACGGCGCGAATGGCCTCCTCGAGAATGTCGAGTCCGCGCCGCAGTTCGGCCGGCGAGATCGTCAGGGGGGGGAGGAGGCGCACGGCGTCCTCCTGCACCGCGTTGACGAGCAGGCCGCGCGCCAGGCACTCGGCCTCGACTTGCTTGGCCAGCGGACGCGCGAGTTGCACGGCTCGCAGCAGGCCGCGGCCACGCTGCGAGGCCACGGGCCCCCCCGCGCGCTTGAAGGCGTTAATGCGGCGCGCGAGCGCGCGCCCGAGGCGGGCGGCCCGCTCGGGCAGCCGCTTCTGCTCGACCACGTCAAGAGTGGCGAGCGCGGCGGCGCAAGCGAGGAAGTTGCCTCCGAAAGTGGAGGCATGGTCGCCGGGCTGGAAGGTCCGCGCCACCTCGGGTTTGGCGAGCATGGCGCCAATGGGCACGCCGCCGGCAAGCCCCTTGGCCAGGGTGACGATGTCGGGGCTGAGGCCGTACTGCTGGAAGGCGAAGAAGGTGCCGGTGCGGCCCATTCCGGTTTGCACTTCATCCAGGATGAGCAGCGCATTGAAGCGCCGGCAGAGGGCCTCGACGCCGCGGAGGAACTCCTCGTTCGCCTCGTACACGCCGCCTTCGCCCTGGAGGACCTCCAGCACGGCGGCGGTGGTGCGCTCGTTGAAGTGGGCGGCGAAGTCGTCGAGGTCGTTGAAGCGGGCGTAGCGGATGCCCGGCAGCAGCGGCCCGAAGTTCTTCTGGTACTTCTCCTGCCCGGTGAGAGTGAGCGCGCCATAGGTCCGACCGTGGAAGGAATTGAGGGCGGAGATCACCTCCGGCTCCGCGAGGCCGCGCTGCACGTGCGCCCACTTGCGGGCCAGCTTGAGGGCGGCTTCCATCGCCTCGCCACCGCTGTTGCAGAAGAAAGACTGCATGCCCCCGCTGAGCCCGGCGAGCCTTTCGGCCAGCCGCGCCTGGAGAGGAATGTGGTACAGGTTCGAAGTGTGGAGCAGCGTTCCCGCCTGCTGGCGTATCGCCTTGGTCACCTTGGGGTGCGCGTGGCCTAGGATGCAGACCGCCAGGCCTGCAACGAAGTCGAGGTACTCGCGGCCCTCCGTGTCCCAGAGCCGCGCCCCCTTGCCACGCACGAAGGCCACCGGACGGCGCCCGTAGGTGGTGACGACGAACCGGCTGGTGAGGTCTGCGACCGCCTCGAAAGTATGGGCGC
The DNA here is from genome assembly GCA_964528605.1 of uncultured Armatimonadia bacterium. Taxonomy (GTDB): domain Bacteria; phylum Armatimonadota; class Zipacnadia; order CAZGSV01; family CAZGSV01; genus CAZGSV01. Next base: position 4,403 of record CAZGSV010000137.1, read on the forward strand.
CGGCGGAATCGGGCGTCACTCTGCCGGTCCCGCCTTGAAGCCGATCCACATGGTGTTGCCTTCGGTGTCCGCGACCAGAAGGACGATGCTATCGCCACGCTTGACCTGGGAGGCCGCCGCGGTGAAGTCCGCGAGGCTGTTGACGGTGAGGCCGTTCATCTCCAAGATGCGGAAGCCGGGGCGCAGGCCCTTGGCGTAGGCGTTGCTCTGGGGGGCAACATCGGCCACGACGACGCCGGCCGCGTTGGGGTCAATGCCCATGTCCTGTGCTTCGCGGCTACTGGACGCGACCACGCGGAACCCGGGGCCGGAAACGCCCGGCTGCGCTGGCTGCGGCTTGCCGGGGCCGCCGGCGATCTGCTCCTCGCTGGGCCGCTCGGCGGTAGTAACCTCTACGGACAGAGGCTCGCGGTTGCGGAGCACGTCCAGGCGCACGACTTGCTCCGGTCCGCCTTCAGCGACGGCCTGCGCCAGTTCGCGCCCGTCCACGACCTTCTTGCCGTTGACGGCGGTGATGACGTCGCCGACCTTGAGACCCGCGGCAGCGGCGGGGCCGTCAGAGAACACCTGGTTAACGACCACGCCCTCGCTGGTGCCGAAGCGCTCGGCCAGGTCGGGGGTCATCTTCTGGAAGGAGATGCCGAGCCAGCCGCGGTGCACCTTCCCGTGAGCGCGCAATTGCTGATAGACGCTCTTGGCGAGGTCAATGGGAATGGCGAAGCCGAGGCCGATGTTGCCGCGGAGCGGGCTGAGGATGAGTTCATTGACGCCAACCACGCGGCCGTAGATGTCCACCAGCGGGCCCCCGCTATTGCCGGGGTTGATGGGGGCGTCGGTCTGAATGTAGTCAGCGTAGGAGAGCGAGGTACCGGTAATCCCAGCGGGCAGTTGACGGCCGACCGCGCTGACGATGCCGGCGGTAACGGTGCCGGGCAGGTGATAGGGGTTGCCGATGGCCAGCACCCAGTCGCCGACGCGCAGGTCGCTGGAACTGCCGAGCACCGCGGCTTGCAGGCCAGTGCGCTCGACCTTGATGACGGCCAAGTCGGTCGCCTCATCGGCGCCCACGACGGTGGCCGGGTAATCGGTCTGGTCATCGGGGAAGCGGACGGTCAACTTAGACGTGCGCTCTCCGGGTGGGGTCCTCCCGGGCGGGCCGTAGGCGACGTGATAGTTGGTGATGATGTATCCCTCAGGGTGCACCACGAAGCCGGACCCTTCGCCCTGCGTGGGCGCCGGTTCTTCCTGGGGCATGCGGAAGCGGAACCGACGCTGCAACTCGGGCGGCAGGTCAAAGGGCAACTCGGGGAACAACTGCTCTTCTTGTCCCTGGGAAGCGACGGCCGCCCTGGTCTGGGTAGTGATGGCAACGACGCATGGCTTTACGGCCGCGGCGACCTTGACGAACGTATCCTGTAGTTCCAAGACGCTTTCCGGTGGGGTGACCGGCTGCGCGCGCAGATCGGCCGCCGAGAACAACAAGAGAACGGCTACCGCAAGCAGGGCCAGGCGCAACGGGCGTACTTCAGGCTTGTGAGTGCTGGACATCTCCTCCACCTCCTATGGGAAACGCCTATTTCTCCGCCAGCACGCGGTCCACGTGCTCGGCCAGTGCGGCCTCGGGCACGTAGCCGACGACCTTATCCACGACATTGCCTTCCCTGAAGAAGAGCAAGGTGGGAATGGAGCGGATGGCGTAGCGGTCGGCGAGTTCCATGTGGGCGTCAATATCCACTTTGCCGACCTTTAGTTTGCCCTCGTAGCGCTCGCCCATCTTTTCGACGACGGGCGCCACGCGCTTGCAGGGGCCGCACCACTCCGCCCAGAAGTCAACCAGCACGGGAATGGGGGACTTGAGCACTTCCTCCTCGAAAGTCTCCGCGGTAACGGCCACGGGATCGGCCATTGCTAATTACCTCCCTGATTCTTCATCTTGCGGCCGGCTGAGGCGCGGCAGCGCCGCCGGCAATACGCAACAGCAACGCGCTCAGGCACGAGGCCAGATTGGCGTTTGCCTCCAGTGCCGCTCGGCCTTCACTAATGATGCCGAGACTAGGCGCCGACGTACAGTCGCCCGCGGCGCTGGGGAGTACGATTGTACTGCCCCCTGTCTCCTGCCGCAAGGCCCCTCGCAGAAGGTTGGCCAGCGTGTCAGCAAGTTGGATGGCGCCTAGGCGCACACCGGTGGCGGGCGCCCTCGACCGCTTGCCGCGGGGCTCCTCGGGAGCCTCCTCCTCTTCGCCGGACTCCTCGTCCGCGGTCTCCTCCGGCAGGGCTGTGGGGCGGTAGCGGAGGGTGAACCACTGGCCGGCGAGGGCGTGCAGGCGGCTTGCGCCCCTGAGAGCGAGGAGTTGGTCTCCGGTCAAGGCATCGGCCAGGATGAGGCGGGCCTCGTCGGCGAGGGCGAGCAGGGCCGCGTCAGTGGCAAGTTGGAGCGCAAGCCCTGGGCTGCCGCCTGCGTAGGCGGCGATCTCGGCGGCTCGCGCAGCCGCCTCGGGGACCTCGGCGGCTACGATGGAGGCCACGCGCTCGTCGGGGAACGGCAGGAAGCGGATCACCCGCGCGCGAGAGAGAATGGTGGGGCGGAGCGCGGCGGCGGAGGCGGCGATGAGGCACAGGTAGACGTAGGAGGGGGGCTCCTCGAGGGTCTTGAGCAGCGTGTCGTTGGCCTCCAGTTGCATGGCGTCGGCACCCTCGAGGATGTAGACCTTGCAGGGGCCCTCGGCGGGAGGCACGGCGACGTCGGCGCGCATGTTGCGCGCTTGCACGATGGAGATTTGCAGGCTGTCGGCGCGCGCCTTGTCGCCCGTGCGCGGGTCCACCAGCCAGGGGTGGTCCTTGCGCGTGAATAGGGGGGGGCGAAGGCGGGTGACGGCTGGGTGACCGTCCTCATCTATGAGCCGACAGGCGCGGCACTGGCCGCAGAAGGAGATGGGTCCGGGCTTCTCGGCGCAGTGGAGCCACTTGGCAAGGGCGAGGGCGGCAGTGCGCCGGCCGGTGCCTTCAGGGCCGGCGAAGACAAGACAGCGGGCCAGGCGTCCGCGCGCCGCGGCGGCCTGCAGGTGCTGGAGGCCCGGCTGGTGAGGGAGCAACCGGGTCAGGTCAACCATCGCCGCCCTCGAGCAGCCGCTCCGTGACCA
>CAZGSV010000138.1:0-7442 GCA_964528605.1 uncultured Armatimonadia bacterium
GAGAGGCGGAAGGCGATGTAATCTTGCACTTGGAGCCAGTGGCGGCAGCAGGCCAGAGCCTCGGGCGCGTTCTCTTTGAGCCACATCCAGCGGTTGAGGGCGTTGATGGGGTAGTTGTGGTAGCCGGTGATCTCGTAGATGCGGTAGGGGCCGACTTTCTCGTTGAGCCAGTCGCGCTGCGGGAGGCAGCGGCTGTCGTGCCAGGAGATGATGGGGTACAATTGGTGGCCATGGTCGTCGAGGGGAGTGCCGTCGGTGCCGAAGCCGGTGACAGAGACACCGAGCACCTGGCCGGCGTCAGCGGCCTCGGCGGCAGCTTGCCGCACGCACGCGCAGGCCTTGCCCCAGATCTCCTCCGCGTCCCAGATGAGCCAGCCCTCCTGCCCGCCCGGCTCAGGCTTGGGGCCGTTGGGGCGCGCGGCTAGGCCTACGAGTCGCCCCTGCGGCGTGAACACGCCCGCTTTGATGCTCGTAGCGCCTATGTCTATTCCGAGCAGCAGCCGTTCTTTGCTTGCCATATCTTGCCCCCGTGCGCAAGGGAATGCGGCGGCAATCGTAGCAGAAGAGGGGCGCGGGCTGCCACGCGAGGGTGAGGTCGAGGTGTGGTTTTGGGGGGCGCTGGTCGCACTTGCGTTCCGACCGCCTTTTGCCGTAAAAGACAGCGTGAGGGAGCCGTCCCCAGGAATTGGGGGGCGTTCTGGCAGGAGGTAGTCCGTGTCGTCGAAGCCACTGCTGTTGGTGCTTTGGGGAGCTTCGTTGTTGGCCCTCTGCCGGCATGCCCGGCCCTATCGGCCGGCGCTGAAGGTGGCAGTGAACGGGTCGCACCGCTTGGGCGGACACAAGCCGGAAGCGGAGCAGGTGGGGTAGTGAGCGGGCAGACGGGTGGGTGGATCGAGGGCCGCGGGATGAATGAGGGGGGGCCTGGTGGCGGTTCCTCCGGCATCCGGGCCAAGGTTGTGTCCATCTACCTGCTGGGCCTGGTGGTTCCGGCGGCTCTGGGGGCGCTGCTGCTCTACTGGCTTGGGGTGGCGCCGGCGGTGTGGCGCTTGGAGGAGGCGGAGGCCGCGCGGCGGCTGGAGGCCTGTGAGCGTCTGATATCTCAGGCAGCAGTGACACTGCAGGCCCATGCGGCCGACTACGGCACCTGGGATGATATGTACCGCATGGCGGACCAGCCCGACGCCGCGTGGGTGAAGGCGAATCTGACCGACTGGGTGCCGAAGACCTTCCAGGTGCAGGCTATGGCTCTGCTGGATGCGGGTGAGCGCGTCAGCTACGAGTACGGCAACCTGACGGCGCGGCTGGGGCCCGGCACGCGGCATCTCATGTACCAGCAGGGAATGTCCGGCCACAACCTTGGCGGGCTAGTGGCGGGGCAGGACGGGCTTTATCTCGTGGCCTGGGCGCCGGTGCGGCACACCGACCAGACGGGGCCGACGAACGGGGTGTACCTGGTCGCGAAGGCTGTAACAGATGCCGTCGCCCGCGAAGTGGGGAGGGTACTCGGCGACGGAGTCTTCCTCTACCGCAACGGGATGTTGGTGGCGCGTTGGGACCCGTTTGCGTTGCCGGGCCTGCCGACGCCGGCAGCGCGGCTGCAGCCTTTGCTCGAGGAAGGGCAGGTGCGCGCCGAGCGTCTCAACGGTCATCTGCTTGTGGCTTACTCTCGCCTCAATGACCTGTTCGGCAAGCGCATCGGCACTCTGGGAGTGGTGCGCAACCGCACGGTGGCCGATCAGGCGCGCAACTCGGCCATGGGCGCGGGATTCGTGCTCGCCCTCGTCGGGCTGCTGTTCGTGTTGGTTATGGGCCAGGTGGCGGCGCGGTGGGTGGTCCGGCCCTTGGAGACGCTAGCGGCGGAGGTGCGCGACCTCGAGGACGGCCGCCTAGACCATCCCATCGCGACCGGCGGTAGGGATGAGATCGGCCAACTGGCGCGGGCCTTCGAGCAAATGCGTGACTCCCTCCAGCGTCTGGTGACGGATCTGAAAGAGCGGCAGGCGCAACTGGAGCAGGCCAACGCGCATCTGGAGGAACTCGCCACCACGGACACGCTCACGGGTCTGCGCACCCGCCACTTCCTAAACGAATGGCTGCCGACGGAGGTGCTGCGTTGCGAGCGCTTCAGCCTCGACCTGGGCTGCCTGATGCTCGACATTGACGAGTTCAAGCGGATCAACGACCGCTTTGGTCATCCGTTTGGCGACAAGGCGCTTGCCGGGTTCTCGAAGACGCTGCTCGACAGCCTGCGGGCCTTCGACGTGGCGGTGCGCTACGGCGGTGAAGAGGCGCTGGTGCTTCTGCCGCAGACGAGCCTGGAGCACGCAACGGAGGTGGCCGAACGCATCGTGACGGCGGTAGCGCAAGTGCGCTACGGCACCGAGGAGAACCCTACGACGCTCACCGTGAGCATCGGCGTGGCAAGCCTGCGCTCGATTGCTCGCGGGCCCGACCGCAGCGAGCGCCTGATCCAGGCGGCAGACGAGGCCCTCTACGAGGCAAAGCGCCTGGGCAAGAACCGCGTCGCCGTGTGGAGTGGCGAGGCGGCCGCCGAGGCGGACGAGCCGCGCGGGGCGCCCTCCTAAGCGCCCACCCGACGGGTGGGCAGTGGTGTTCCCTGCGTAGAATCCTGACCGGAGGCGACGACTGATGAATCCCTTACTCGATGTCATCATGACGCGGCGGAGCATTCGGCGTTTCCGCCAGCAGCCGGTATCTCGCGATGACCTCATCGACATCGTGAGAGCCGGGGCGGGCGCCGCCTCCGCGGGCGACAAGCAACCGTGGGAGTTCGTGCTTGTGGACGAGCCGGCGCAGGTGGCCAAGGTGACGGAATGTCTCCGTTGGCTGGGCGAGGCGCCTGCTCAGGGAGAGCGCCCAACGGCTCACATTGTGGTGTTGTGTGGGAGCGCGGGGGGCGGCTGGACCGCCACTGCCGACGCTGCCGCAGCCAGCCAGAACATATTGCTCGCGGCCTGGGCCAAGGGAATCGGCTCCTGCTGGATCGGCTCCGTGGAGCGCGAGCGGCTGGCCTCCGTCCTCGGGTTGCCTGCTCCGAGCGCGGCGTTCTCGGTTATCGCGCTGGGCTATCCCGCTGAGGAGCCGGAGCTTGTGGAGGTGGAGGGTGAGCCGATAGCGCAGCGCGACGCCTCGGGCCGCCTCGTCGTCCAGAAGAGGCGACTGGAGACCGTGCTGCATATAGGCCGATACTCCTCGCGGGGGGGCTGAAGGGCCGGGATGTCGAGGGTTTCGGCCGCCCCTAGTTCTGCCGAGCCGCCCGCGCCGCGCGCGTCGCCTGAGCGAGCAGGGCCTCGCCCTCCTCGGGCGTGCGGGACCACGTCGTGATGAGAACTCCCTTGGAGCCGAGGGCCTCCGTCATCGCCGGGACGGCGTCGGGCGGCGCGCCCAGTAGTACCAGCCGTTTGCCTTTGGCCTGTATCCGGCGATAGAGCGGCATCCATTGCGGCGCCTCCACTCCAGGGTTGCCCGCGCCTGGCGTCCACTGAATGGCCTCGAGTTCCTCGATCTCGAGCAGGATGTTGAGGTGTGGTATCTCGCCGGGGCCGTCCCAGTGATAAACGCTGTGGTCCAGGCGGCGGCAGTCCTCCGCTAGGTCCGGGGCGACGAAACGCTCGAACATCTGGGGCGAGATCATGGCGGAGAAGTCGCATTGGAGCGGATACCAGCGTCCCGGACACCACAGCCCCATCCAAGCGCCCGAGCCCTGCTGCTGCGTTTCGATCTTGCTTTGCAGCACGTCGTAGCAGTGGTGCCACGCCTCCTGTATGCGGACGCGCGCCCAGTCCACTTTCTCCGGCTGGTCTATCAGATCGTGGCAGAGGTTGAGCGTCCCTCGCAGCGCGGCCACCACATCCAGGCCCCCCCCGAGATCGGTCATGGCGACAATGTAGCGGTCGTTGCGGAGCGCCACTGCCGCTTCGACTATCCGCTGCACGCGCTGCCACCAGAGGTTGTTCTCGTCGAGGAGAAGATCACCCACCTGCTCCCACGGGCGCGGCGTTTGAAACCAAACGGTGTCGGTCCGGAAGCGCACGTGCGCCCCCAGGCAGCCACCGAGGATGCCGGCGCCCAGGTTGGGCCACAGGCTGGGAAAGGCCTCGCCGCCGTAGTAGGTGGCCTCGGCGCAGCGCACCCACCTCTCGATCAAAGGCTCGGGGTCATCGGGATACTGTGCGAACTCCCAGCCGCTCCAACCCGGCGATTCCTTTCCAGGTCGCCGGGCCGTGACATGCACCACGGGCCGGTCCATTTCCTCGCCGGCCCACCACTGTCGGTATCTCCCCTGCGCCTGTTCCCAATCAGGCTTGAGCAGCATTCAGCGGCACGTCCCTTCCCTGCGTGGGGCAACGATGGCAGGCGATTATAGACGAAAGCCGGCGCGAAAACTAGGAACGCAAAATAGGGACAGGAACCATTTTCCTCCGCATGGTTATGGGCCGAAAAATAGTTCCTGTCCCTATTTTAACGGGGTTAGAAGGGTTCCTGTCCCTATTTCCCTATCTCCCGGCTGCCGCGCGAACCTCGCCCATGAGCGCCTCTGCCTCTTCCGGCGTGCGGCACCAGGTGGAGATGCACAGGCCCTGCGGCTTGAGGGCCTCCATCACCGGCACCACGTTCTCCGCGCGCGCGCCGCAGATGATCGGCCGCTTGCCCTTGGCCTGGATGCGGCGGTAGAGCGGCATCCATTCGGGCGCATCGGTCTCCGGCTTTCCGGCTCCGGGCACCCACTGGATTCCGTGCAGACCCTCTATCTCCAGTAGGATGTCGAGGTGCGGCAACTGCCCGACGCTGTCGAGGTGATAGAGCGCGTGGCCGAGTCGGCGGCAGTCCGCCTGCAGGTCCGGGGCGACGAAGCGCTCGAACATCCGAGGCCAGATCATGGCGGCGAAGTCGCAGTGGAGCAGATACCAGCGCTCGGGGCACCAGAGCGCGAGGGCAGTGCTGGAGCCGGTGCCCCGGGTTTCGATTATGCCTTGGAGTTCGTCATAGCACCGGTGCCAGGTTTCGCGTATGCGCGCGCGGGCCCAGTCAACGCGCTCCGGGTGGTCGTGCAAGTCGCGGCACAGATCTTGCGTCCCCCGCAGCGAAGCCAGTATGTCCAGTCCCGCCCCGAGGTCCGTCATCGCTACGACGTAGCGGTCGTCGCACTGTTCGACCGCTGCCCTCATGATGCGCTTGGTCCGTTGCCACCAGAGGTTGCCCTCGTCGAGCGTTAGGTCGCCGATCTCCTCCCACGGGCGCGGCGATTCGAACCAAACCGTCTCGCTGCGGAAGCGCGGCTCGGCTCCGAGGAAGGCGCCGACGATGCCGGGGCCCAGATTGGGCCACAAGTTAGGGAATGCCTCGGCGCCAAAGTAGCAGGCCTCACAGCAACGTGCGAAGCGTTCGATGAGGGGCTCGGGGTCGTCCGGCTTCTGGGCCCAGTCCCAGTCGGACCACTGAGGCGCCTGCTTACCCGGCACGGGCGCGGTGACCTGCACCAGCGGGCGGTCCATTTCCTCTCCGGCCCACCACAGCCGGTAGCGCTCCTTGGCTTCTTCCCAATCGGGTTTGAATCTCATGCAGGGGCGAGCCCTTTCCGGCCATCGCGAAAGCATCGGATAACTGTACGGCCGGTGCGCGCGGCCACGGCTCCGTAACTCAAACCTTCAGGTTTGACCGCGTGGGGTTCGGTAATCGCACTGGCTGCCGGGGGAGGAATCGAACCTCCATTGACGGATCCAAAGTCCGCTGTCCTGCCGTTAGACGACCCGGCAATGGGGAGACACTGGCTGCGGGGGGAGGATTCGAACCTCCGCTGACGGATCCAGAGTCCGCTGTCCTGCCACTAGACGACCCCGCATCGCACCCGCTCAGTTTACCCGTGGCAGCGCTGCTCAGTCAACGAACCGCCCCCTCCGACGCCTCGTTTGCCTTGCCGTTGCCCCTTGGCTATGCTCTGGAGGCTATGGCGCGGATGATGCTGGCGGCGCGGTTGCGCGGGCCGCGGAAGATCGTCATCGAGGAGATGGAAAAGCCTGCTCCGGGGCCCGGAGAGGTGCTCGTTCAGGTCGCCGCGGTGTCCCTGTGCCATTCCGACATCAGTTTCTTCAACTTCACCCGCAAGGAGTTCAGGGACCCCGAGTTCGGGCTCATCCTGGGCCATGAGGTCTCGGGTCGCATCGCGGAGTTAGGGCCCGGTGTCGAGGGCCTGACCGTCGGGCAGCCGGTGGCGCTCGACCCGAGCCATCACTGCGGCCAGTGCGACATGTGCCGCGCCGGGCACTCCAATCTCTGCCGCACGCTCGCCTTCTTCGCCTATCCGCCCACACAAGGGGCGCTGCAGCAATACCTCGTCAGCCCGCCGAGCCTGGTGCTCCCGCTGCCCCGGGGGATGAGCCTCGAGGAGGGAGCGATGGTGGAGCCGGTGTCGGTGGCGGTGCAGGCGGTGGGGCAGGCGGGCATCCGGCCGGGCCAGAACGCAGTCGTGCAGGGCCTGGGCGCGATCGGACTCTCCATAGTGCAGGTGCTGCGCGCCTATGGCATTGACGAGGTCATCGGCATCGAGCCGATTGCCTTTCGGCGTGAGTTCGCCGCGGCGCACGGAGCGCCGGTCGTCGTGGAGACGGCTGAGCAGGCGCTCGAATGGATAAGCGCGCGCGGCCGCCGCGGCGCCCAGTTCGTCTTCGAGACGGCGGGCACCGAGGAGTCCACCGAGGAAGCGGTCGCACTGGCGGACCGCGCCGGCGTTGTGGTCATTGTCGGCATCATCCCCTCGGACGAGTTCCGCTTCACGCAGTCGGTGGCGCGCGGCAAGGAGTTGACCGTTCTTTTCGACCGCCGGGCCAACGACACCATGCGCGAGGCGTTTCGACTCATTGCCGAAGGCAAGGTGAAGGTGAGCGACTACACCACCCACACGTTCCCCTTCGCGCAGGTCGAGCGGGCGTATCTCCTCTCCGAGGAACGGCCGCCCGGCCTCTTGCGCGCGGTGGTGCGTGTGGATCAATAGGCAACCTGATCCGGGAGGAACCCACTGCACAATGGCCGACAAGAGATTCTCCCTTGGACTCGACTTCGGTACCGAGTCGGCGCGCGCCGTCATCGTGGACGTGCGCAACGGCCATGAGGTCGCCACCGCAGTGCACGAGTACCGCCACGGCGTCATTGACGAGAAGTTGCCCGGCACGGGCCAGGCACTCGAGCCCGACTGGGCTATCCAGCACGCCGGTGATTACCTCGAGGCCCTTGCCGACGTCGTCCCCAAGGCGCTCAAGCAGGCCGGCATCACCGGCGAGCACATCGTGGGCATCGGCGTTGACTTCACCTCGTGCACCATGATGCCGATTGACGCCAAGGACGACCCCCTGTGCCTCGACCCCAAGTGGGCCTCTAATCCGCACGCCTACGTGAAGTTGTGGAAGCACCACGCCGCGCAGCCG
>CAZGSV010000139.1:0-7411 GCA_964528605.1 uncultured Armatimonadia bacterium
ACCGCGCTCCATTCGGTTTCGTCCAGCCGGGCGACGGGCGCCGGCACCATGCGGTGCCCCCTGGACTCGAGGAAGCGGGCCATGCGGGTGGCGAGTTCCTGGTCGCGGGTGATGAAGGTAGTGCCGGATTCTCCCGCGTCCACCTGCAACATGCCCTCCGCTATCAGGGTGGAGGAGGTGTCCTCACGGACTCCGATGGTGGTGGCACCGGCCTGGCCCAGGGCCTGCAGCAACTCGGCGTACGGTTGCTGGGTTGCGGAGTGGAGCAACTGCACGTCTTCCCAGGGCACCACAATGGCCACCGTGTGGTTGGCCCGCTCCACGCGCGCGCGTCCGGCGCAGGCAACCACCGCGGCCAGCACGCCGAGCAGGACCCCCGCCCAGGCAATGCGTGAGAGCGGGAGGATTCTCATCGCAAGGAGGTCTCGAAAGACAGGGTTGTCCGATCGGGGGCGCGAAGATGGTTCTCGTGCCACAGAGAGACCGTGGTGAGCGGATCAACGCGATATCCCACGCCGACCTTACGGGTCTCTCCCCGTGGCGCGGCCTTGGGATGGTAGGTGGTGACGGAGGCAAAGGCGCTCCACAACCCCCACTGGCCCTGCGCTCCCAGGTAGCCCGCGGTGGCTCGCTCGCCCAAAGGCTTGCCCGTAAGGTATTCGCCCGCGAGCACGCAGCCGGGGGTGCGGTAAGTTGCGTGGCAGGCGAGCGCCTCCTTGCGCGTGTCGGGAGCGGCCGTGTCCGAGCAAAGGCTGATGCCGGCGAACCACTTCCCGCGGCGCCACTCCCCACGGGCGAAGAGGTCAACGCGGTCGTCGGGCTGCACGGCCAGGTTCTGGACGGCGAGTTGCGTCTCCAGCCGGCCGAAGGTGTAGGAGATGCCGACGCCGTCACCGAAGGCGTCCAACAGAGGGTTGGCCGTGACCGCCTCGTCCGAGGTGTCCACGTACTTGTCATACGCGGGTATGTCGGGCGAGCCGAAGGGGGAGTAGAAGCGCCCTGCCTGCGCGGTCGGGCCCGACTTGCCGAGCGGCGCGCGGTAGAAGAAGCGGTCGGTGCGCGAGCCCGAGGGCCCGGGGAAGTCGTACATGCAGTATGACCACACTAGCGCCCGGTCGTTGGGCAGGAGGGCGATGAACCCTACCCGGCTGTCGCGGCCATAGCGGAACATCGGCTGTTGGCCCTTGGGCGCGGAAGTCCACAACTGCAAGGTGCCGTCAATCCAGACGTCCTGCGCGGGCGCCTCGGATGCCGCTGACAGCAAGAGGGCCGCCCCGAGAACCAACCCCGCCGCGAGCGCGGCCCTCAATGATCTCTCCTCGCGGCTTTCTGTCTGAGGTAGGCCTGTAGGAAGGGGTCCAGCGCGCCCTCGAGCACGCCGTGTGCGTCGCCTACCTCTACCTGTGTCCGATGGTCTTTCACCACGGTGTAGGGCTGCAGGAAGTAAGAGCGCATTTGGTTGCCCCAAGAGATGTCGGGGTGCTCACCCCTGAGTTGCGCCAACTGCTGCTCTCGCTGGCGCCTCTGCAGGTCGGCCAGTCTGGAGCGGAGAATGCGCATTGCCACCTCCCGGTTCTGATGCTGCGAGCGCTCGTTCTGGCATTGCACGACGATGCCGGTAGAAAGGTGTGTAATGCGCACGGCACTGTCGGTCTTGTTGACGTGCTGCCCGCCGGCGCCGCTGGAACGGAAGGTGTCAATGTGCAGGTCGTCCGGGGTGATCTCCAGTTCCTTGGGCTCCTCAATCTCCGGCAGCACTTCCACGGAGGCAAAGGATGTGTGACGGCGGCGGTTGGCGTCAAATGGACTGATGCGCACCAGGCGGTGGATGCCGTTCTCGCCCTGGAGGTATCCGTAGGCGTAGGGGCCGCGAATCTCGGCGGTGGCGCTGGCGATTCCGGCCTCCTCGCCGACGGTCCGGTCTAGTATGCGCACCTCCATGCCGTGCCCCGTCGCCCAGCGCGTGTACATTCTGAGCAGCATTTCGGCCCAGTCTTGGGCGTCGGTGCCGCCGGCGCCGGAGTTGATGGTGAGCAAAGCGTTGTGGCGGTCATAGAGGCCCGAGAGCAGGGTCTGCGTCTGGAGGCGCTCGAACTCCGCCTCGAGTTCGGCCGCCTCCCCCTCGGCCTCGCGCGCCAGGCTTTCGTCCTTTTCGCTGAGGGCGAGTTGGAGCAGGTCTTCGAGCGCGGAGGCACGCTGCGAGAGGCTGCGCCAGGGCTGGAGGAGGTCCTTGAGGGCGGCCAGGCGCTGGAGGGTTTCCTGCGCCTGCTGGGGCTTGGACCAGAAGTCAGGCGCCGCGACAGTCGCCTCCAATTGCGCTATCTGTGTTTCGACGGCGGGCAGGTCAAAGATGCTCCGCAGCCGACTCGGCTGCCTGGCGCAACTTGCCGGCGCGTTTGAGAAGTTCGTTGACGGTCAATGTTGGGGAACCTCCGCGCGTTGCACGCGCTACACCCGGGCTGCTTGCTCTGTCTGCATGCAGCACCGCTTGTACTTCTTGCCGCTGCCGCAAGGGCAGGGATCGTTTCTGCCCACCTTGGGCCCCTTGCGCACGGTGGTGACCGGCTTGGGCTCCTGTGGGCCTTGCCCTTCCAGGGTTCCCGTGCCTTCAGACCTAACGCGATAGGCGCTGCGCACGGTCTCCTTGGCAATCTGCACGCGGAACATCATGGAGATGGCTTCCTCGCGCACGCCGGCGAGGAGTTGGTCGAAGGCGTTGAAGGCCTCCTTGTGATAGGCCACGATGGGGTCAATCTGGGCGTAGGCGCGCAGGCCGATGCCCTCGCGCAGGAAGTCCATCGCCTCCAAATGGTCCACCCAGCGCGTGTCCACGACGCGCAGCAGCACCACGCGCTCGATCTGGCGCACGTTGTCCGCGCCCAGGGCCGCCTCCCGGTCCGCGTAGGCGCGGTGCAGGGCGTCCACCAGCAGCGCTTCCAGTTCCTCGTGCTTGCGGCACTCGGCCATCTGCTCGCGCGTGACGTACGCCTCAATGGGGAGGACCTTGCCGAGTTCGGTGAGGACCTGGCCCAGGTCCCAGTCGTCCGGGTGCAGTTCCTTGTCGGCATAGCGCCGCAGTTTCTCGTGCACGAGTTTCTCGCGCATATCGCGGAAGGTCTCGCTGAGGTCGGCCTTCTCGAGCACCTTGCGCCGCTCGCGGTAGATGAGGGAGCGCTGGTTGTCCATGACGTCGTCGTAGCGCAGGGTGTTGCGGCGCATCTCGAAGTTGTGGGCCTCGACCTTCTTCTGCGCACCCTCGATGCGGCGGCTGATGATACGGTAGGTGAGCGGCTCCTCTTCAGGCCAGGCGTTGTAGAGGAATCGTAGGCGTTCGGGCGCGAACAGCCGCATGAGTTCATCTTCGAGCGACAAGTAGAAACGGGAGGCGCCGGGGTCGCCTAAGCGGCCCGAGCGGCCGCGCAACTGGTTGTCAATGCGGCGAGCCTCGTGGCGCTCGGTGCCGATGATGTGCAGTCCGCCCAGGCGCTTGACCTGCTCCGCCTCGCGCTGCCTCTCTTCCTCGGTGCGTTCGGCATCGGGCGGCCCGCCGAGGATGATGTCCACGCCGCGGCCGGCCATGTTGGTGGCGATGGTGACCGCTCCCAGGCGGCCGGCGTAGGCGATGATGGCGGCTTCCTTGTCGTGGTACTTGGCGTTGAGGACGTTGTGGGCGACGCCCTCCGAGAGCACGCGCTTGACCGCCTGGAACGACTTGCCGTCTTGAGCGCTGGGGGAATAGATCAACTCCACGACCTCGTCGGCCATAGGATCGGCAGGCAAACCGGCGGCGCGTGCGATCGGCTTCAGCTGCGCCAAGGTGAGCGTGTCGGCCGGCCGGGCGAAGATCTCGAAGTACTTCTGCTTGTCTTCGTTGGAGACGCCGTTGGCCGTGCGCAGGCGCTTCTGGAGCGCGATCGCCAAGGCGGCCATCTGGAGCGGCTGCGGGGCCAGGCGGGCGCTGAGACGCTCGGAGACCTCGATGGAGCGGGTGCCCACCAGGATGGGCCGCCCGGTGGCGTGCACCGACGCAATCTCGAGAGCGATGCTGCGGAGTTTAGACTCCTCCGTCTTCTGCACAACGTCGGGGAAGTCCCGGCGGATGATGGGCTTGTAGGGCGGTATCACCACGACCGGCATGCCGTAGATTTTGACGAACTCGCCCTCTTCGGTTTTCGCGGTGCCCGTCATGCCCGACAGTTTCTGGTAGAGGCGGAAGTAGTTCTGGTAGGTGATGGTGGCGAGGGTCTGGGACTCTTCGCGGATGGGGACGCGCTCCTTGGCCTCGATAGCCTGGTGCAGGCCTTCGGCCCAGGTTCTGCCCGGCAGCGTGCGGCCAGTGAACTCGTCAACGATGACGACCTCGCCGTCCTTGACCAGGTAGTCCACGTCGCGCTTGTAGCAGTAGCGGGCGCGCAGGGCGGCGTTGACGTGGTGGGCTATCTCCAGGTTATCCGGGTCGGAGAGGTTCTCCAGCCCGAGAGCGCGCTCGACGTTGGTCTGCCCTTCCTCGGTGAGCATGGCGGTTTTGATTTTCTCGTCCACAGTGTAGTCGCGCTCGCGGGTGAGGGAGGCGACGACGCGGTCAACTTTTGCGTAGAGGTCGGTGGGCTTGGCGGCCTCGCCCGCGATAAGGAGGGGGACGCGCGCTTCGTCTATGAGCAGGCTGTCCACCTCGTCCACGATGCAGTAGTTGAGGCCGCGCTGCACTACCTCTTGCAGGCTGATGGCCATGTTGTCCCGGAGGTAGTCGAAGCCGAACTCGCTGTAGGTGCCGTAGGTGATGTCGGCTGCGTAGGCTTCGCGGCGGCGCGCGGGGTTCTTCTCGGTCTGCTGGAGCAGACCCACGGTGAGGCCGAGGAACTCATAGATGGGGCCCATCCACTCGCGGTCGCGCTTGGCCAGGTAGTCGTTATGGGTGGCGAGATGGACGCCCTTGCCGGTGAAGGCGTTGAGGCAGATGGGCATGGTGGCGACCAGGGTCTTACCTTCGCCGGTTCTCATCTCGGCGATCTTGCCCTGGTGGAGCACGATGGCGCCCATTATCTGCACGTCGAAGGGACGCATGCCGACGGTGCGCCGGGCGACCTCGCGGACGACGGCGTAGACCTCGGGGAGGAGGTCGTCGAGCGCCTCTCCGTTTGCCAGCCGCTCCCGGAATTGGGGGCCCTTGGCGGCGAGCGCCTGGTCGGAGAGCGGCCCAATCTCGGCCTCCAGGGCGTTCGCCCGGGCCACAACGGGTCGCAGGCGCGCGACTTGGCGCTCGTTGGAATCCACGAGTTGTTTCAGTAGACTTCCCATAGGACTTTCTCGGCGATCTTGCAGGCGCGCCGCGCTGAGGCGGCGCGCGCCCAACCTGTTAGAGTATAACACACATCCGGCCCGCTCACACTCCCGTGAGCGAGGACGAAAGCGGGGCGGGTAGGCGAGTGAGGTTCGACAGTCTGGTCTTATCTTGGGTCATAGGCGAGGCTAATGCGGCCCTCGCGGGCGCTCGCGTCAAGGCCGTGGAGCAGGCTGGGCGCTTCCATTTCGTCTTGCGGCTGCAGGCGAGCCGCGCCTGGGACCTGTACGTGTCTTCGCATCCCCGCCGCGCGTGCCTGTGGGTCGCTCCGGGGCACGGGCGCGGGGCCCAAGAGCCGCACCCGCTGCTCACCTCGCACCTGCGCGACGCACGCCTCCGTGCGCTGGTCCAGCACGGATTCGACCGGGTGGTCTTCGTGAGATTCGAGCGTCCGGGCACGGAGGCGCGGAGCCTCGTGGGCGAACTCATCAGCGGGGGCAGCAATCTGGTTCTCCTCGGCGCGGAGGAACAGGTGTTGTGGGTCGCTAACCGCAACATGCGCGGGGAGACTGGGGGCCGTCTGGCAGTTGGGGGGCGCTATTCGCCGCCGGCGCCCAAGGCGGCCAAGGACCTGGCGGTTGCGCTTGCGCCGGAGGAGGTGGCGCAGGCGGTCGCCGGCTCTGATGATGCGGGACGTGTGCTTTCCGGCCTGCGCCAGGGTCTTAGCCCGACGCTGGTCGTTGAGGCGCTGGGGCAGTTGGGGCTGGGGCCGGGGGAGGCGCGGCGCCTGGCGAGCGATGCGGCGGTCCTGGGCGCCTTCAATAGGCTGCTGGGCGCGCTGCCGAGTGCCGCTCCCGGGCGGGAGGCGGTCGAACGATACCTACAGGGCGTGGCACCGGCGGGGATACTCGCCCCGACGCCGGGCGCAGGGACTCCCGGGGCTGCGAGCGCGGCTGTAGCCGCCGTGTTCCTGCGAGAGCAAGAGGCGGAGGCAGGGGCGCAGGCGCGAGCGCGCCTGTGTGCGATGCTGAGCGCCTCGCTCGAGCGTGCGCACCACACCCTCAGACAGCGTCAGGATGAACTGAAAGAGGCGGGAAGGGCGCAGGAATGGCGGCGGGCGGGCGAGATGCTCCTGGCGCAGCCTGACAAGGCTCCCCTGGGAACCAAGCGTGCCACTCTCGAGGATCTGTACACTCCAGGCGCCAGCATCGGGGTGGAACTGGATCCGAGCCTCTCGCCCTACGCCAACGCCGCACGGCACTTTGACCGCGCTCGAAGAGCGGAGAGCGCGGCGCGCCAACTTCCCTCCCTCATCGCACGCGTAGAGCGCGAGTGCGTCATTCTGGAGGGCGCGCTGCAGGAAGCCAAGAGCGTAGCGACGCCGCAGGAACTGGCGGCGCTGCGGGAGCAACTGCAGGCCAAGGGCCTAGTGCGCGAGAGAGCCGTGGTGCGCAAGGCGAAGGCACGCGTAGGGCTAAAGGGGGTGCGCAGATTCCCCGACATTCGGGGCTACGAGGTGCTGGTAGGCACGGACGCGCGGGGAAACGAGACGGTGCTGCGGATGGCGGAGAGTGACGACCTATGGTTTCACTCCCGGGGTGCGAAGGGGGGGCACGCCGTCATCCGCACGGGCCGCCGCCCGGAGGCCGTAGCGCGCGAGGTGGTGGAGGCGGTGGCCACGCTGGCGGCGCATTTCAGCGACCAGAAGCATTCGGAACTGGTTCCCGTGGACTATACGCAGCGGAAGTTCGTGCGCCGGGCGAAGGGCGCCGGCCCGGGACACGTGCTTTACGAGCGGGCGAAGACGCTGTTTGTGAGGCCGGCGGAGGCGCTCCGCCTGCTGGAGCGGCTGTCGGGCAGCGAGCCGCTAGCGGAATGAGACGTCCGAGAGTACGTCGCGCACCTCAGGGATTCTGCGCAGCACCTCGGTGATGGTGGCGAAGTACTCCTTGAGGTTGACGTTGGCCGCGCGGCTGGCGGTGACCCTGCCGCTCAAGCGCACCACGCCCTTGCTGCAGAACACGTCAAGGAAGCGGGTGTCGAGCGAGCGGCGAGCGAACTCTCGTAACACGCGGAGCCGGAGCTCCTTGTCTTGCATGGGCATTGTGGTTGCTCCTCTACGGCAGAATT